>CALWDR010000274.1 GCA_944376745.1 uncultured Lachnospiraceae bacterium
CCGCACTCCCCATTTCCATGCAGGAAACGGAGCCGGAACGCTCACGCATGCTGGATGTCCTGGAAAAGAAAAGCACGGCATCCAGGCAGCGGATGACCAATGCCATATCTTTCGGGCAGTACAGAAAGGACGGTGGGCGCAATGTATAAGGCTTTTTATGAAATGCGGCGGCTTCCTTTCACACGCGATGTCCCACCAGAAAAGCTGTATGAATCACCAGCGATGGCGGACATCCTCGGGCGGTTGTCCTATGTGGCTGACCGCCAGCTGTTCGCAGTGGTGACCGCGGATGCTGGATGCGGCAAATCAACACTGGTGAGGCGCTTTGTAGGAACCCTGCCCAAAGAAGGATATATCTTCCTGTATCTGTCAGATTCCAAACTGACCCCGCGATGGTTCTATAAGGGGATGCTCGACCAGCTGGGCGTGGAATCCAGGTTTTACCGCGGGGATGCCAAGAGGCAGCTCCAGAAGGAAGTGGAGATCATCCGCGGCGTGCAGGGAAAGAAAGTCGTCTGCATCCTTGACGAGGCGCATCTGCTGGAAAAAGAGACCATTGAGGAGTTCCGGTTCCTCCTGAATTACCGGTTCGACTCCATGAGCCCTATGGCGCTGGTGCTTGTCGGCCAGACAGAACTTTGGGATAAACTCCGCCTCCAGCGGTACGCGGCTGTCAGGCAGCGCATCGACATCAACTGCATCCTGCCCCATCTTGACCGTGCGGAGACGGAGCACTATATCCGCTCCCACCTGGAGTACGCGGGAGGAAGGCAGGATATCTTCACAGACAAGGCTGTTGACGAGATTTTCCGGGAATCCACGGGGATCGCGAGACGGATCAACCGCATCTGCGAGGGATGTCTGATGTATGCCAGCCAGCAAGGGAAACGCCTCACGGACGAGCATCAGGTGAGGTTCGTCCTGGAACATGAGATGCTGGGAGGTGAAGTCTGATGGACAACAGGGGACACCGCCCGGCAGACAGCTTCGCAGAACGCATGCGCCAGTCCGGCATATGGGATCTGCTGGAAGAATACATGGATATCCGGGATGAACTGGAGGGGACCCTTGATTCTTTCCGCTGGCTCCAGGATGAGATACGGTTTGCCATGGAGGATATCAGCGATGAACTTGAAACCCTCCAGTCGCATATTGAGAAGGTCAGCAACCAGCTGCGGCGGTTTAAATCACTGCGGGCAAAGCAGTATGAAGTTATCAAAGAGCAGGATGCGCTTCCGTTCGATTGATCAATCCTGATGGAAGTCTTATATATCAAAATGGTGGTTTCAAGGGTGGAGTGATCCACCCGGAAACCGCGAAGAACACTGACACAAGTTAGAGCAATTCACTGACAAACGAGCAGGCCAAAACGGTGTCATATCGGGCGGTCAGTAACAAATGATTCCCGGGAAGATGATGCATCAGGAGGAACTCTGAAAGTAGAGGATGTAGAGAAAGAATCAGAGCTGGAAGATGTGGGTTCGTTGATCGAAGATAACAAAAATGATCAAAATAACAACGGTAGTAGTGGAGACAGTGGAAACCGTGGTGATAGTGGGAACAGTGGAGACAGCGGGAACAGTGGAGACAGCGGGAACAGTGGAGACAGTGGGAACAGTGGAGACAATACCGGTAATTCCGGAGCTTTGAATCCTGGCCAGGATAAAGACGAGGGATTCGGACCATTGCAGTAAAAGGAGTGTAGACATGGAAGATTTGTATAAACATGCGGACAGAAGCTCCATCAGACACTTATTTCACGATTGCGGTTATATCTATATTTCCAATATAGAGCCGGAGGAGGCGGAACCGGTAACGGTCCGTCTCCGGGCAGAAAAGGGCAATGTGACATGGGCGTATGTGGAGTTTTCCCATGACGGAAGTAATTGGACATCCTGCAGAATGCAGCGGGAAAAGGAAGATGAGACAGGATATTTTGAATACTTTATCGGCACGATCCCCGGGCAGAGAGAAATGTTTAAATACCGTTTCCGGGTGGGAAACGAACTCCCGGAAAATGAAGTTTATTACAGCCGTACCCGTATCGGGAAGGAGGCGCCTGTCTTTGATGAATCAAAGGGGATGGAACCGGATGACTGCTGGACGATCCTTCCGGGTTTCCATACGCCGGACTGGGCGAAGGGCATAATCTGGTATTCCATTATGCCGGACGCTTTTTATAACGGCGATATTACAAATGACGAGCCGGTTTCCGGGGAGAACCTGTCAAACCCATGGAACATGGCCCAGCATAACTTGAAGTATAAATATGGCGGGGACTTAAAGGGAATTGAGAAGAAGCTGGACTATATCAGAGCGCTGGGCTGTGAGGCTGTGTTCATGGATCCGATCTTTAAGTCGAGTCAGAATGCCGGCTATGGGCCTGAGTTTTACAAGCAGATTGAGAATTCCTTCGGTAACCGGGAGGCTCTCGCCAATCTGGCCAGGGCGGTGCATGAGAAGGGGATGTATTATATGATCGATGTGGTACTCACCTTTGTTGCAGTGCGGGATATCTGGTACAACGGCGGAGGCACGAATCCTCATCCGGGGGCTGCCCAGGAGTGGGACAGCCCATACCATGAGTTCTTTTATTTTAACGGAGAGGAAGGAGATACCCGTTCCTACGCCTCAAACTGGGGCGGACTCACCCTGAATTTTGCCAGTGAACGGCTGCGGGACCTGATCTACCGGAAGAAGGATTCCTATCTGCAGTACTATTGCTCCGCTCCGTTTTCGCCGGATGCGGTGCGGTTCGACTGTGGAGGCGCCATCTCCGGGACATATCCGGATGGCTCAAAGGTGAGAGATTATGATGTTGTGGGTGAGATACGTTCTTATCTGCGGGCCATCAATCCGGAGGTGATGCTGCTGTCGGAGTATTCTTTTTATCCCAGCATCGATAAGGGGGCCTGGGATGCCAGGTGGAATCTGGAGTTTGTCAAATACGGCCTTATGTATATGCGCGGCGAGATTGCCGAGTCCTTTCTGTTCGACCGGTTTGACAAGGAGATTCGTAATGTGCCGAGGGCTTTCGCTCTCTGTCAGTATAATTCCATGGCAGACCATGACAGACCGAGAATCACCGGAGTGGAGCCTTATGCGTTTCGTGCGTTCCAACTGATCCATATGACGCAGATCGGCGCGCCCTGTATCTATTACGGGGATGAGATCCGGATTGAGAGAGAAAAAGACACCTTTTATGCTATGGAGTGGAATGAGGCGAACTGGGATTATGCAGTACTGAATGACACCAGGGCGCTTACGGAGCTTCGGAAACGTTTCAGTGCTTTAAGATGCGGAATGATCCAATATCTGTGTGTGGACGACGAGAATCATATAATCGCCTTTGCCAGAAAGGACGCGGCTTCCACCGTCATTACCGTTGCCAGCAGAAATCCCATGCAGCGGGAGTTTGCCGTAGATACCAGGGAGCTGGGCGAGGTGGACGGCACGGTGTTTACGGATTGGTTCACCGGCAGAACTTACACCGCAAAGGACGGATATCTGGATGTGATGCTGCCCGCAGGCGGTACAATTTTTGTGAAAGGACGTGTCTCCGCCGATTTCAAGGGCGGGTTTGCTATCGAGCATACGGATCCGGCGGCGGAGGATTGTGCAGCAAATGTAACCGTACCCTGTGATGGAGCAATCCGTATCAAGGGCAGCGGGATCTTCGTTCATAGGGATATTTTCAACACCTGTGAGATTTCAGCGGTGTGCAAATGCCGGGAAGGCGTTGGAATGCTGGTACTCTGTGGAAAGGAGACAGATACTCCGGCCTTTATCGGAGCGGCAGTCGATCAAGACTTCGTTACCGTATATGTGAGGGAAACCGCCGGGAAAAAGGTCCGGAAGGCTGTCAGCCGGAGAATTGCGAAAAACTCTTATATTAAAATTGTGAGAAAATGGGACAACTCCTATGACGTATATGCCACAAGAGTTCCCGGCAGTATCTGGGACGAGATCCTGTGCAATGTTCATGTGGATATTCCGAACCATGCATCAGCGGGAATGACAGTGCTGGATGGAACCGCGGAATTTTCGGATATCCGGGTAAAGTATGAAAAGAAGAGTATCCTGTGGGATGATTTTAAGCATGGAAATACAGCGATGTTTGATTTTGCACCGGACAGGAAGCTCCGGTACCGGAAGGACGGGCTGGCGCTGTACCCGGAAAACGGTGGTGTGCAGATGCTTACCAATGGAATGGATGAGGATTGGACATTCCAGACGGAGGTGAAGTTCCGGGGTGGGAAGGAAGGCGATTATGCAGGTATCGTCTCAAGACAGGACGAGGATATCTATGTGGTAGCGGGGAGAATGGTGCTGCAGGGAAAACAGGTATTCTTTATCGGAAGAGCCAGCGCCGGAAAGCTGGTCGTATACCATACGGCAGAAGATACTATGCCGGGACGCAGGGCGTTGGTTCAGCTTCAGAGAATCGGTACCACATATTCCGCGGTTTATTCCTATGACGGCATAAATTGGAAACAGGTGGGCAGGAATGTGATTGCAAATCTGTGCGCGGAGCGTGTAGGCCTTACCGTATGGGGAGACAGCAGTGCGGTGTTTGGATTTGCCAGCTTCGGCGACGCGGTTCATGACGGAGCAAGCTTTCATACGCCCCATACTCCGGGGCTGCAAAGGCCGGGCTTTGGACGCATGAAAGACGCGCTGACGGAACCTGCTTACCGGATCGTAAGCGGACAGTGGGAGTATGATGACGAAGGGTATTTCCAGACGTCCATGGAGCAGGCGCAGATGGGAATCAGCAATAAGGTCTATACGGATTTTATGGTGACGGGTACCTATGCCATCGATAAGGGCTGCGGTTTTGTCGGTTTTGAATTTGGGAAAAAAGCATATGACAGCCCGCTGGGCGACGGTATTCTTGTACGGATCGGTTCCGATGGCAGTTTGAGGCTGGTGAAGGCCGGCGAGGCTATAGCGGAGTGTGAGCTTCCTGTTGGGGGTTCCAAATTGTCCGTGGAAAACCGTAACGGCATTCTGGTCGTATCTGCAGGCCAGGAGGGCGAGCCGGTGCTTGTGCTCCGGGATTTTGAACAAACAAAAGGATATATTTCTTATTTTACAGAGGGAGTGACAGCCCATGTCAATAATTCTCTGGCTGCTTCTTATGACGCGGATTACTATGTCTGCTGTGATTATGAGACGCCGGAGTTTACGGAGAATACGGCGGAGAAGCGCTGGACGCATACCCACGGCTTCTTAAACCCGTTTGGAATGGGCGTGACGGACTTTGTACTGTCTGCGAAATTTAAGGTAAAAGAATTCAGTGGCAATCCGGAGGAGGCATATGCGGGCTTCTATCTCTGCTCGCCGGAGGGAAAGTTCAATCATGCGGTTGCGGTGGTGTTTGACAGGAAGAACCGGCTTCTCTTAAAATGCGGCAGCCGGGTGCTGGCAAGCACTGCTCTGGAAGGAAAGAAGTCCTGCACGGAACTGATGGTGGTCAGAAAAGGGGAGAGAATTGCCGTATATGCGGATGGATCCAAGGAACCTCTGTTGGATTACTCCGGTATCACCAGAAACGGAGGCGTAGTTTCCTTCTGCGCGAATAAGGCGGCGGTAAAATTTGAAGAACCAAAGCTGAAAGAATTGAAAATGACAGAGGGGCCGGAGAACATCGGCATTTATAAAGCATGGATGAGGAGAAAATAAAAAATGAAGAATCAGAATATTAAAGCGGCACTTTTTGATCTGGATGGAGTCGTTGTATTTACAGACAGGTATCATTATCTGGCATGGAAGCAGCTGGCAGAGGAGGAGGGATGGGATTTTGATGAACAGATAAACAATCGATTGAGAGGAATTCCAAGACTTGCTTCTCTGGATGAGATCTTAAAACATAATCAACTGGAGCTTCCGATGGAAGAAAAGATCCTGCTTGCGGAACGGAAGAATCGGTATTATGTAGAATTACTTCAGAATATAAGTGAGGAAGACATTTATCCGGGAGCGCTGGAATTCATACGCAGACTGCGGGCACATGGAGTAGTGACAGCTTTATGTTCTTCCAGTAAGAATGCGGAACTGGTACTGGACAGACTGAAAATCGGCGATCTGTTTGATGCAATAGTAACGGGACATGATATTAAGAATGCGAAACCGGATCCGGAAATCTTTCTTCTGGGAGCGGAAAGGATGGGAATACCGGTATTTCATTGCGTTGTATTCGAAGATGCCAAAGCAGGCATTCTGGGGGCGAAGGCTGCCCGCATGAAAACTGTGGGTGTAGGCAATCGGGAAGAGACGGAAAAAATTGCGGATCAGTTTATCATGAGCTATGAAGAAATCAATATAGATACATTTTTAGAGTCCGGAAGAAAACAGCCGCTTCCCATTGATGAAAATAAAATTATCGAAAGAGATTTTGATGCAAATGATATTCATCATATTGAAAGTTTATTTGCCCTGGGCAATGGATATATGGGAGTGAGAGGTACTTATGATGAAACGGATGAGGGCATTGATGCATGTGAAGGCATGTATATCAATGGTGTTTATGCCACTGTTCCGTTGAAGCACTACAATTATTGTCCCGGATTTTCCAAACAGGATGAGTTCACGATCAACCTGACGGACTGGCGCATCATGAACTTGTATATTGACGGGGAAAAGGCGTGCTTTTCCAAAGGAAATTTGAAAGAACATGTACGTGAACTGGATATGAGAAGGGGATGTATTTACCGGAGCTTTATCTTTGAGACATCCGCCGGGAAAAGGGCAGCGGTAAGGAGCGTGCGTATTGTTAATATGAAAGAGGTGCACTCCGGTGAAATCCGTTATACGGTCACCCCGCTGAATTTTTCCGGAAGCATTACCGTTGAATCGCAATCTGTGAAACGTACCAGAATAGAGAATGATTATCAGACCATTCTGATAAAGGAGCAGGACAGTGACGGCATCTACAGCAATGTGCAGGAAGTCCGTACCACAGAACAGCAGGTGGCATTTGCGGTTGCGCATGAAGTAAGTGCTTCTGATTACGAGGTTGAAATCGCAAATGAAGAAAACTGCTATCGTTATATTGTTACTGCAAGGGTACGGGAAAATGAGTCGGTCACAGTTGAAAAATTCGTTGCATTCAGTGCATACATAGACAGGACTGATGACATGGAGGCAAAAGCACGTGATATTGCAAAAGCCAATAAAATGCAGGGCTATGATGCGCTGGAGAGAATACAGCATGAATTTTGGACGGAGCATTGGAAGACAGGGGATATTATCATTGAAGGGAATCCTGCAGATCAGCAGGCAGTCAGATTTAGTCTCTTTCAGTTGAAGCAGCAGTTGGCAACGGTGAATCAATGCTCTATCGGTGCAACCGGCCTTACGGGACCGGGATACAGCGGAAAAGTATTCTGGGATACTGAAATGTATCTGATGCCGTATTATAACTTCACGAATCCGGAGAGCCAGAAAGAATTGCTGATGTACCGTTATCGCCTTCTGGACACTGCCAGAGCAAGGGCGAAGGAATTTAACACGGTGGGGGCAATGTATGCCTGGTGCTCCATCAGTGGAGAAGAAACAAGTATTGTTTTTGAAGCCTCCGTTGCGGAGTATCATTTGAACAGCGATATCGCATATGCCATCTGGAGATATTATGACTCGACGGGGGATAAGGAGTTCCTGTATGATTATGGTGCCGAAATAGTTTTTGAGACGGCAAAATTCATGGCCCACAGAGGATGCTTTATTGAAGAAAACGGCGGAAAGTTCTGTATTAATGTTGTCTGCGGACCGGATGAATATGCCTGCGGTGTAAATAACAATATGTATACCAATTTCATGCTGCAGTTCCATCTGCGCTTTGCCCTGGATGTGGTAAAGGAGATGAAGGAAAACGCTCCGGAAAAATATGCCCGTCTGGCTCTCAAAATTAATCTGCAGGAGAACGAACTGGATCTGTGGAAGCGTGCTGCCGACAATATGTATTATAAGTACAATGAAAAACTGGGAATTCATGAACAGGATGATTCCTTTGTAAGAAATGATCCGGTGGATATGGACACCATTCCGAAAAATGTGGATATCCGCTGGATGTACCATCCGCTGGATCTGTGGAGAATGCAGGTGTTAAAACAGGCTGATGTGGTGCTTTTGAATTTTATTCAGGGAGATAAGTTCACGCGTGAAGAAAAAATACGGGATTATGATTATTATGAGCCGAAATGTAATCATGGATCTTCACTTTCCACGGCAATTCATGCTATCATGGCTGCGGAGTTGGGAAAACCGGAGGCTTACGAGTTTTTCCGTTGCTCTGCCTATATGGATATCAGTGATTTTAAACATAACACGGCAGACGGATTACATATGGCATGTCTCGGCGGTGTCTGGATGACGGTTGTGAACGGATTCCTGGGGATGCGCCATTATAGGGATGGAGTCATCTTCAATCCGTATATTCCGGCAGAATGGAAGGGATATAATGTGAAGTTCGCATACCGCGGTGCAGTTATGGAGATAGATATAACACATGAAAAGGCAGTCTTTACCCTGATTTCCGGTGATGCTATGTCCTTTGCTGTAGGAGATACAAAGATAAGACTGGATGCAGCCAACAGGAAATATGAAGTTTTAATAAAATGACCATTATAGGGAGGTAAATGATATTATGAATAAAATAACAGTTGATTTTAATAAGGTAACAGGCGAGATAAAGCCGATGCATGGGGGTGGGACAGCCACCTATTAAAGGGAATGATTATTCCATGATTGAATATCTGAAGGAGGCGAAAATACCATATTCCAGACTTCATGATGTAGGCGGTCCTTTTGGTGGCAACCGTTTTGTGGATATTCCGAATCTGTTCCGTGACTTTGATGCAGATCCATATGATCCGGAGTCATATGATTTCGCTTTTACGGATCTTCTTATCACAGCGCTTATTGAGCGTGGGGTGGAGCCGTTTTTCCGGCTGGGAGTGACGATTGAAAATTATGCCAGTGTAAAGGCTTATCGGGTATTTCCGCCGAAGGATAATTTGAAATGGGCTCAGATCTGCGAAGGAATCATCCGCCATTACACGGAAGGTTGGGCGAACGGCTTCAAATATGATATTAAATATTGGGAAATTTGGAATGAGCCGGAAGGAAAAGAAATGTGGATGGGGACGCAGGAACAGTTTTTTGCTTTATACAACGTGGCCTCAAAATACTTGAAAGAAAAATTTCCCCATTTGAAAATCGGCGGATATGCAAGCTGTGGTTTTTATGCAATCACAAAGGATGCAAATGCGGAGCATGCCGCAATAGAACCGAGATTCGAGTATTATCTTCAGTATTTTAATGATTTTTTGAAATTTATAAAAGAGAATAAGTGTCCTCTTGATTTCTTCTCATGGCATAGTTATGACCACATAGAGAAGAATATCCTATACGCATCATATGCACGGAAGCGTCTTGATGAAGAAGGGTACGTTGATACCGAGTGTACCCTGAACGAGTGGAACGACGGAGCAGAGAAGATAGGGACAGCAGAGCATGCGGCATATACCTGTGGGATGATGCTTGCACTGCAGAATACATCACTGGATAGTGCCATGTTTTACGATGCACGGTGTGGATGCGGTTCCTGTCTGTATTCCTCAATGTTCAATCCGATCACATGTGAACCGTATCCGGCTTATTACAGCTTTGTTGCCTTTTCGGAACTTTACCGCCGCAAGAACCAGGTAGCAACCATCATGGAAATTCCGGGCGTATATGCATGTGCGGCAAAAGACGAGACGGGATGTGTTGTCATTGTAAATACCAATGCAGAAGAGGTGGAACTGTCGATCGCAGTTACCGATGGGTATGATGCAGAGAAATGTATGCAGATCGTTGATGATCATATCTGGGAAGAGGTATCGGTTCCGGAAAAATTGCCCGGATATTCCGTGAACTGTATTTATTATAAAAATGAGTGATAAAATATATTTAGGAGGATTTATAGTGTGAAACAATTTGATATTACCTATTTCAGCGGTCCCAATGCGGAGTGCATCGTTAAGGAAGAAGTGGTGGCGGACATTGCGGCAGCCGGAATTACCTTATGTCAGATATGGTATGATACGGAGACGAATAAGCAGGCAATCAGACTGCTTAAAAAATACGGGCTTCGGGCATTGATTGTGGAAGAAAGAATCACAGCAGCAAGAAAAGGAGAAATGGAGGCAATTGACGAGGTTGTCAGGACGGTTGTTGATGATTACAAGGAGTTTGATAACATTGAGGGATGGGACATCTGGGATGAGCCGAATACAGAGGACTTCCCGATGATTGCAAAAATCGTGGAAGCATTCCGGCGTTATGCCCCCGAGCAGGAGACGGTAATCAATCTTTTTCCGGATTATGCACCGGTGGAGGCGCTTAAAGACACGGATTATGCCAGCCATCTGAAACATTTCGTGGAAACGGTACATCCGGATTTCATAAGCTATGACCATTATCCTTTCATGGGGCGTAAGCTTCCGGGAATGAAGGAGGAGATGGATGAGATTGAGGATGAAAAAGAGCGTTTGGTTCGTCTGGCTGCCAAGAGAGAATATAACCGGGGAGATTTCTTTGGAAATCTAAAGAGCGTCCGGGAAGCCGGTCTTAAGAATCAGCTTGAGCAGATGATGATTGCCCTGCTCACGGAACATGGCGATTATCGGAATCTGACATTACCGGAAATCCGGTGGCAGATCAATATGTGTCTTGCTTATGGTTTCCACAGAGTTTCTTATTTTACCTATGGACTTCCGTCGGTCGATATGGATTTCTGGAAGTGGGATAACGCCATGATAAATTGGACGGGAGAAAAATACCAGCATTATTATGATGTCCAGACGGTAAACCGGGAGATTTATGACATCGGTAAGCTGCTATTTACCGGGAAGTCAGACGCTGTCTTTCACATTGGGACTGATGAAGCGGCGGGAGAGCCTTTTGCCGGATACGGGGCGATAAAAGAAGTAGATGGTGAACAGGGTGTTATCGGTTTTTTCGATAATGGTTATGTATATCTGGTGAATTATAATTACCTTGAAGAGAGAACATTTACCATTACGTCCGAGAAGGAGCTTCTTGGATATGAAGATGGACAGTTTGTTTCTCTTGGTCCTGTGTGTACAGTGACCTTGCCGGCAGGCGGTGCAAAGCTATTCCATATGTTACCCGTCCGTGTGGGATGAACGGTATTTAAAAGACTGCAAATAAGAAAGGAGTAAGACGTATGAAATACACATTATTTCAACCGGCTTCCATAAAGCCGGAAGGCTGGTTGAGACGACAACTTGAGATTCAGGCGGAGGGTCTTTCCGGTAATCTTCATAAAGTATGGCCGGATATCCGGGACAGTGTACGAATCGGAGGGAACAAAAAAGACTGGGAGAGAGTACCTTACTGGCTGGATGGATTCATTCCATTGGCGTATTTGCTTGAAGATGAAGAAAAGATACAAGTAGCAGAAAAGTATATGAATGCTATTATTGATGGCCAAAAGGAAGATGGCTGGATTTGCGATGGTCCAAAAGCCGGAGATGAACTGGAAGATAGTACATGGGAGTATCTGCTGACTTTAAAAGTATTGGCATTGTATTGTGAGTTTTCGGGAAGCCAAAAAGCAGAGAAGGCATTGTACCGCGCAGTTAAGAGTCTGTATCTTTCTATGAAAAATGAAGAAGTTCACTTGATCAGTTGGGGAAAATACAGATGGTTTGAAGGTCTGGTTGCCATTCGGTATCTATACGGAAAGAAAAAGGAAGATTGGCTTTTAGAACTTGCGAAGATGATAAGGGAACAGGGAGTCGACTGGGAGTCCTTAAAAGATAAGTGGGTTGTTCCATTGAATGAATGGACTATGGATACTCACATTGTGAATATCACCATGATGTTTAAATATGAAGCATTATATACAGAGTTAACGGGGGAACCTTATGAGAATAAGGCAGAAGAGCTTTGGCAATATCTGTCGAAGTATCATGGAACTGTTGCGGGAGCATTTTCAGGAGATGAATGTCTTGCCGGTTTGGCTGCAAATCGTGGATTTGAACTTTGCAGCGTGGTGGAACTGATGTATTCTTGCGAGGTGCTTTTCCGTGTCACGGGTGATAAAGTGTGGATGGACAGACTGGAAAAGGTGGCATTTAATGCACTTCCTGCAGCACTCAGTGATGACATGTGGACACATCAGTATGATCAGATGACAAATCAGATTGCCTGCTATAGACAGCCTGGTAAACCAAGTTATGGTACGAATTTTGCTGATGCCAATATGTTTGGGCTGGAGCCTCAATTTGGTTGTTGTACAGCAAACTTTAATCAAGGCTGGCCAAAGCTTGCCATGAATGTGTTTCAAAAATGTAGAAACGGTATTCTTGCGGCGATGATGCTGCCATGTACACTGTCAACTCGGGTGAAAGATGCCCATGTAATGGTTACTTCTGAGACCTGTTATCCGTTTGAACATCAGTGCAAGTTTGTGATCCATACGGATAAACCTGTAAAATTTAAATTTAAAGTACGCATCCCGTCATGGACAAAAGGAATCAGACTGAATGAGCAGACGGTAAAGAAAAAGCCATATATCGTCATGGAAAAAGAGTTTTCGGGCAGAGAAGAAATTGTAATAGAACTTTCAGATGTGCCGTATCTTGTAAAACGTCCATATCAGCTGCATGCCTTAGAATACGGTGCATTGGTGTATGCACTTCCAATTCAGATGCGAAAGGAAATGCAAGAGTATGTGAAAGATGGTGTGGAAAGAAAGTATCCATATTGCGATTACGAGTATTACCCGGAAAGTGACTGGAATTATGGTTTTGCTTCAAAGAATTTTGAAGTATGCGAGCACGAAGTGTCAGAGATTCCATTTGCCACAGAAAAACCTGCTGTGATGATTCGGACGAAGATGGCAAAAGTAGAGTGGCCGCTGGAAGAAGGGTATACTTTGGTCTGTGCACGAAAACCAGAATCCCGTCAGGCAATTGGCGAACCACAGGATATGGAACTCATTCCGTACGGTTGTGCTAAACTTCGTATGACAGAGATGCCGGTAACAATAAGTAAGAAGGGGAATCATTAGGACAATTCTTGATTCTGCTTATAGATGATGAAAAGAAACGGGGGGATGCCTATCGAAGAAAACGAAACAATCTTCTTCTCCTTATTGTAGTCCGAGTATAAAACTAAATATTCGGCAGCCTGTTCAGAAAGCGTGAATAGTCAAAAATCGACGCCCGGTATTGGAATAAATTCCGGGCATCGGTTTTTGCTATACTATTCTATTTCAAAAGAAAATGCCAGCCATTTAGCACCATAGGCATCCAGATAAAACCGGTTGCAGATTTCGTAATAACAAATTTGATGCAAATGATTATATTGTTTAGTATCCTAAATATCAACTATTAGTAATAGATATGCAACTTATGATATCTGTGCTTCATCATCCATAAGTATTATAATTTAAGAAAGGAAGAAAATCTATGCAAAAAGATTCCGTGCTTGGTTTAAAAATCGCATACTATCGTCGCCTTAATGGGTTAACGCAAAAGGAACTTGCTGAACGGCTTGGTGTTTCAACGCAGGCGGTTTCAAAGTGGGAACAACAGCTCAGTTGTCCGGATGTTCTATTGCTTCCCAAATTGGCAAAAATATTTAGGATAACGATAGATGAACTGTTCGGTATTATATGTCCCAAAGAGACGGTATATAGTTTGGTTGCGAATGTGCCGTGGCCGAACGATGGTAAAATACGCATTGCTGTATTTGATGGTAGAAAATTGCTTGATCAAAGTGTCAATGACATCATAGAAAGCGTTAATGATATTGATGTACAGCTTCACGGACATCCGTTTAACATAAGTGGCGTGTGTAAGCTTGTTTGTATCAAAAACACCAATAAGCAGCGTTAATCCAGACATGATATATTGAGAACATCGGAGGGCAGGAGAAAGAGAGGTTTCAATTTCCGGTGATAATTCCTTGGCCTATGTTCGGAACGACGCGGTGATTTCGCTGGTATTGGGCGATTCCATGGAGCTTATGGACATCATGCCGGAGAACAGAGAAAAAGGGATATTGATCGCGCCACCTGTGGAGCCCCGTGATAATTTCGCGTTTATGGATGAAAATACGCGGATTGAGATGGTGAGCCAGTCCGTGGGTGACGGCGCGTTCACGGTGGAGATCACGGGCGGAAGCGGATGGAAGAGGGTAGTGATTTTCGGAGAGGCTCTGGAAGTGTCTGTGAATGGCGAGAAGCTTGCGGGATACGAGGATGTGAGTTCCTTTGCGGAAGGCTATGCCGTGAAGGATGGAAAAGCGAATGTGAAGGTGAAATAAACACAATCTGGGCCGCAATGTAAGATGGAAGGGGTTGTTGCACAAACGGAATGTTTCAATGCGTTTAAAATTTTCCGGAACCTGGTATTGTGCCCTCTGTCAGATACATTTCTTTTAGGAATTTACCGATATGGCAGTTGCGGTACCATCTGTTAAATACTCAGTATGTTCGCAGTTCTTTCTTATAAAGGGATAAATTGGGAGATGATTAATAAGAGTTTTAACAAGTTTTAAAATGTTAAATGCTCAAACACCAATCAATTTCAATGAGGAGACAGCAAAACATATATTTATTCCGATAATTGGTTGTATGTAATTTTCTAAGAAGTTTATTTTAGGTAGATTAACATATGTAATTAACGTAATCGTATAAAGTGCTATATAGGAGGTTGAAAATGATACGGTCAAAATTTACATACTGCTTTCGATCTGAACCTGATAAATTATTGATGTATAATTCATTAAGAGGGGCTTCTAGTTTTATTGAATTCGCTGGAGCTGATGCAGTTAGGGCAGAAAATTGCGTCAATTCTCCGGATAAATATTCTGACGATAAAGTGTATCAAATATTAGCAGAGTATGGCATGATTATTCCAGAGGAAACAAAAGAAGAATTAATATATGCGCCGATTCATGGAGAAGAATTTTTTCTTCTTGTTTAACTTTAATCATTATGCCGACGGAAGATTGTAATTTTCGCTGTTCTTATTGTTACGAAGATCACAGAAATGGTGTAATGAATATAGATACTGCCGCCTCCATTGTGAAATATGTGGCGAAAAACATCTCAAAATATACGGAAGTTCATGTTGTATGGTTTGGTGGAGAACCTCTGATGTCAAAAAATACAATGGAGATAATAATATATATATCTGACGAGCTAATCAAAATTTGCTCATGCGCACGAAAGAGGTATAGTGCTGACATGATAACAAATGGCTATAATTTGACATATTCTGTATTTGAACAGCTGTTGAATCGTAAGATATTTGTAAACGTCAAATCCCCCGCCTTTCACTAAAATGACGTTTAGCCTATACTTGAAAAAAACAATAGATTTTTTCAAGGAAGGACGAAAGACTATGGATCAATGTACACATGAAGTGCGCGCTGAAT
>CALWDR010000275.1 GCA_944376745.1 uncultured Lachnospiraceae bacterium
ATGAGGATCATAAGCAGCCACAGCAGGCGGATGCGCCATAGGATCTTCTTGGTGTAAGTAAGCTTGTCAAAGTTCTTCATGTTTCTCATCCTCCAATCGCATATTCTCCTCCAAAAAACACAGCTCCTCCACCGTGGTGTGGAATACGCGGGCGATCCGGTACGCCAGCATAAGGGAAGGGCTGTACTGCTCCTTCTCGATGGAGATAATGGTCCTTGCGGAAACGTGGACCCGGTCCGCTAACTGTTGCTGAGTCAGCCCGGCAGCCGTGCGCAGTTCTTTTACTTTGGTTTTCATGTTACAGCTCCTTTCGCGGCAGGGAACGCTTTCCGGGAAGTGGTCCCTGCCTGTAATATGAAGCAAACTTCTTATGAAGCTGACTTCATATTACCACGAAAAAGGAAGAAATGCAAGAGGAAAAGTGAAGTTTACTTCAGAATTAACCGAATGCTTCCGGGGCCAGCTCCACCGTGTCCGGCCAGAACCGTTTGGGGATGTTCTGACGCTGGAGCCTGGGATTCTTCCGGGCTTCAATGGCAATGCTGTGAAAAAATTCCAGCCAGAGCCTTTGGTATTCCTGCTCCTTTTCGGAGAAGCGGTTTAGAAACGCCTCGTCCGCCTCCGGAACCTCCGCCAGCAGATAGCCGCTTCCCTTCCTGTGGAGGGCGGCAGTTCTCCGGTTCTCGTCGTAGATGATGAAATTTTCCATGGGCAGGCGGTCCGCGAAATGCTCCGCCAGCAGGGGCAGGACGTCGTTCTTCGGATGGATCCGGGAAAACAGGACGCCGTTTGCAAGCTCCTGGAACCGGAGAAAGCCCAGAAGATGGTGGGCCTCGTTTCCGGCGCTGCGGGCAAGCTGAAAGACCCGGGCCACGTAGGGGCTGCCAAGGCAGCTTAAGACGCCGGAGCCATTTTTCATGGAGAGCCCCAGTACCACCGTCTTGTATACGGCCTCCGCCTTGTCCATGTTTTTGCGCCGTTCGATTTCTGTCTCACAGGCGCTGATGGCCTGGCAGATGTCCCGGTAGGCCTCCTGGCCCAGGCGGGAGCGCAGGGTGGCGGCCACCTTCCGGCTGTTCTCCGGATCGACGGGAACCTCCTCGTACTGGCAGAACAGCTCATAGCTTAGCAGGGCGTCCGCGGCGGCAAGGCGGATATTGTTGTGGCCCAGGCGGCTCTCATAAGCTCGGTAAATGCCGGAGAAAATGCCGTCGATGCTGTTCTCGCAAATAAAAATCTGCATGAGATACCTTCTTTCTGACAGGGACGGAAAGGGAAAACTTCACGCTCCGATAATTTTCTGAAAGCTGGCGGCGGAGTCTTGGGCGATCATCCCCTCGTCAAAGAGGCTCAGCTGCCGGTATCCGCTCTCCCGGATCTCTCTGGGGATCTGAGTCTTATCGCCCATGAGATTCCGGCAGATATAATCCTCCTCCAGCTTGGTGTTGTACATCATGCGCCCGCTGCAGGTGATAAAATACAGGGCCCTCTTCAGCACCACGCCGATCTTCTTCAGATCGGAGAAGGTCAGAACAGACTGCCTTCTCGCCTTCACGATGCGGCTGGCAGATTTGTAACCGATCCCGGGAACCCGCAGCAGGGTGTAATAATCGGCCCGGTTGATCTCCACCGGAAAAAATTCCAGGTGGCGCAGAGCCCAGTCGCATTTGGGGTCCAGAAAAATATTGAAATCCGGCTTTTCCTTAGAGAGCAGCTCCGACACCTTGAAATGGTAAAAACGCAGCAGCCAGTCCGCCTGGTACAGCCGGTGCTCCCGCAGAAGGGGCGGCCCGCCGGGCAGGGCAGGCAGAGCGGAATCCTCCGTCACATTTACAAAGGCGGAGAAAAACACCCGTTTCAGATGAAAATTTTGATACAGTCCCTCCGCCACTGACAGGATCTCATAATCGCTCTCCGGCGTGGCCCCGATGATCATCTGGGTACTCTGGCCCGCCGGGGCAAAGCGGGGCGTTTCCTGCCAGTGGGCAAGCTCGCCCCGGCCAGGATACAGGCGGCGTTCCAGCAGCGCCAGCTCCTGCCTGCTGGCCGCAATGCTGTTCTGAATCTGGCGCATGGGCTTTAGAATGGTGCTGCGGGACTTGCAGGGAGCCAGCCGCCGCAGGCTGTCGGCGGTGGGAAGCTCCAGGTTGACGCTCATCCGGTCCGCCAGAAAGCCCACCTTCTCCACCAGCAGAGGGTCCGCCCCGGGGATGGATTTTACATGGATGTAACCGTGAAAGCCGTGTACATACCGAAGCCGGTAGAGGGTCTGATAAAGCAGGTCCATGGTATAGTTGGGGCTGACAAGGACGCCGGAGCTTAAGAAAAGGCCCTCGATATAATTCCTCCGGTAAAACTCCATGGTGAGGGTGCAGACCTCCTCCGGGGTAAAGGCGGCCCGCCTCACGTCGCTGTTGCAATTATTATAACAATAAGCGCAGTTGAAAACGCATTCGTTGGTAAAAAGAATTTTTAATAAGGAAATGCAGCGTCCGTCTGCCGAAAAGGTGTGGCAGATGCCGGGGGCCGCGCAGTTCCCCATACCCTTCCCGCTGCCTCCCCGGTCCACGCCGCTGGAGGTGCAGGCCACGTCGTATTTGGCGGCGTCGGACAAGATGTTCAGTTTTTCCATCAGGGTCAGATTCTGAGCGATCCGCATGTGATTGCAGCTTCCTTTCAAATATGAATTACAAACATATGTTCTCTAATCACTATAACACAGAGGGGGTGATTTGACAAGAGGGAAAAAGAAAATATGTTCGAGAAATTTTTGAAATTATATTTGAGAAAAAGGAATAATTATAGTATAATTTGCCCATATAAGAGAGGTGCACAATGAAAGAACTATGCGGGATGGGGATTGCCATGGGGAATGCGATAGATGCGGTGAAGGAAAAAGCAGATGCAGTCATTGGAAGCAATGAGGCAGACGGAATTGCCATGTATCTGGAAA
>CALWDR010000276.1 GCA_944376745.1 uncultured Lachnospiraceae bacterium
ATTTGCTAAGGGCGGTCTTTTTATTGCCGTAGATTGGCTAAACGCCAATCAGCCACAGACAGGAGCTGCGCAGCAGCGAATAGCCTTCGGAGAAGGCGGTCTGTGGCTTGCTGTCTGAACTGTTATATTCTGATAGGCATCCGATTGTCTGAACCTTGTCTCCGAAAGAACAGGAATTTCCTTGGCCAGCATCTCAATGGCATAATCCACGCAAAAATAGATGAGGCTTGACGCCAATTCCCTCCGTTTCTCCACCATCACCGCGCAAACCGTAAAATAAAACAGATCCAGCCGGGACGCCGCTAGTTTTAACAGAGATTGATCCGCCACCTGCTTCAAAAGGCGGATGCCGTTTGTATCCACCATAAATTCGCACAAATACCATGGTTCCCCGCTCTCGATCACCCGAAGCAGCCATGCTTCCTCCTCATCCGCAAACTGACAGCTCCTGATATCCTCAATTGCCTCCTCAGCCGTGTAGACCGAGGGTTCGCCCATAAACTGACGGTATCCTTCCTCTTTCGCCTGCCGGTAATCCGCTTCCTCCCTGGTCGTCTCCTCCCGGTACTGGAAGCTCGCTTTTCTCCCCGGCTTCGGCTTTTCAAAATATCTTCCGGCGACGCACGCAATTTCCTCCTTAAACTTTTTCGTATAGTATAGGCCGTACTCTTTTAAAATGTCCGGCACGAAATCCACCAGGAGATCCATTTTCTCCAGATAGTCCTTCTTCTGATAATCCTGAAGCGCTTCCAAAATAAGCTTGCGGACATTCTTTTTCATAAAATGCACATAGCGCGCTTCCCATTCGCCGTATATTTCGGGATACACCTTCTGAAAATGAGAAAAGCCCTCGTAATCCCGACAGCCCCTGCAATGGTTCCAGTAGCTCTCCATCAGCCTCCGCCTGTCAAAATGCATTCCCTTTTCCTCGCAGACGCCGACAAGGCCGACAAAATCCATCATTTCATCCACCCCGTCAAAAAGTTTATTTTCTTCCATATGATCGAAAAAGCTTTCAACAAACTCCCGGATAAATTCCCATACATAGCCGCCAGGCCTGCTCTCCGCCACACGCATGCAGTGAAATGCCCGGCCCGCCCAAGCGCTTCCCTGCTCAAACAATTCCTCCCCCAATTCCCGCTCCCCGTAATCCTCCAATTTCATCGGAAGCTCATAGAATCCCTCCACGCAGCGCCGCTCCACCATCTGATTCAACGCTTCATCGGAACCGTGAAAATGTTCCAACAGCATCAGCAGCTGATTATAAAAAATACTGCTCTCTGTCAGACGCGGGATGTAAAATTCCCGGTTTTGGGAAATATAAAACAGCAGGAAATCCAGGATGGATGGATTTTCAAAGTCCAGCCAAATTTCTCCCAGTTCCTCGTCCAGGTAGGTGAAAAGAACAGTCTCCTCCAGCTCGGCAATGCAGTTTTCAAAGGATTTCGGCGCAGAACTGCCCCCAAAGCGCTGTATATAGCGGCTGTAGGTATTCCGAATATCCGTCACGGAAATCGGCGTGTAGGAGATGGCCACGATAGCGGCAATTATTTTTGCCTCTTCCGACAGCTCCCGGAACACGCCCTCCCACATTTTCTCAGGATATTCCATCCACAGCAGCAGCTCCTCGGCATACTCCCGGGGCGTGTCATTTTCACAGGGGACCTCTTTTATAAATTGCTCGATCACTCTCGGACTGTAGCTTATATTTTGCACCAGCCGGTTGCAATAGCTATAAATACTTTGCACGTACTCCATTTCCAGATCGGAAACACGCAGATGGGCAAACAGGATCCTGGCTTTTTCCGCGTCCGTATACTCCCGCAGCACGCATTCCATCTTCAGGCTCCGAATCGGATCCTCCAGCTCCGGATTCAGAAAAAGCTCCTGCTGGACAATGTACTCCCGAGCCGTGATGATCAGCCGCTTCCCATCCTCCCGTTTCATCTGAAAAATCAACTCTTCCAGACGGTAATTTTCTTTCCGGTCTCTCTGCCTGTGAAAAACAGCCCCCCAGAAATCGTCTAAAATAAATACCTGCTTCCGCCCGCCTTCCTCCCACTCATTTTCCATCTCCTCCAGGATATTCACCCAACCCACGCCCTCATACCCCCCGGCGGTCCGGAAATCCAGCGCCAAGACGCGGGCTATGGTGCTCTTGCCCATTCCCGGCTGTCCGGAGATCACCACGGTGTGGTTATTTTCCAGCATGGTCCTGGCTTCATTGTATATTCCGGTCTGCACAAAGGTCTTGCAGGCCTCGATTGCCTTCCTCTGTTCCCAGGTATTCCTGCTGCGTGTTCCTCTATGAATGATTTTCTGCAGAAATTCCTCCAAAATGGCGCCATCCGGAATCCACAGGGCTGTAAAATTTTTCTCTATCCAATGGTATTCCGGCTCCGCCAGAAGGCTGTTCAGGGAATTGGCGTCCAAAAGGTCCTGATTTTGCCTGATGTATGCCAAAAACAAAGCCCGGATCTTCTCATATTCCGACGCTGACAGCTCCATGGAGACAACGAGGATGTACCGCCTGGGGTTTAATTTCTGTATTTTGGGCAGTTCTGAGGTCTTCAGTTCCCTGTACAGATCTGAAAAATTCCGGTAGCGCTTTGCCTACAGGATGATGTTGTCCGCCCCGCAGAACCAGAGGCCGTCCATTCCTTTGTCTTTTCCGGCCCGGAAGGCCTGGAAGGGGAGCTTTTCCCGGTGTTGGATGATTTCGCAGACTAATTTCTGGAATTGGTTCCAGTCCAGTTTATCGTTGAAATTGTAGGTTCTCATCTGTGGGTCCTCACTTTTATGGCTTTTGGGGGAAGTGGGTTTCTGCAATAGGAACCGCTTTGCGGACTCTATTATCTTGTATTATACCAGAATCTGGCAGAAACGTACAGAGGGATTTCGAATGTTTGTTCTTTTTATTTCGTTTTTGGGATACTTTTCAGGGGGTGGGTAAATATTCAACCAGTGACAGTTTTTATCTGGAGGTCGCCCCGGATGGCGATTTTGTTAACGCAGACACGCTTCCGCTCAACTCAAGACGCAACGGTACTAGACTCGCCGTCCGCAAGCGGTGGCTCGTCAAGTGCCGGCGTCTTTCAATGGTCTGCTTATAACAAAATCGCCATTCAGGGCTACGTTCCAGGCAAAAGCTAGAAAGCTTGTCTATTATCCCCATCCCATGAAAAGTAACCGTTTTTTGTTTCGCCGTTGCGAGAGGCTGTATTCCTTTTCGATAGACAGGAGGACTGTGTTTACAAAATTTATCATGGGCTGTGTGGGGAGATTTTAATCCATGTTTTTTCACTGGGTCGGCTATGGAAAATGCCGGCACGAATACTACGAAAGCAAAGTTTTAACTCACGCTTCCTCCCGGGGGCGACTGCCGGTGCTTTATCCGTCCATTATAACACTGGTAGATGTGAACTACCCATTGTCTAAAGCTAATGGGCTTCCTGCTTCATCGACCTCGTATCTTCTTGCCTTTCGGCAAGAAGCTTGACCTACTATCTCCACAGGCGTTAATTCGGGCAGTCCCTGCCCTATATTTATTTCTTTATGCTATCTGTCTT
>CALWDR010000277.1 GCA_944376745.1 uncultured Lachnospiraceae bacterium
TTAAGTGTGAATTTAAATAATCCATCGGAAGTAAGAGCGATAGGATTTCAGGCATTACAGGACGCTCTTGGTCCAGTAGGAGCGGTTCGTTTTATGCAGCAGTATGATGTGGGATATGGCGATTATATGAAAGAGAAGGAAGCGGACTCGGACATAGGGCTGGATGAGATCGAGGCATTATTAAGGAAATAGCCTGCCCATAAATGCAACGTTTGCGGGTTTTGTTATTGAAAAATGCAATAAAAAGTAACGCGCTTACTACAGAATGCGGCCTTTTTTAGAGTCGGGATTCTGCTGGGGAACTGCCTGCGGCTGGGGCTTCCCATCCGTGGAGGGAAATAGCCGGAGCGGTAAAAGGTTCTTCCGTTCGGAACAATAGTTTCTCTTCGTCTCTTGTATAATGTTATCCTTTGTGATAACATAAAGAAAAACGATTTGAGGAGACGGAGATATGGAGGAGCATAAGGAGCGCCGGAAGATCATTTCACAGTTAGTGGAGGCACGTTTGGAAAAGGGGATATCCCAGGCGGAACTGGCCCGGCTCATCGGGACACAGCGTTCCAATATCTGCCGCCTGGAGAGCGGTACACAGAATCCGACGCTGGACATGATCCTGAAGATTGCCTCCGCGCTGGGGAAAGAGGTTTCTCTTCTGCTTGAAGATAAGGAGGAGCCTATGGGGAATCTTTACAGCTTAAAGATCTATGATACGGAGCTGATGCGCTTTTCCATGGAAAAGCGGGGATTGTCCGGCCTGGTGGCTGAGATTTTGTATATCAATGAGGAACAGGCCCATCTGCTGCCTTTGGACATGGAGCGGACCGGCGCGGGGATCATCCACTGGCTGGAGCGGCGGGTGATCCCCAAAAACCGCGCGTTTGTGGACGAGATTTTGAAAACCCTGGGGTTGAGCCGCAACGATACCAAAGGGATTATCGATGCGTGTAAGGGGTTGTCTTTGAATGACAGCTACTGGATAGTGCGGTCAGGGTTTGAGGGGAAGTTTTCGCAGTATAACCTCTATGAAAATCGCTTTTCGGAGATCCTGGCGCTGGTGGCTTATACCGGCGCAGGCCAGAGCCGCCAGGCGTTCACCACTTCCCCGGAGCTGACCACGGGCGGCATGCTGCCGAAAGCATGGCGCTTGGTGGAAAACGACGGCATCTATCTTTACAAAGGCGGCACAACCGGCGCTTCCAATACGGGACGGGAGCCTTACTGCGAGTATTACGCCTCCCAGATCGCGGAAACCATGGGACTGAATGCCGTACACTATGACCTGGAAAACTGGAAAGGGATCACCGCCTCTAAGTGCGCGCTGTTCACGGATATTGATACTGCCTACATTCCCGTTGGGAGGATCGTAAGATCGGGAGGGATTGCCGCATGCTTAAAGTATTATGACAGCCTGGGCAGTGAGTTTTCCGAACAGATCCGCAGCATGCTGGTGTTTGACGCGCTGATCTACAATGAAGACAGGCACTTTGGAAACTTTGGCGTCCTTAGGGATAACCACAGTGGGAAGGTTATCGCGCCGGCCCCTGTTTTTGATAACGGCCTGTCCCTGTTCTGTTATGCGGGAAAGGAAGATTACCCTCACCTGGAGGAATATGCCAGGACCCGTTCCAATCCTTATAACATCTCCTACGAGGAGGTCTGTGCGGAGGTCATGGGGAGTAAGCAGAAAGAGCAGCTCCGGCGCATGATAGGGTTTCGGTTTCAGCGCCATCCCAGCCTCAACCTTCCGGAGGAACGTTTGGAAGCGATAGAAAAGCATTTGCAGATACGGCTGCGCAGGCTTTTGTCCATCCCGGTCCGCCGCCGCTCGAAGCTTGAGAAGGTCCGGTAACAAGGGGTATGTTACCATGGGGGTAAAAGAATTCCTGCTGGCGGCAAGCAGCCTGGAATTATAGGTTCCTCGGAAGGACCTGGTGGCCAGCCGGGAGGAAGTAATTTTGGAAAACGGTTGATTTTAGTACTTTTTTGGATTTTCGCTGACGGATGCCGGAAATAAATGGGCTTCCTATTGGCATTGAGAAGAAGAATATGTTTTTTACAAATAGTGGAGTCTGCCGAAAGAATAGTCTGAGAACACGTTCTATCGGCAGACCTTTTTTGTGCTGCAGATCACCGCTTTTTCAGCCACTCTGTCGGGGACATTCCGGTCAGGCTTTTGAATACGGTGGAAAAATATTTTGTGTTGGTGAAGCCGGATTTCTCTGATACCTCGTAGATTTTGTAAAAATCAGAGTCCAACAAAAATATGGCGTAGTCAATGCGCTTTTTTTGAATGTATTGCTGCGGCGACATCTTTGTATATTGGTGGAAGGAGAATCTAAAACGGGTCTCGCTCATATGACACATTTTCGCCAGATCCGGAATCCGGAGATCCGGGTTGGTAAAATTTTTATTCAGGTATAGGAAAGCCGGTTTTAGATTTGGCGGATAATTGGCCGTTTCGTTGGCAATATTGCCTATCTTTTCCTTCTGGATCAAGAAAAAGATCTTATTTAACAGATACATTCCATGAAAGAAGTTCTGTGTTGACTCTGAAGAGTAAAGCGCCATCAGCCGTTCGAAAAGATATTTCAGGTCGTTGGGGGATTTGAACTCACAGCTTTCGGCTTCGAAATCCCCTCCGCTCAGCAGATCGAAGGATATCACAATACTGTTGTCAACGGTAAATATGGATTTGTACACTGTATTTGGGGGAAGGTATGTGATATTTCCGGTTCTTGCATAGATCATTTTATCTTTTATATGGTATATCGCGTCAGAGGAGATATGGAATCTTATGGTGTGGAAGGGCGGGGAGACGCAGGTGCGTGCGTCTGCGGAATAAAAGGTGGGCAGCTTTGTATCGTAGGAGTTGAGCAATCGGTCGGGAGTGGAACAGAGGGATTGGTCAAGATTGCCTCTGACTGTCCGATAGCCTTCCTGCTGAACATAAGCGAAACCGCCGCTGGTCGCTTTGTATCCCATTGTCGTGGAATTGCGGTAGTATGGAAATTGTGCGAGCTTGCAGCCAAAGGACAGACCATAGCGGTATCCGCACTGCTCAAACGTAAGGATGGCTTTAAAATTCTGAAATTGGCGCAGAGAAAGCGTCAGCATGCAAAAATCAGTGATATCATCCAGCACGCCAAGGGGTTTTATACATTTCAGCGTATGGCGTTCTGTCAATGCCCAAAAATCAGCGATAGGAACTTTAACGGCTTTCTTTCCATTCAGATCGCGAAAATAGTAACAGTCAAACCACTGCTCTAAGTCGGACAGGTCTTTTAACTGTCTGAAGTCCAGATCAAAAACGACATTGTCCTGTTCTAGTATCGTCAGCTGTACAAATGCGCCGCCGCTGTTGCGATGGGAATTTGAAACAAGGGAAATATAGCCCTGTGCAGCTTGCGCCAAAGTGAAGGCTGCGTGAGATTGTGGAAGATCGTCAACGGTCATGGTTATATCGGCGTCGTGGACGGTCAGTTCCATGCGATGCACTGTCTGATGTAAAATATTTTGCAGAATGGGGATAAAGGCTGGCGGAGTATTAGACAAAGCGGCCTCTTTAATATCAAAAAGTAATTTTGTCTGTTCAAAAAACATGGTATGCCTCCTAATAGGATGTTACCAATATTATACACCAGGATTGTTGAATATCAAACCAAAAATGTCGAAAAAAAGGTTTTTTTGCTTTATAGCGATGGTAATATATTGTTAGAGACTTGATATTATCGGGAGTAAACGGGAGGCAGATGTGACGCGGATGGAAAGAAGACATTGTTATGGAGTGGATTTGGAAAGGCAGAGGAAAGCGCTCCTGGAAAGCAGGATCGCGGCTCCATTTGCAGCGGACATTTTGTCCAGGGCAGAGACAGCATTGGATAAAACGTATGAAGTACTGAAAATGAGCGAATATATGGAGTTCTGTGAAAATGGCAACCGGAAAAATTTTGAGACAAAGTATTTGGAAAGAAGAAACAATGCCTCTTATCTTTCCATTGCGCTCTGGTTGACCCGGGATGAGAAATACATCAGACCCTTGACGGATCACATTTTTTGTATCTGCGATGAATTCAGCTGGTGTCTGCCGGCGCATTCTTTTATGTGGGAGAAGCCTCCGGTGGAGAGAGTCATAAAATATGTGGATTTGTTTGCGGCAGAGACTGCGCGCCTGCTTACGGAGATCGTTGTGTCGGTTGGAACAATACTCCCTTATTATGTGACAGAGCGGATTCGTTATGAATTACATCGAAGGATCATAGAGGCTTTTAAAGAATGCGATCACTTCCATTGGGAAGATTACAGGAGCAACTGGCCAGCGGTATGTGCCGGCGGTACGCTGGCAGCGCTGCTGCATTTTGGCTCCAGGGAAGAGATCGAAGAAATCATGCCGCGGCTTTTCAAGGCTGCGGAGCTGTTCCTGACAAGCTATGGAGAAGACGGCTGCTGTCAGGAGGGCTATGACTACTGGAACTATGGCTTCGGTCATTTTGTGATTTTTGCAGGCGGTGTTCTGGAATATACCGAAGGGGCGGTAAATTATTTCGGCAGAGAAAAGGTGAGAAAGATCGCGGCGTATCCCCGGAAGATTCGGATGGGGACCACGAGAAATGTCAGCTTTGCAGATGGAAGCTCCCGGTTCACGTTCAGCGTGGGACTGATGTGTTATCTGAAAAAACTGTATCCGGAAGAGGTCTCCCTGCCGGATCTGCGTCTGGGGACGCTGCACGGAAACATTTATTCCATCAAAGAATTGTTGTGGTTCGACCCCGATTATCAGATGGATACGCCGACCTATGGAACCTATTACTTTGAGGACGCCCAATGGTTTGTCCGACAGGGAGAAGGCTTTAGCTTTGCGGCAAAGGCCGGATATAATAACGAACCTCATAATCACAATGATCTGGGAAGCTTTATGATCGTGACAGGCGATGACATGCCGTTGGCTGATTTTGGCAGCGCCGAATATACGAGAGACACCTTCGATGAAAACGCACGGTATAAGATGCTGAATCATGCTTCCTGGGGGCACAGCGTTCCGATGATAGACGGACATTGTCAGCGCGAAGGGGGGGAATATAGAGCGACCGATGTCCGGGCCGGGGAGAGCACATTTTCCATGGATATTTCCGGAGCTTACGAAAGTGGAGTGATAAAAAAACTCACCAGAAGATTTGAGATAAAGGAACGCGCCATCATATTGAAGGACAGTTATGAGTATACCGAAAAAACCAGAGACATCCGGGAACGGTTTGTAACATATACATTGCCTGTTGTGTCAGATGGGAGGATCGATCTTACGACAGCGCGGATTCTGTTTGAACGGGAAAAATATCGTGTTGATATTTCGGAGGACAGTTATAAAGACCATGATACTTCGAAACCGGTGAAAGTATACCTCATCGATGTGGTACCTATACGGGAACATGAAACAGAATTTCTTTTTAAAATAGAGATCAATGAATAGGAAGGAGAAAACAATTATGTGGAAAAGAATGCGGAGAGTAATAGCTCTGACCTGTGCGGCGTGCATGCTCATTACGCTGATCGGCAGTTCAGGCGGCGCAGGGAAGGTACAGGCGGAGGAGGACGCGGAAACAAAGTTTGATTATAAGCTCGGGATAGGGCGATATTCAGACTTGAATGGATCGAAGGCGGAGCTGGATGCAAATTTCGATGTCTACACCTATAATTTTTATGCTGTCTCAGGGCAAAGGACGTATATTCCTGCCAGTGAGGAGGAAACCAAGAAGACGATGGGACCTTGTGCACCTTCCGGCACTGAGATCGACCAATATGGAAATGTGGCTGTAGGCGGAGGAGCGAACCCTGGCAATTTCTTGCATCTGCTGACAGGGGGGACGTATAGCGGCGCAGTGGGAACTTTGACGTATCAGAAAAGTACCTTTACGGATTTTTATGTGGAGTACGAAATGTTCCCATCCGCGAATATGATGGGTCTTGCTTTTGGAAGCAAGAGCGGCATATTTCCGGTTTCCAGGGATAATGATCCCACCAATGATACAGGCGTGATCATATTTATGACGGAGGGTGGAAAGCTTGAAATAGCAGGTGCTATCAATGCAGACAGTGTGAAGCTGCCGGAAGGCGTGACCAGCGGTACGGATGCAAGACTTAGTGGAACCAACCATATTGCTACTGCTTCCTCCATTGCGAATCGTGACTTGAAGGTATACTCCGGAAGAGTTGAGACAAATGATGATGCAGAGATCGCAAAGATTGCCTACAAGGTATGTGTGGAGGTAAAAAACGGACGCTTAAAGGTCTGGGAGGCGCAGACACCGGAGAATGTGGTATCTGTAGACCTGACAGCGCAATACACAGGCGGATTCGTGTCGCTGTTTGCAAATCAGGCAAACACCGGCGCCTTTCGTTCCTTCGGGATCAAGTCGCTGGATAGCTTTGGGGCGAGCTACATAAGCAAAACAGGAGACGTCACTGACCTTGGCGCCGATCTGGATGCGAACTTCAAAGCGTATCGGACGAAGAATCATACCGTGGACGGCACCGTGGGGGACACGGTGGCAAGTGTCTGGAATCAGTCGGAAGAGAGCAGCGTGGCCGATGACGGTTTTAAGAACAGTCTGCTGTCGCCGCTGCATAGAGATGTCGACAATCAGAGATCACTTCTGGTCTACACAGGCGAGACACCTGAGAATTGCCAGATCCGCGCGGAGCTTGCATATCACAGCACACAGTATGGGATCGCGATCATAGACAGGAGTGCATTGGACAGCGGAACCATTAATCTGGATAATGAGCAGATAACGGTGCGCCAGACTATCAACGAGAATGGAAAAGATAATATCCTTCGTATCAGAGGGAAGGGGCTCAACAATGGCTTTCCGAATCTTACAGATTTCCCGGATCCTGATGTGAGTGCGGAAACGGCAGATCATACGTATACATTAAATGTAGAGGTAAAGGACGGAAAGATAAAGGCCTGGGTGGAAGGCTGTCAGACAGTGAGTGAGCTGGCGCTGC
>CALWDR010000278.1 GCA_944376745.1 uncultured Lachnospiraceae bacterium
ATTTCACCACCCGGATACCGGAGAGGTTGTCCTCGATCTGGCTGTTGATATCCGCGATCTTGGCCCGGTTCCGCTTGAAGGCCTGCTTCATCCGCTTGTTGAAATAAGCCGCGTACACCAGCATAACGGGGATGAATACAAAGGCGATCAGGGTCAGCTTCACGTCGATGGAAACCAGTATCACGAAGGAGCCCACTATCGTGATGACGGAGATCACCACAGCCTCCGGCCCGTGGGGCAGAAGCTCGCTGATATCGAACAGATCGCTGGTAATACGGGACAACAGCTGTCCCACCTTCTGATTGTCAAAAAAAGAAAAGGACAGCTTCTGGTAATGGCCGAAAATCTCCGCCCGCATATCGTACTCGATCTTAGCGCCCATCACATGGCCGTAATTGGAAATAAAATAGTTGCAGAAGCACTCCACCAGCACCAGTACCAGCATGAAGGCCCCAAGCTTTAAAATCTGCTCCATGGCCTCATTTGGCTCCTGCAGGATCACAGTCCCCGTGATATAGCGCACGATCAGGGGGATCACCAGAGTGATGGCCGCCCCCAGGATGGCAAAAAACATGTCCGCCCAGAACAGCCCCAGATAAGGCTTATAGTAGGCCGCCAGCTTTCTTATCTTATGGTTCATATTTTTGTTTACCACCTTCCTTAAAACCGCTTCACGACAATAGAAAATGCCCACGGCGAACTTTCGGCTGTCGTGAATAATAGAAAGTACGCACGGCGAACTTTCGGCTGTCGTGAATAATAGAAAATACGCACGGCGAACTTTCCATCGCATAATTATAGCACAACTTTCCAGTTTGTGCTATGATTAATTCATGACAATCGGAAGTGCGCGAAACGTGCTTTCTATTGTTTACATTCAACACCAAAAGGAGGCAAACAACTATGAACCCAAAGAAAACCTATTACGAGAAAGCCTCGGCCACCATCTTAAAAAATTTAAAAAAGCGCCAGATGGAGGGCTATTACTGTGAAACTGCCGCAGAGGCCGTGAAGCTGGCCTCCTCCTTCCTAAAAGAGGGGGATCAGGTGGCCTTCGGCGGCTCCATGACCCTTGCGGAAACCGGGATGATGGCTCTGTTGCGGGAGCGGACAGACATTCAGCTTCTTGACCGGGACACCGCTTCCACCCAGGAGGAGAAGGACGCCATCCAGGCGCAGGCCTTTTCTGCCGACGCCTATTTTATGAGCACCAACGCCATCACCCTAGAGGGGGAGCTTGTCAACATCGACGGCAACGGCAACCGGGTGGCCGCCCTGATCTGGGGGCCCAGGCAGGTCATCATCCTGGCCGGCATGAACAAGGTCTGTCCTACTCTTAAGGACGCCTACCGCCGGGTGAAAAATGTGGCCGCTCCCATGAACACCCTGCGCCTTGACCGGGGGACGCCCTGCACCGTCACCGGCAAATGCGAGGACTGCTACAGCCCCAACTGTATCTGCAGTCAGACCGTGATCACCCGGCGGTGCCAGACACCGGGACGGATCAAGATCATTCTGATCGGGGAAGCGCTGGGATATTAAAAACAGCCTTCCTGCTTCCATTTTTATTCAAAACAGGGAAGCTCGCAAAGCATGCTTCCGATTGCTTGTCGGCTCTTCCTATAAAAGCTCCTCCACAGGCGGCTGGCAGTGCTCTCCCTCGCACACATAAAAGGTGTTTTTATTTTCCTTCAGAGGGAAGTCCCCCGCCTGTGGAATCAGCCTGGTCAGGGCTTTCTGGTTTTCCGGAGTGATCACAAGGGCGTCCACCGCGGCGCTCTTTCCCTTCCGGTAACAGCGGATCTCCTCGTCGGGCACCTCCTGCCCGGCGGTGCACACCAGATGGATGCCCGGATGCTCCCACTCCCAGATTGCCAGAAGGGCCATGGTGTGCCCTGCCGGATAGCCCTCCATGGCCCCCTGCAGGAAATCCAGCTGTTCCCTGGCGGCCTCTCGGAAGCGAAGCTCCCCGGTGAGCCGGGAAAGCCGCACCAGCAGAAGCCCCGCCACCGCATTTCCGGAGGGAACGGCTCCATCGTAGGTCTCCTTGGGACGGCTGATCAAGGGCTCCCCGTGGGTCCCCGAGAAGAAGAAGCCGCCTCCCGTCTCATCCTTAAAAAATTCCAGCATTTTTTCCGTCAGCCGGATACAGGTCCTCAGCCAGCTCTCATTGAAATCGCACTGATACAGCTCATACAAAGCCATGGCAAAAAAGGCGTAGTCGTCAAGATTGCCCTCGAAGGCCGCCTCCTCCCCCCGCCAGCGCACCCGAAGACGCCCGTTCTGGGTCATGAGGTTGGCCCGCAGGAAGGCCGCGGCTGCCCTGGCCTGGCGGTAGCAGACCACGCTCCCGGTGATCTGATAGGCTCTGGCGAAGGCCCAGATGGCAAGGCCGTTCCAGGAGGTGAGGAGCTTGTCGTCCCGGTGAAGCTTCGTCCGCTCCTTCCGGTATTCGTACAGCAAAATCCGCTGTTTTTCCAAATGCTCCGGCACCTCCCGGTACCGTTGGTTGCGGAGGAGATTGGGAATGGATTTCCCTTCAAAATTTCCCTCCCGGGTAATGTCGTACCAGGCGCAGAAAGCGGCCCCGTCCTGCTCTCCCAGCACCGCTTTTATCTCCGCCGGAGAAAACACATAATATTTCCCCTCCTGCCCTTCGCTGTCCGCGTCCTGGCCGCAGTAAAAGCCTCCCTTTTCATGGCCCAGCTCCCGCATGAGATAGCGCAGGGTCCGCTGGAGCACCTGAAGATACAGCTCGTCCCTGGTAATCCTCCAGGCCTCCCCGTAGGCCAGGGCCAGCAGGGCGTTGTC
>CALWDR010000279.1 GCA_944376745.1 uncultured Lachnospiraceae bacterium
GCCACCACCACCAGGTCCACCAATTTCCTGAAGCTGCCCGCCTGTGAGAAGGAGAGCGAAAGCGGAGCCTCTCTCTGAACCATGAGACAGACGGCACTGGCATGGATCACCGGGGGAATGCGAGGAAGGCTATAGGGCGCGTTCTCCCTCAAAGCGGGGCTCTGTCAGTTGAATAAAATGCAGAGTCCCGTTCTCCACATAGGCAAATTCGCCGCTCTCAAACAGCTCCACCCGCCTGCCATGGACGTTTTTGATGGTCTTTGGGGAGATAAATCTGTCAGTCAGGCCGATGGGAGCGAAGCCCTCTGCCAGGGGCACCATCAGATAAAGCCGGAGATCATCGGCGTCCCCAAGGGTGAGGGGTACAGTCTCGCCGGCGGAGAGAATCCGCAGGCTGCGGCTGAAATGCTCGTAGACGGCAAAGGAATCCCCCGTCAGTCCCTCGATGTCCTCAGGGCCGACGGTCCCGGTCACCGGCTGCCCGTTCCGGCTCAGATTGAGGACGGCCAGCACGCCGGCAGTTCCGCAGATATTTTGCAGCTTGAAGATCCTGCCGGAGCGCTCCGGGCTTTCGGTGAGACAATCCCGGGAGGGCATGGCTGGCCTGTCGCAGCGGAGAATGCGGCCATCGGAAAGAATCAGCGGCCTTAAAAGCTCCGGCCTGGTGCGGCCCAGCTCGTCGCTGATGTAAATGGGACCGCCGCTGACGGCGCGGATGAGGCTGTTTTTCATGGCCTGGCCGTCGTGGGTCCACCACATATCCCAGTCGGTATACATAAACTGGCCCACGATCAGGGAATTGTAAGCGCACTGCAGGACGTGCTTGGGGAACAAGTCCCGGTTGTCGGGCAGAAAATCGTCGCTGCACCGGCACAGGGGACTGACGGGCCGGTTCCACAGATCCTCGCCGGCCAGTCCCATGCTGTTCATCAGCCGGTTGTGAAAATGCCGGGCGGCGGCAGCTTCCAGGGCCGCATGGATATTACGGGCGCAGACGCCTACAGGGGCCAGCTCCTTGTAATAACGGCGTATCATGCTCTGGTTGTCCGCCTTTACAAATTCAGCGCCGCAGTCCCTGTAGAACTGATAGCAGGTATCGTAGAAGCGGTAGGCTTTCTCATACTGGGGCGCATGAAAGAATTCCCCGTCCGGGGCCTGGAAGAAGATGTCCCGGTATTTCCGGAAAAATTCCCCCTCCGGGTCCACACCCCTGTAGTAGCCGGTGCAGGGGTGCCAGAGCCCGGTGAGGATACCCATGTCCCGCAGGAGAGCGATACATCTGGAAAGCCCTCCGGGGAAGCGCTGCGGGTCGGCCTCCAGGGAGTAGAGGGTGCCGCTTCGCATGATGCGCAGCATCTCGTCGAAATTCCCGTAGTCTTTTCCGTAAAATTCATGGACCTCTCCCCACATATCGTCCAGCAGGAACCATCTTACGGGAACCTGCTTTTCCTTCAGCTCTCTGGCCTTGGCCAGCAGCGCTTCCTCGTTGACCCGGATGTGCAGGGCGTCCCGGCTGTCCCAGCCCAGATATTCAAACATATCCGGATAGCGGCGCTCTGAAAAAGGCAGGCAGTTGTTGCCTAAAAGCTTAAGCCCCGTGGTGACGCATTTCTCAAGGAGCGCAAAGGGATCCTCCCCTCTGGCCAGGAGAAAGGCCAGGGCGTCGCAGGTATTGAGATTGCTGTACCAGCTGAAAAGTCTGGCGCTTAAGCCCTCCTCAAAGCCCTCCAGCACGCACTTATACTGCTCTGATACCACCGGCAGCAGGACGCCGTAGGCGCCGTTGGTCTCCTTCCACAGAAGGGCCTGGGTCTCCGGGGGAACAAGTCCCAGATCCTGGCCGAAAAAGGGCCTGCACCAGTATTCACAATGGCGGTAATCCGCCATGTAGCTTTCGAGCTCGTGAAGGCCCCCGATCATCAGCCTCACGCCGTATTCCGGGTCCAGGGCACAGTTGCAGGAGGCGTGCACGGAAACGGCATGAACGCCCTCATGCTCTGTGACGGTGATCTGTATCCCGGAGGTGACCCGGTGCCCGTCCAGACGCTGCAGCCAAGCGCTTAATTCCAACATAAGATACCTGCCTTTCTTAAAGATGATGTATCCCTTCGCCCGTTAAGGGTAGTTTTTCAGGCAAAACCTCGGTTGCCCATAGTCCTAAACTCCCCACCCCCGTGGCAGGAATTTCCTCGTATTCGCGATCATATCCTCCACCAGGCTGCGCACCTCATCGGTGCCGGGGTTATGCCCCTTTACCAGCGGGTCATGCAAAAAGGCGTCCACCACCATTTCCTTATCGCAGAAAATGGCCGCCTTCAGAATGCGCTCATGGTTCTCAACGTGGGGCAGCACCAGCGCCCGGATCGCCTCCGGCATATCCCCGGCGGCGACGGGATGGATGCGGTCCCGCTCAAACACGGCGTTGGTCTCCACAAGGGCGGAGGCGGGCAGATTGGCGATCTGTCCGGCGGTGTTGGGCAGGTTGACGTTGCTGATCAGTCTGCCGAAGCCCAGGAGCGCCTTTATCAGGGCGATGCCCTCCTCGCCGGTGGGCGTAAGGTCGATGGTCTCCTCCCCGGATACCAGGCGGGCGCTCCGGGCAAGCCTCTCCTTCAGATCTTCCTTGCGCCAGGACACGGGAGTAAGCTTGAATTTCCAGCGGGCTACGGTCTTGGGGTCCCTTAAATATTCGCTGCCGGGCATGAATTCCGCCAGATGCCGGTCCCCGGCGGCGCCCAGGAAGCCGAAGCGTTTATACAAGTCCATTTTTACCTGGTTGGCGCTGGAAAAATAGTTGTTTTTGCTCATCCAGTTTTCATCAAGGCCGGGGGCGGGCTCGTAATTGTGTTCCATATACTCCTCCAGCACCGGGAACAGGTCATGGCCCCGGTAGGAGGCGGAGGTAAACCAGGTAAAATGATTGATCCCCGTCACGGTCACATCGATGTCTTGCCAGTTCACTTGCTCTGCATGGCACACCTCCTGGTATACGTCCCTGAGAAATCTCTGGGTGCCGAATACCTCATGGCAGCAGCCGAAGGCTTTGATCCCGGGGAAAACGTGGTACAGGGTCTTGACGCACAGGGACATGGGATTGGTGTAGTTGATGACCCAGGCGTTCGGCGCGTAGTCCCGGATGGCCTGGGCAAAGGTGACGAACATGGGAAGCGTCCGCAGCGCCCGGATGATCCCGCCGGGGCCCGCGGTATCGCCCACGGACTGGTAGATGCCCAGCCGCTCCGGCAGATGGACGTCGGATTTCATCTCCTCGAAGGTGCCGGGCAGGATGGAGATCACCACAAAGTCCGCGCCGGTCAGGGCGTCTTTTAAGGTGGGAACGGTCACGTAGTTCCATTTTCCGGGGGCGTCCTCCCTGGCGGAAAGCCGGTTGCCGATGACGGCGTTGTGTTCGGCGGCCTCCCGGTCAATGTCATAGAGGCGGACGGTGCCTGAAAGGCGCGGCTCCATGGCCAGATCCGTCATCAGGTTCCAGGCCCATCCCCTGGAACCGCCGCCGATGTAGGCGATCTGCAGATCCTTCACGCTCATGTCCTGTTCTGTGGTTTCTTCGTATCGCATAGAATGCTCCTCCTGATATAAAAAGTAGGGAAACGGTAGCTTTTGGCCTGATATAGGGGGATTCCCTCTGTGGCGGCCAAAAGCTGTTTGCTTACATTCAGTATAATAAAAAATGAGATAAAAAGCTTAGAAAAACAGCGCTTTTTTGGCAGAATATTATCTTATCGGATACAAAAAAGGAAGAAAGAGGATTTACTTTTGGCCGGGAGTGGGCTATGATAAAATAAAGATAAAAGCAATGGCCCCGGCACTGGGGCGATGGGAGCTGAGACGATGATAGGGAGCTGAGGCGATGAGCGGAAGTGCCGTGAGGAGGGTACTGGAATGAGCGATATTGTTTTTCAGGCGCAGATCCCCGGCGTATTTGCGGAGGAGACGCTGCTTAGGCAGGATTTTTCCATGGCCCGGCGGCATCTGCATGAGAGCACGGAATTGTATTTTATGCTGGAGGGGGAGCGCTATTATTTTATTGAGCAGGACACTTATCATGTGAAGCAGGGGATGGCGGTGTTGATCAACCGGGATCAGATCCACAAGACCAGCATGGTCAGCGGAAGCACCGGCCACCACCGTTTTCTGCTGCAGCTTGACCCTTCCGTGCTGGACGGGATGTTTTCTCTGCCGGAAATCCCAGATGTGGACAGCCTTGGGAGGAAGTATTGGGGCGTGGCGGAATTTTCCGGGGAGGACTGGCGGCAGGCCCTTGATGTGATCGGGATGCTGAAGGGGGAGATCCAGCGCCGGGAGCCGGAGAGCGGCGCCATGGCCAGGCTGTTTGCCATGCAGCTTCTGATGCTCTTTGTCCGAAATCGCAGACAGCAGGAAATCGCCTGGCGCAGGAATCAGGTATCCGGTCATCCGGTGCATACCGGCATCCACCGGACGGTTCACGAGGTGGCCCTCTATCTTCAAAATCATTCTGCGCAGGCCTGTTCCCTGGATATGCTGGCGGGCCGGTTTTATATCAGCAGGGCATACCTGACCCGGATGTTCAAGTCCGTCACGGGATTTACCATCACGGAATATCTGACCGTCTGCCGTATCCGGAAGGCCAGAGTGCTGCTGGAGGAGACGGAGCTGAGCGTCACGGAGATCGCCTCCCGGACCGGGTTTGGCAATATCACTTATTTCGAAAAGGTTTTTAAGGAGATGACCCATGAGACGCCTCTTCGGTATCGGAAGCAGCTGCGGGAGAAGCGTTGATTGAAATGGTTGCGGGAGAAGCGGAAGAAGAATGAATGGAAGCAGCTGCGAGAAGCGTTGATTGACAGCGGGAAGTTTATTTTCAGAACCGTGGCAGGGGCAAAAGCAAATCCCCCTGATTTTGCATATGATGTAGAGGAAAAGCAAAATCAGGAGGATTTTTTATATGGAAGTATATATGATACAGTCACTGGAAACTCATTTATTTTTCGCGCGGATCATGAAGGAGCACTCCCTGTTCCTGGAGGCTTCCTTCCCGGCCAAGGAGACCCGGTGGATACAGCGGGCAAAATTTTTCCGGGAGGAGTGGGAGGCCTTTCTGGCGGACGTGGTGCGGGCCAGCGACGGAAATGTGCGCCGCGAGGTGCTGGATTCCGGGGAAGTGGTGACGCCCTTTACCATGTTCGCGGAGCGAAAGACCGTGCAGTATACGGGGATTCCCATCAATTCGGACATTACCCTGGAGGAACAGAGGCTGAAGGGTCTTTCACAGAGCGGCAGGCACTGCGAGCTGCTGCGTCTGATCCGGGGACTGAACCGCAGGGCTCTGCGGCTTCTGGGTGGCCTTATCCGCCTGAAGGAGGAGATCCTGGCGGCCATGGTAAGCTGTCAGCTTTATACCACCAACTACCCTCTGCTGATACAGCATATTACCAGGGAAGCAAAACTGTACCAGTCCTTTCTCATGCATCTGGAGCGCACCGGAAGCCTCTGCAGCCGGGATATGCAGGAGCTTGAGGTGTTCTGGAACCAGATCATGATGGAGCACGCGCTGTTTATCCGGGGGCTTTTGGACCCCACCGAGGAAGGGCTGATCGAGACGGCGGATGCATTTTCCAGGGAGTACCGGGCGCTTCTGGAAGCGGCCAGGGCGGCGGAGGGGCGCTCGCTGGCGGAGCTTACCGCCAGGACGAAGGAGGAGACCGAACGGTATCGGGACTTTAAGGCGGCGGGGGCGCAGGGGATCAATGAGTGTGAGATCCGCTCTATCATCCTGCCCCTTCTGGCGGACCACGTGCTGCGGGAAGCCAACCATTATCTGCGGATTCTGGAAAGGTGAGGAGGGAGCCATGGAGCTATGCCATTATGAAAAACAGCAGAAAAAGCGCATGTTTTGGATAGAAGCCATAGAGATTCCCATTGTCTACAACCGGTATGGGGACCATGACCCCAATGGCCTTCTGTATGTGTTAAAGCAGGACGCGGAAAAAATAAAAAACCAGGCGCTGTACTATTTTGAGCGGGAGATCCCTAAGCCCGCCCCCGGCGTGCAGCCGCTGGTCATCCGGGTCAACCGGGGAGACGAGGTGGAGGTGCATTTCTCCCATTCCCTGGACCGGGAGCTTTCCATCCACGTGCAGGGGCTGTCCTACGATGTCCGCACTTCCGACGGCGCCAGCGTGGGGCGGAACCCGGATTCCACCACCAGAAATGAGATCACCTACCGCTGGTATGCGGACCGGGAGGGCGTGTTCCTCATGAGCGATATGGGGGATACCCGAAGCGGCGGGGAGGGCACCAACGTCCACGGGCTCTTTGGGGCCATCGTGGTGGAGCCCCCGGAGGCGGTGTACAGAGATCCCGAGACCGGGGAGCCCTTGGAGAGCGGCCTGTTTGCGGATGTTTATGTGCCGGGGCAGCCGGCTTTCCGGGAGTACGCGGTATTTTTTCAGGATGAGCTGGAAATCAGAAATAAAGACGGTCAGCCGCCCACGGACCCTCACACGGGCCTGCCTTCGGCCACCACGGGCATCAGCTACCGGGCGGAGCCCATGCGCAACCGCCTGCCCCTAAGCCATGCGCCGGGGGATACCGGGGAGGATATCTCCATGAGCTCCTGGGTGTACGGGGACCCGGCGCCGCCCATTTTAAAGGCCTATGTGGGAGATCCCGCCAAAATCCGCCTGATCCACGGCGGCGTCAAGGAGACCCATGTATTTCATCTGCACAATCACCAGTGGCGGCTGGAGGGGGAGAATACAACTTCCAATATCCTTGACTCGATCTCCATCAGCCCCCAGGAGTGTTATACTCTGGATATTCTGCACGGGGCCGGGAGCCTCAACGGCACCTTCGGGGACGTCATTTTCCACTGTCACCTGTATCCCCATTTTCACGAGGGCATGTGGACATTGTGGCGGATTTACGACAGGCTTCAGGACGGCAGCGGGAAGCTGCCGGACGGAAAGATGATTCCGGAACTTAAGCCCCTGGCGGACCGGCCCGCGCCGCCGAAAAAGGACGGGGCCCATCCCGGCTACCCCAATTTCATCAACGGGAGCTTCGGGGCGCCGCCCCTGCAGCCGCCCCTGGGTATTTTGAATCCGGACGGAACAGATAAAATCCTTCCAACCCCGCTGGAGCAGGAAAATTTTGTGGAGGATTTTGAGCGGGGAGCTCTGTATACGGATACCTGCCCCTGCCACACGGACGGAAACCGGGAAGATTTTACGGACGGCGGCCAGGAAGTTTGCCAGGTTCATGGGGGCGGCGGCCAGGAAGTTTGCCAGGTTCATGGGGACGGCGGCCTGGAAAGCAGTGAGGAAG
>CALWDR010000280.1 GCA_944376745.1 uncultured Lachnospiraceae bacterium
ATCTGAAATCTGCGGTTCGTTCTCCGGCACCTCGATCCCGGTATTTTCCCCCAGCCCGAACATTTCCGCGTATTTTGTGATGGTGTCGATACCCTTTTTCTCCGAGTAAGCGCCGTTCTCATCCAGGCTCATGTTGTAGCCCAAGGTGTAGAAGAAATAGTTGCAGGAATCCCGGATAGCCTCGGACACGTTGATGCTTCCGTGGGTCCCATTGGGCCACAGCCAGCATTTCGGCCCGTCCTCCACCAGCTCAAAGACGCCCTTATCCTCGATCTCTTCCGTGGGGGTGATATACCCCTCCGTCAGGGCCGCAGCCGCGATCACCGGCTTGTAGGTAGATCCGGGAGCCGTCTTCTCCTGGGTGGCCTTGTTATACATGGGGGAGGTCAGATCGTTCATCAGGTTATTAAAATATTTGGAATCCATGTTGTTGGCCAGCCGGTTGCTGTCGTAGCCCGGATAGGACACGCAGGCCAGCACCTCCCCGGTCTGGGGATTGATGATGACGCTGGAACCGCTGCAGGGGTCTAAGGCCAGCTGGGCCGGCGTGATCTCCAGGTTCTTGATCTTCTCCCGCATAAAGTCGTAGGGGTCCTCGGCGCCGCTGGCAAGGCTGTTGTAATCCTCCTCGTTGTAGGCAAGCAGTCCCTGCTCAAATAAGATCCGGCAGATCTGGCTGCCGCTTATGGCCTCGTCCCGTATCATATATTTGTAGACCAGCTTGGCAAAGTCCCTGCTGCCGGTTAAGGCTTCCTGAATATAAGCAAGCAGCGCCTCATACATTTCCAGGGAGTCGGAATACTTGGAATCCGTCTCAAAGCCGGTGATATCGATCCACTCCATGGCGATGGCGTGCTGCAGATACTCACCCAGGCTGATGGTCCGATCCCTCCAGTCCCTGTAGACCTCGTCCTTGGTGTCGATGGCGTCTTTGATCAGGATCTTATTGTCCTGAAGCAGGGTCACGACACAGGTCATGTAGTCCTGCATATCCTCCCCCAGCTCCTCGAAGGCGGCGGCGCTCCCGGAGCTTAATTGCCCGTTTATCTCGGAAAGTACGGCGTCCCGACGGCTTAAGAAGGCGTCATACACCGTCTTTTCCAGCCCGATGGCATCCTCCGCGGCGAAGGCGTCGATGTCGATGACGTTGTTGTTGATCAGGGCGAAATACACGTCGTCGATGGGAATGACGATATCGGAGGCGCTGGAGCCGCTGTATTCCTTGATGTTGCGGATCTTGGAGTAGACGATGCCGGCAATCTCCTGCTCCAGCAGGTGATAGACGGCCTTCTGCAGATCGGCGTCGATGGACAGATAGACGTCCTTGCCGGCCTCAGCCTCCTCGTACTCCTTCATCTCCACCACACGGCCCACATTGTCCACAAAAAAGCTCTCGTATCCCTTGGAGCCCTGAAGCACCGTCTCCATCTCCTGCTCGATGCCGGATTTTCCCACGATATCCGTCAGGGTATAATCCTCGTTCTCCTTGGAAAGCTCGTCGTACTCCTCCTGGGAGATCTTCCCCGTATAGCCCACGATATTGGAAAAATAGACGCTGTCGGCGTAGACGCGGACGGTGTCCTCCTTGATGTCCACGCCCTCCAGGCGGGGGGAATTCTCCCGGATGGCGGCCACGGTCTTTTCGGACACGTCTGTGGCCACATCGGTTGTGATATATTTCCGGTAATTGTTCTGGTTCATGGCGTACCGGATGGAGAGGATTTTCAGAAGATCCCCGGCGGAGAAAAGCTGCTGTCCGTACCGCTCGTCCCGTTCGCTTAAGGTGTCCGTTCCCGCCAGGCGGATCTCAAATTCCGAGCGCAGGAAATCCACCACCTGCTCTGGGGTGGCCTCGCTCTCCTCGTAGCCAAGCTTATGTTCGTTCTTGCTCATATCCTCAATCTTGGAATAGCCGTAAACATCCGCCCGGAATCGCTGCAGGGAGGTGCCGCTGACCGTAAACTCATACGCCCCCTGCTCGTTCAGCCGGATGGAAAAATCGCTGACAATGGAATCTCCGTTTTCCTCGATGATCTTGATCAGCTCATAAATCTCATTGTTGAGGCTGGCGTTCTTCTCATGGCTGTTGCTGTAATTGGTGCCGCTGTCCTCGATGGTGACGGTGTAGGAAAGCTCGTTGTAGGCCAGAAGCTTTCCGTTCCGGTCAAAAATATTCCCGCGGGTCCCGGTGGTCGTCTGCTCCTTCTCGATCAGCAGCGTATACTTGTCCGCGTACTCCTGTCCGTGCACGATCTGCAGGGTGAACACCCGCTGCAGCAGAATGGCAAAGAGAAGCACCATGATCACACTCAGGGCAAACAGTCTTGACTTTATGATTTTTTTCGCAACGTCCTTGATCTCTTTAAACAAATTTTCTTGCACTCCTTTTTTCCATCCGCTCCAGCTTCTGATTGATCTTCAGAATCCCAAAGTACAAAAATACGGTAACCAGTATGGTATACACCAGCTCCGGCACGATGATGTGCAGAAGGTAATAGCCGAACTGAAATCTTCCCCGCATGAAAAACTGGAACAGGTACACGATGAGATTGCAGAACAGGTCGCTGGCGGTTATGAGGATCAGCGGCAGCTTGATGTCGTCCGGGAAAAAACGTTTCCGGAACAGGCCGTTTAAATACCCCACATACATGTAGACCAGCCCGTAAAAGCCCAGAAGGCTTCCGTAAAACAGGTCCAGAAGCAGCCCGCAGCAAAGTCCGATCCACATGCCCTCCTTCCGCCCCCGCATAAATCCGAAGGCGGAGACCACCACCACCAAAAGATTGGGGGAGATGGAGGCGAAGGCCAGCGCCTGAAATACTGTTGTCTGCAATAAAAAGCATACGATTATAATCAACAAAACTACGATTTTACGTCTCATATCATTCCTACTCTTCTGCGGTCTGCGCGTTCTCCAATATCATTCCTGTTCTTCTGCGGTCTGCTTTTTTTCCAATATCACCAGCACCTCGTCCATGTGCTCAAAATCTACCGCCGGGGTGACGGTCCCCGAGCAGGTGAGATTGTTGGCGTTCTGCTGAAGGGTCGCTATATAGCCGACGAGGATACCGGGCAGGTATTTGTCGCTGATGTTGGAGGTTACAAGCTGCTCCCCGATCTCAATGGCCGATTCGTCGTTGTTGAGATTGGAAAATTCGATCACCTGCTGCTCGTTCATGGTCTTCAGATTGCCGTTGACGATACAGTAATCCGAGGTGGTCACCGTGGAGGCGCTGACATTGCTGGTGTCGTCGATGATGGAGCGCACCTTGGCATAATTGGGCCCCACGTCCACCACAATGCCCACCAGGCCGCTTCCGGCAATGACGTTCATGTCCACCTCGATGCCGTCGTTTGCACCCTTGTCGATGAGAAAGGTGGAAAACCAGTTCCCGCCGTCGTTGCTGATGACCCGGGCCCCCACCTTCTCATAGCTGGGATATTTCTGGTCCAGCTCAAACAGCTCCCGCAGGTTGTCAAGCTCGTACCGCTCCAGACGGAGGGTGTTAAGCTCCGTGGTCAGCTCGTCCACCCGGTCCGAAAGCTCCTCGTTCTGGGCCAGCAGCTCCTCCTTGGACTGAAAATTCTCCATGGCGTCGGAAAGAAGGGTGCCCAGGGTGTTGATGCCCCGCTGCATGGGTACGAACACATACCCGGCCACGGTCTTTAAGGGCCCGCCATTCAGATTCAGGGTGAAGCTTAGAAACAGGGCCGCCACACAGACACCGGTCAAAATCAACAGCACGTACCGGGTGGGCAGATGAAATTTCGATTTCAGTTTCCGTCTTACTTTCAATGTCATAACCTCTATTTAAAAATGATGGACTTCATGCTAAATGCCAGTCTCCTGTATTTTTCATCGGAGACGATCTTATTTAACCCCCGCACGGCGGTCTCCTCCGGGTACTCGCAGGTGTTCACCCGGATGTTGGTGATCTGGGAGAACAGCTCGTCCAGATGGGAGATCTGGGAGGCGCCCCCGGTGAGATAAATGCCGGAGCGGATGATGTCCCGGGCCAGCTCCGGCGGCGTTTTCTCCAGGATCATCTTGATGGAGGTGCACATGCTGTTTAAATTCTCCTTGATGGCCTCGTAGACCACGGAGGTGGAGATCTCCATCTCGATGGGCAGGCCGCTGACCACATCCCGGCCCACGATCACCGCGGACTGCTCCTCCCCGCCGGGCAGGGCGCAGGCGATGGTCTCCTTTAAGTAGCTGGCGGTCTTCTGGCCGATCAGCAGGCTGAAATTCCGCTTTAAATGGCTGATGATGGACTCGTCCAGACGCTTGCCGCCAAAATGCAGAAGCTCGCTTAAGACCAGGCCCCCCAGGGAGATCACGGAGATCTCCGTGGTGTCCGCGCCGATGTCCACGATCATGTACCCGGTGGGAGAATTTACGTCCAGCTCAAGCCCCACCGCGTCAGCGATGGGCTTCTCGCACAGGAGCACGTTTCTGGGCCGGAAACGGCTTTTGTAGAACAGATCGAAAAATGCCTTCTTCTCCACCTCGGTAATGTCCGTGGGCACGGCCACGATAAACTCCGCCCCCTTGATACGGCTTTTCATATGTTTCTCCAACAGCTCGCCGATCATGGTCTGCATGTTGTTGTAGTCAGCGATCACGCCGTTTACCACCGGGAAGGATACCTGGATGGACTCCGGCGCCTTCTCATACATCGCATACGCCTCGTTCCCGAAGGAATAAAGCTGGTTCTTGTTCACAATGGCAACGGTGTTCTTCTCATTGATGACCTTTCCCGTAGCCTTACAGAAAATTTTCAGATTACAGGTCCCCAAATCAATTCCGTAAATGTTATTTGACATTTTTGTTTTGTTCCTTTCAATGTTCGTCTATGGTTCCAGGCTGCCGCTCTCTTGAGCTGGCTATGGTTCCAGGCCGCCGCTCTCTCTTAAGCTGGTGTAGCAGTTGTCGCCGATGATGATGTGGTCCGCCAGAGCGATCCCCAGAAGACTGCCGCATTCCGCCACCCGCCTGGTGGTGCGCAGATCCTCGGAACTCGGCTCCGCCTCCCCGCTGGGATGATTGTGGAGCAGGACAATGTAAAACGCCTGACAGCGCAGGGCCTTTAAGAAGATCTCCCTGGGGGAAACCAGAGAAGAATTCACCGTGCCCACCGAGAGCACCTCGTCTCCCAGAAAATTGCACTTGACATCGAACATGGCCGCGATCAAAGTCTCCTTGGTCTCATGGCGGAGCCGCTCCATATAATACTCGGCGATGATCCCCGGCTCGTCCAGCTTCAGATTCTTCCGGTATGTAGTCTGGGCCATCCGCTTGGCCAGCTCCGCGATGCATTTCAGCTGAATGGCCTTCACCTGCCCGATGCCGGGTATCCCCGCCAGTTCCCTTAGGGAGAGCCGGTTTAAGTTGAGCAGGTTCTGCTCGTCCCGCAAAAGTACCTCCTGGGCCAGCTGCAGGGCCGTCCTCCCTCTGCTGCCGTTTCGAAGGATCACGGCCAAAAGCTCCGCGTCCGATAAGCTCCCCGCGCCGCTGTTTAAAAATTTGTCGTAGGGGCGCTCCGATTCCGGCAGTTCTTTCATGGTAATGTGCTGCATACTTTTCCTTTCCACTCCCCGCCCGTTGGGCGGTTCTTATCCACAAAGAAAAAGTTTTACATTTTATTCTAACACATGTCAGCTTTGATGTACATGCTTTCTTTCTTAATTTTTTATGAGTTCAGACAGCTAGGCAATAAAAAGACAGACCGTGCAAATTTATTTGCTAAGGGCGGTCTTTTTATTGCCATAGATTGGCTAAACGCCAATCAGCCACAGACAGGAGCTGCGCAGCAGCGAATAGC
>CALWDR010000281.1 GCA_944376745.1 uncultured Lachnospiraceae bacterium
ATTTAAGAAGACTGCATGCGGGACACTTCACGTAAGAGGTGTCTCGCATGTTTATGTTTGGAGGCAGATGCTTATTATATTTCAAAACGATATTTTCAAAAATGGAATAAAAAATATGCCATGATAAGCAAAATTAGTTGTAAATTTACGAAAATATCGATGCTGATGTTGACTTTTTGGATTTATGGGATATACTGGTATAGAGACGTTTTATTTTGGAGGTAAGGGCTTATGTTATTAATGTTTAAGGTAAAAAACTACACCTCATTTAAAAATGAAGCTATACTGGATATGAGGGCAACTGCGTACGTACAGCACCCTACGCATGTGATACATGTAAATGATAAACTAGGTCTGTTAAAGACAACGGCTTTGTATGGCGCGAATGCGTCTGGAAAGTCTAACCTGATTTCGGCAATGTTTTTTTTCGAACAGTATATATTTTCTCAATTTATAAACAAAAAAGAGAACGAGGAATTTGAATCGGATGAAACAGGCTTGAAAATGAAGCTGGAGCCATTCGGTTTGTCAGATCATATCAATAATGCTTCGGAGTTTGACATTATCTTCTTACACAATGAGAAACAGATTCAGTATGGTTTTGAGTGTACGTCGAAAGAAGTTTTAAATGAATGGCTGTTTATTGACGATAAAAAAGTCTTTGAGCGAACCGGCACCGAGCTTTCATTTGGAAACAAATATCAAAGGTTATTGGGCGCTTATAAAAAGTTACCTGCTGAGAGACTTTATATCGCTGTGCTGGAATATTTCCTTGATGAAGAAGCTAAAAGAGAAGTGCTCGATGATTTTATTTCCTTTTTTAGCAAGGAATACAATGTGTTTTCTGAAATTCTTTTTGAATCTGCCGTAAAGGGTTTGGCAGGAATGGTTGGACTTTCAAAAAAATTAGTGAATAATAAGGTATACAGGAAGAAAGTGGAGCGTTATCTCCGATTGATCGATGTTGGCATCAAGCGTTTGGATGTACAAACAGAAGTGATTTTGGATGAGCGCACCGGTGAAAAAAAGAAAAAAAAGGTTGTCCGTACGGTGCATGATATTTATGATGAAGCTGGAAATAGAGTCGGAGAAAAACTTTTTGATCTGCGGCAGGAATCGACGGGTACGCTCCGTTTTCTGACTTATATTCAAAATATAATCGAAATGGTTTCCAATGGAGGCGTGTTCATTGTGGATGAAATGTCCGCCAGACTGCATCCATTGCTGACGAAGCTGATCGTGGATATTTTCTGTTCAGATCAAAATAAAAAAGCGCAGTTGATTTTTACTACACATGATATCTCACTGCTTAACAATCATCAATTTCGGCGTGACGAGGTGGTATTCGTTGATAAAAATGAACGCGGGGAATCCAGCTTATATGCCCTCTCTGACTTGAAAGTGCGTGAGGACGCAACGTTCCACAAAGAGTATCTTCAAGGAAAATATGGGGCGATTCCTATTTTTGATTATGATAAGATCATGGGTGGTGAATGAAATGGGCAGAACACAATTATCACCACAACGGCTTTCACAAACAAAGAAAACCAATATTGGGCGCATTATTATATTTTGTGAAGGGAAAACGGAGAAATATTATTTTGATTATTTTGCAGAGATTATCAAGAAAAATAAATATACAGACGTAGAAGTCGTCCTGGAGACTGCCAATGGAAATGCGCAGACCGTTCTAAATTGTGCGAATGATTTTATGGTTGATGCGGAACACAACCAGAAATTCAGTACTTATGGAAAATATCTGGCATTTGATTGTGATGATCCACCAGATATCCAAGCTGTGGTACAGGCGGCTTCGGGATATGAATTGTTGATTTCGAATCATCTGTTTGAAATATGGTTGCTGATGCATTTTGAGGATGTGGAGGAGAAACTGTCAAAAAGTGAAATTTACCGACGATTATCCGCTCATCTACATGGTTCCTATTCAAAAGGCCATAAGGGGAAAACGCGCGAAATTGTTCAAACTGGCGATATAGAAAAAGCCATTGATAATGCAAGGGCTCTGGAAATGCAATATGCTGCTGAGGGAAAAAGTATTTTTGCAAATATCAAGGATATGAATCCATTTACAAATGTTTATAAATTGATCGAACAGTTTATGGTTGAAATTTCGGGGTAAAGAAAGACGGCGCACCCTTACAGGGTCACGCCGCCTTTCCAGATGGCCAGATCGTGCTTGTCGAAAAGCTCGGATCTGGCTTTTTGCATGCCGGAGGCCAGATCCAGCACATAGTCGAAAAATTCTTCCGCCAGGGTGTCCATATCCTTCCCGCTTAAAAGCTGCCCCGCGTCGAAATCGATCCAGGAGGCTTTCCGTTTGGCCAGGGAGGAGTTGCTGGAAATCTTTGCGGTGGGGGCCGGGCAGCCGAAGGGGGTGCCCCGGCCGGTGGTAAACAGGACCAACTGGGCCCCGGAGACCACCAGCGCCGTGGAGGCTACCAGGTCATTTCCGGGGGCGTTCAGCAGGGAGAGGCCTTTGGCGTGGACTGGTTCCCCGTAGGAGAGCACGTCCTCCACCGGCGCGGTGCCGCCCTTCTGCACGCAGCCTAAGGATTTCTCCTCCAGGGTGGTGATGCCGCCCTCTTTGTTCCCGGGAGAAGGATTTTCCCCTACGGGCTGGCCGTGGGAGAGAAAGTATTCCTTAAAATGGTTGATGAGGCGGACGGTCTTCTGAAAGACCTCCTCGTTCCGGCAGCGGTTCATCAGCAGGGTCTCCGCCCCGAACATCTCGGGAACCTCCGTCAGGATCGCGCTGCCCCCCTGGGCGGTCAGGGCGTCGGTGAAGCGCCCCAGCAGGGGATTGGCGGTGATGCCGGACAATCCGTCGGAGCCGCCGCATTTTAAGCCCACGATAAGCTGGGAGGCGTCGCAGGTCTCCCGCTGGAAGGAGCGGGCGTAAGCGCACAGCTTCTCCATCAGGGGGCGGGCGGCGGCGACCTCGTCCTCGTGGTCCTGACAGTTTAAAAACTGCACCCGCCTTGCGTCCGTGGGCCCCAGCATTTTCTGAAGCTCTCCGATATTGCTGTTCTCACAGCCCAGCCCCAGCACCAGGACCCCGCCGGCGTTGGGATGGCGGATGAGCCCGCAGAGGGCCCGGCGGGTATTTTCCTGGTCGTCCCCCAGCTGGGAGCAGCCGTAGGGATGGGGGAAGGCAAAGATGCCGTCCAGCCCTTCGGCCAGATCCTGGGATTCTCTCTCGATTCTCTGGGCGACGGCGTTGACGCAGCCCACGGTGGGGAGGATCCAGATCTCGTTGCGGCAGCCCACGGAGCCGTCCTCCCGGCGGTAGCCCTGGAAGGTGCGCCGGGGAACCGGAGAGGGCTCCCGAAAATCCGGGTGATATTCATATTCCAGGGTCCCGGACAGGCGGGTCAAAAGGTTGTGGGAATGCACCCACTCCCCGGCGTCAATGTCCCTGGAGGCGTTTCCGATGGGAGCGCCGTACTTGATCACGGCTTCCCCTGCGCGGATGGGCCTTAAGGCGATCTTATGTCCGGCGGGAATCCCGTCCCGCTCTTTCAGCAGGACGGCCACGTTGTCCGCCGGGTGAATCTGTAAAGTATATTCCATCATTACAAGGCGTCTCCTTTTTTTGATCAGCGTGTTTGTCGTACAAGGCTGTTTTTCGGCGGCATGGGCGAAGCTTTGGGTTTGGCATTTACTCCGCCAGCAGCTTTCCCAGGGCGGTCTCCATTCCGTCCTTTCGGATCTCAGTGAGGTATCCGGTCACCGCCTCCGCAAAGCCCGGAATCGCCGAGAGGTCCTCGCCCCAGAAAGCGGTCTGGGCGCAGGCCGCCTGCACGTAGGCCGCCGCATCCTGGTTGTCCGCTTTTTCAAAGAAATCCAAGACCTCTACGGTATCCTGGATGGGATAAGCGCCGTCCTTGGGGCGGCTGCCGGTCAGCGCATGTTCCTGCCGGCCATGGGCCGTGTAGAAGCTTAAAAGGGCCGCAAAGGAGAAGGTCAGGCATTTGGGGAGCCTGCCGGTCTGCTTTAAGGAGTCCTTCAGGGAGGGCAGGATCCTGGTCTTCCACTTGGAGACGGAATTTAGGGAGATGGACAGCAGGGCGTGCTTCACGAAGGGATTCTCAAAGCGCTCGAACACGGAGGCGGCAAAAGCTTCCGCTTCCTTACGGGGCAGGGGAACCGTGGGGACGATCTCCTCCAACACCGCGGTTTCCATAAAACGGCGAAGGAGCGGGTCCTCCATGCACTGGGCTACGATATCGTGGCCCATCAGGTATCCGGCCAGTACGGTGGAGGTGTGGGTGCCGTTTAAAATGCGCACCTTCCGCTCCCGGTAGGGGCGCTGGTCTTCGGTAAATATCACCGGAAGTCCCGCCTGATCCAGGGGAAATTCCTCTTTGGCCCGGCCGGTGGCGTCCTCGATGACCCACAGCCCGAAGGGCTCCGCCACGTCCAGAAGGGCGTCCTCATATCCAAGCTCCCGGCAGATGGACTCCGCCTTGGTTTTGGGATAGCCCGTCACAATCCGGTCTACCAGGGTGGAGCAGAAAACGCAGTCATTTTCCACCCAGCGGGCAAAATCCTCCGGAAGGTTCCAAAGCTGAATGTACTGCCGGACGCAGGAGAGAAGCTTTCCGCCGTTGTCCTCGATCAGTTCCACCGGGAGCAGGATCAGGCCCCTGGAAGAATCGCCGTTAAAATGCTGCCAGCGGGCGTGAAGGAATTTCGTCAGCTTCCCGGGGTAGCTTTTGGGGGGCTCGGCGGAAAAATCGTCGGATGGGTCGAATGCGATCCCCGCCTCCGTGGTGTTGGAGACGATGAAGCGCAGCGTTTCAAGCTCGGCCAGGGCCATGAAATCCGTATATTCCCCGTAGGCATCCACAGTTTTCTCCACGCAGGTGATCACCCGGCGCTCGTCCGTCACCCGTCCGTCTATTTTGCCCCGCAGGCAGACCGTATAGGTATTTTCCTGGGCGTGAAAAGCGTTTAGGTTCCCGAAGGGAATCGGCTTGATGATCGCCGCGTTTCCGTCAAAAACCCCCTGCTCGTTGGCGATGTCGATAAAATCGTCCACAAAAGCCCGCAGAAAATTTCCCTCCCCGAATTGCAGGACCCGGATGGGACGCTGCTTTGTCCTGTTTTCCGGAAGTGCTTGTCTGATCGATGAAATGGTCTCCATATCTCTTCTCTCCTTTTCTATGAAATTCAAGAATGCAGGCGGCATTCTTGCTGCGAGACGCGCGTCATGCGCAGTACGGCAAACTTTGAACGCGCTTCTGCAATCCTTCATTTAAAATGTAACTAGTTACATTTTTGATTTTATCATAAAAGAAAGAAATGTCAAGAAGTTTTCGGATAGAACTTGCTTTTTTTAAGGGAAGATGGTAGAATCATTTTGTAACTAGTTACAGCGCAGGCAGTACGAGGGCGGAAGCAGCCACTGCAAATGCACGGCATGGCCGCCAGCGTGGAAAAGGAGGCATCCGATGAACATACATGACATTGTCGCCAGCGCAAAAAAAGGAGGCGTTCGATGAACATACATGACATTGCCGCCCGCTGCGGGGTATCCAGCGCCACGGTTTCCAGGGTGTTGAACCACAGCCCCAAGGTCAGCGAGAAGACCCGGGAGCGGGTGCTTACTGTGATGCGGGAGGAGGGATATACGCCCAACGCTTTTGCCCGGGGGCTGGGGCTGGACTCCATGAAGATGGTGGGGATACTCTGCACGGATGTGGCCGACCTTTACTATGCCAGGGCGGTTTCGTTGGTGGAGCGGTCCTTGCGGGAGCGGGGCTTTGACATTTTACTCTGCTGTACAGGGAATACTCTGGCCGAGAAGCAGCGGCAGTTAAACCGCCTGCTGGAGAAGCGGGTGGACGCCCTGGTGCTCATCGGCTCCGCCTTCCGGGAAGAGCAGGACAATTCCCATCTTAAGAAAGCGGCTGATCAAGTCCCGGTGGTGATCATAAACGCCTGGATCTCCATCCCCAACGTTCACTGCGTACTCTGCGACGAGCGGGAGGCCATGGAGCGGAATATCCGCCTTCTGGCGGCAAAGGGGTGCCGGAGGATTCTTTATCTTTACGACACGCTGACCTACAGCGGACTGGAGAAATTGTCCGGTATCCGGGAAGGGCTTGCCGCCTGCGGCCTGCCGGAGCAGAAGGAGCTTTTTTTAAAGACGCCGGAGAAATCCATCGCCTCCGCCAGGCAGGCGGTGAAGGAATTGCTGGAGGGAGGGATTCTCCCGGACGCGGTGGCGGCTTCCGAGGATCTGCTGGCGGTGGGGGCTCAGAAGGCCCTGAAGGAAGCCGGGATCTGTATCCCCCTCATCGGGTTTAACAATTCCACCTACGGGGAATGCACCTCCCCCGCGCTGACCAGCGTGGACAACATGCTGGATATGATCTGCCCCACGGCGGTGCAGCTGCTGGCAAAGCGGCTGGCGGGGCAGGAAGCGCCGCAAAAAATACTGTTTTCGTCCCGCTTAGTGGAACGAGAGACTTTTCAAACGGAGGAATCAAAATGAAGACTTTTATCGACGAAGACTTTTTGCTGAAAACGAAAATGGCCAAGACTCTCTATCACGACTATGTGGAGAACCTTCCGATCCTGGATTATCACTGTCACATCGACCCCATGGAGATCGCCGATGACCGCAGGTTCGACGACATCGCCCAGGCGTGGCTGGGCGGGGACCATTATAAATGGCGGCTTATGCGGGCAAATGGGGTGGAGGAGCGCCTGGTTACGGGGGATGCTCCGGGCTGGGAGAAATTCCGGGCCTTCGCCCAGACGATGCCGAAAGCCCTGGGGAATCCCGTGTATCACTGGGCCCATCTGGAGCTGTGCCGTTATTTCGGCTATGAGGAGGTCTTAAACGGGGACACGGCAGAGGAGGCCTGGCAGGTCTGCAACCGGCAGCTTAAGACGCTTCCCGTAAGAGAGATCATCCGCCGTTCCCGGGTGGAGGCCATTGTGACCACGGACGATCCGGCGGACGATCTGAAGGCCCACAGCCGTCTTAGGGAGGATGCCTCCTGCCCTGCAAAGGTCCTGCCCGGATGGCGTCCCGACAAGGCGGTCAACATCACAAAGGCGGGCTTTCGGGAGTATATCGGGCGGCTTTCGGAAGCTGCCGGAATCGCGATCACGGATTTTGATTCGTTAAAGGAGGCGCTGCGCCTGCGGATGGACGCTTTTGACGCGGCAGGCTGCGGCGTGTCGGACCACGGCCTTGACTATGTGCCCTACATGCCGGGGCATGAGAAGGAGGCACAGTCCGCTCTGGCCGCCATTCTTAAGACGGGAGAGCTTCCTGCCCCGGAGGCTGCGGAGGCGTACCAGTTTGAGCTGCTTCGGTTCCTTGCCAAAGAGTATGCCAGACGGGGATGGGTGCTGCAGCTTCACTACGGCGCTCTTCGGAACACCAACAGCCGGATGTTTGACCGGCTGGGGCCGGATACCGGATACGACAGCATCGGCAAGAGCGGGGACCCGGAGCGGATCGCGGGATTTTTAAACAGCCTGGAGATAGAGGATGCTCTTCCCAAAACCATCCTCTATTCCTTAAATCCCAACGACAATGCCATGCTGGATTCCATCATCGGGTGCTTTCAGAAGGATTGTCCCGGCAAGCTGCAGCACGGGGCGGCCTGGTGGTTCAATGACACGAAGACCGGCATGGAGGAGCAGCTTAAGAGCCTGGCCAATCTGTCCCTTCTTGGCAATTTTGTGGGGATGCTGACAGATTCCCGTTCCTTCCTCTCTTATACCCGCCACGAGTATTTCCGGCGGATCCTTTGCAACGTCCTGGGAACCTGGGCGGAGAACGGAGAGGTTCCGGCAGATGAAAAGCTTCTGGGCGATATGGCCCGGGCCATATCTTATGGGAACGCGAAGGAGTATTTTAAGTGGTAGAATGGTGAAGTTCGGCGGGGAACAGGCGTATGAGTAAAAGGAAAAAGCGTTGACAGCCGCAGGGCATCAGCGCTTTTTTCCTTTTAAGGAGAGCGTTTTTCTTTCCCACCTGTTAAGATCCGCTCAAACAGAAGCCCCGCCGCCATCCAAAAAGGGGCGTAGTCCAGCCGGATGACCCCGCCGATGTTGCTTTTGGCCCTGCTGTAGTCCCAGGGGCAGAGCCCGCGTTTCTTCAAAAAGGAGCCGCTTAAAAATTCCACAAAAAAGAACCCTGTGGAATAGATCATCCCCCGCAGCAGCAGGGGGAATTTTTGGATGAGGGAATGCACCGGCCCGATCAGCACGGCCATTCCGTAGATGGGGAACATCCAGACGGAGGTCCTCCCCATCAGCTTTAATTCCCGGCGGCGGAAGGAGTCGAAAGCGGTGAACAGGATCTCCATGCACCAGCCGGTCAGTCCGCAGATTAAAAATTTTTTTCTCATGGGGATAGTATTGCCGCAAGCGGACGGAATATAACTATAGAATAAAAAAGAGTCTTCGACACTTCAGCTCCCGTTAAAATAACGGTGAATCGTTAAATTTTTCTTAAAGCCGCCCGCTTATGCTTGTAAAATAAAGAAGTATATCATATAATAAGGAAACGTATTACAATACCCGCAGGCCGGACGGAGACGGTTTCCTGCGGAAAACAGGAGTTTTTCAGACACAGGCGGTGAGCGGATGGCAGAATATGCCAATGTTATCATAAATATTTCACAGGAAAAATTAGACCGTCCCTTTCAGTACCGGGTGCCGGAAGCCTTGAAGGGCCGGCTGTATCCGGGAGTGCAGGTCCTGGTGCCCTTCGGAAATGGAAACCGCACCATCCGGGGCTATGTGATCGAGCTGACGGACGAGGCGGAGATTGACAGGGACCGCATAAAAGAGATCGCGGACGTGGACATGGGGGGCGTCCCCGTGGAGGCCCAGCTGATCTCCCTGGCAGCCTGGATCCGGGAAAATTACGGCGGCACCATGAATCAGGCCTTAAAGACCGTGCTCCCGGTTCACCAGAAAACCAGGCAGAAGGAAAAGCGGACGGTGGCCCTTGCTGTTTCCCGGAGGGAAGCGGAAGAACAGCTTGCGCTGTTTGAAAGAAAGCACAACACCGCCCGGGTCCGTCTGTTGGAGGCTCTGCTGGCCGCGGCGGAAGCTTCTGATCAGGTGCTTGCCGGGGAAGAAAGAGCCGCAGCGGGAGTTTCCGCTGAGGCGCCTGCCGGGGAAGAAAAGGCCGCGGCGGGAATCCCCTATGAGGCCGTCACCGGGAAGCTTCATATCACGCCCGCCGTCATCCGGTCTATGGAGGAGCTTGGCCTTGTGGCCGTCAGCCGGGAGCAGATCTGGCGCAATCCCATCTCCTTTGTGATGGCGGAGAGCGGAGAGCGGGGGACCGGAACAACTGGAGAGCGAGCTGCCGGAACTGTTGGAGAGCGGGCTGCCGGAACAGCCGGAGAGCCGGACTTAAAAGGCTGTGGCCGGAATCGGGAGCCGGATAGGGCTTCCCAGAAAGCAGATTTTATCTTAAACAGCGAGCAGCAGCGGATCGTGGATACCATAACCGCGGATTTCCGGGAGGGGGCTTACGGCACCTATCTGA
>CALWDR010000282.1 GCA_944376745.1 uncultured Lachnospiraceae bacterium
CTTTTCCGCTCCTTATCTGTTCTTCGGAGCCCTCGTACACAGCATCCGCGTACGCGTTGTCCAGCGCCTCCCTGGCGATGGAATACTCCTCCGCCGTGGCGTTCTCCTTTTGGCTCACTCTTTGCGCATTTTCCCTGGCGGCCTGAAAAGCCTCCCATTTCTCCTGGGACCAGTCTTCCGGCTTATTTTTCAGGTTATAATTGCTGAGTCTGAGCCTATCTTCCAACAGCTTTCGCTCCACGGAAGGAATTTCCAGATCCACTACCTGGTACATAACGCTGTTGGCGTCCAGCCACGCGTTTTTCAGTTCTTCCTCGGTGCCGTAGCGCCAGCCCGGAGGAAGGGGCGGCTCTGTGCCGAACAAAAATTTATAATTCTCGTAATCGAGCTCCCATGACGGGTCCGACCCCCAGAACTGTATATCCTGTTGTCCAATCCGGTTCGTTGTGTATTCTCCCACCAAAGAAGTTCTTATAATCATGCCGTCATCATAGAGAATATCATTCCCAGGCCCTACCTCTGTGCCCAGCTCCTGATTAAAAGATGCTCCATCCGCATCTCTTCCATCATGATACCAGCTGGCAATGTATTTAGCGCCCCAAATAGCGCTGTCTTCTCCCTCATACAGTTCCTCCGGATTCGCGCACAGCATTCTTGGCGTCACGATTCCGGTTTGCAGCGCCATATCGATCAGTTCGTCTACTTCGCCCTCGTCATAAGGGTTGTCCGGGGACTTGACTCCATAGTTGTTGCTCGTATTGATACTCAGAAAAAAATACATCCCATTTCCCACATAATACCCGTATGAATTGTCTGTCAAGGATACTTTTTTGCCATCACTAAAAGTTACCGCTGGACATATATCCTCCAGATCGGCAGTCCCCGGATTTAGATACCGCACCGGAAACAGCTCTGCAGGGGTGTCGGCCGGAAGATTGGGGTCCGGCTCCGGCGGGGCTAACTGCTCTGCGGGCGCTCCGGCAGCAGGCAAAACCGGGTCCTCCGCCGGGGTTTCCGGCGCTGGTTCCTCCGCCACAGCTTCCTGCGCATCTTCCACCCTAGTTATCTGCCCCGGTTCCTCTATCGTCTCGGAGGATGCCTCCGTCGCTCCCGCCTGCATTCTGGAAGCTGACAACAGTAAAACAACTGCCAGAAAGGCAGAAAGCCACTTTTTCCCGTTTCTCATTTTTCCTGTTCTTCTCATTCTTCCGTCTCCTCCATTTCCAGCGGAATCGATTCCAAAGTCGAAGCCGTCCCCCACAAGAATTCGATATCCTCCTCCACGATCCGGTCCCCGGGCCGCCAGCCGCAGAAATCGTAAGCCATCCCATCCAGGATGGTGTGAAAGACGACCCAGCTTCCCGTATCCTCGTAGGAATAGCCCAGCAGATAATAGGGAAGCTCCCCGGCGATAACAAGCTCCGCCGTCACCGGCGCGTAGCCATATTCATCCGGCGCCTTCAGCTCCTCCAGATAGGCGTCCGCGTCCTCCTTATCAAAATCTGACAGGGAAAACAGCCCCCGCAGAGGAACGGCGCTCACCAGAACATACAGCTCTCCGGCCTGAAACCCGCAGTATTCCACACCCTCCTCCCGCATGTTCATGGGCACACTGTCAATGGGAATGGAAAATTCCGCGTTGCCGACGATCCAGGAGGAAAACAGTTCCTGATCTAAGGTCTCCTCCTCGTTCTCTCCCTCCGGGACCTCCCCCTTCTTATCCACGCAGCCTGCAAGGAGCAGACACAGAAGAAGTGCCGGAAGTATGCATATGTATTTTTTCATAAAATCCTCCTCTCCTGGATTTTCACGATTTTCAGGCTTTTTGTACCCGGTCTTTGCCTACATTTTATCATATTTCGCCGGAAAGTAAATATTTTTACATACATTTTACTTTTTCAAAAATATTTAAAAAAACACTTGCAAAACACACAGGAATCGGCTATAATGCTTAAGGATTGATTTTTCAGTCTAAGCCAAAGTGGCGCAGTTGGTAGCGCGTCGCATTCGTAATGCGTAGGTCGAGGGTTCGAGTCCCTTCTTTGGCTGTCACAACCCTATGTTACACGGAATCTCCGGAAAGCTCCAAGCGGGAGCGGCGCCGGGGATTTTTCTTTTTCAGGAACCTTCTGTTTTCTCAAAAAATCCCCTCAAAAAACGCTCAAAAAATTCTCGTAACAGTTCAGACAGCAAGCCACAGACCGCCTTCTCCGAAGGCTATTCGTTGCTGCGCAGCTCCTGTCTGTGGCTGATTGGCGGTCTACGCTCCGCTTCGGTCGGCGCTAAACGTGTGCCACCGGCACACAGCGCCGCCAATCTGCGGCAATAAAAAGACCGCCCTTAGCAAATAAATTTGCACGGTCTGTCTTTTTATTGCCTAGCTGTCTGAACCGTTACAAATTCTCAAAAAATTCTCTAAAATATTTTTCAAAACCCTATTGACATTTCCTTCCGGCGGTATATAATAGTGATTGCTTTGTTTAATAATATTAAACTGTAAATATACAATCAGCTTCAGTTTCTATTATTAAACAAAAAATTTACCGCTGCCTCTTGTTTCGGCAGGGTAAACCCAACGTTAACCGTCAGTTTCATCCGCGCGCTGCGCCTAAAACGCGCCTGAAACTCCCCAAAAGGAAAGAAGGATGTAACATGGATATCGGCAACCGGATGAAGGAACTGCGCATCCAATACGGCCTGACCCAGCAGGAGCTTGCGGACCGAAGCGAGCTGTCCAAAGGCTTTATCTCACAACTGGAACGAAACTTAACCTCCCCCTCCATCGGCACGCTTCTGGACATTATCCAGTGCCTCGGCACCACCCCGGCGGAATTTTTCGCGGACTCGGAGCCGGAGCAGATCGTCTTCAAGGCCGAGGATTATTTTGAGAAGGAGGACGAGGAGGCGGGAAGCCGTGTGGAATGGGTGGTGCCCAACGCCCAGAAAAATTCCATGGAGCCTTTGAGGCTGACGCTTATGCCCGGCGGCACCTCCCCGGTTCACGACCCCCACGAGGGGGAGGAATTCGGCTACGTGCTTAAGGGCGCAGTCAAAATATATTACGGCCCCCGCTCCTTCGTGGTGCGCCAGGGCGAATCCTTTTATTTTAAATCGGGAAGAAAACATTATATAGAAGCTTACGGCGGACGCGCCGCTTCCCTGATATGGGTGGCTAGTCCCCCCAGCTTCTAAGGAGGATACGAAACGATGAGCAAGCGATTAATCAACCTGGAGCACATCTCCAAAAGCTTTGACGGCAGCATGGTGCTGGACGATCTGAATCTGTATATCCGGGAAAATGAGTTTCTGACCCTGCTGGGGCCCTCGGGCTGCGGCAAGACCACCACCCTGCGCCTCATCGGCGGCTTTGAGACCCCCGACACCGGGCGGGTGCTGTTTGACGATCAGGACATCACCGCCCTGCCCCCCAACCAGCGCCAGGTCAACACGGTGTTTCAGAAATACGCCCTGTTCCCCCATATGAACATTGCGGAAAATATTGCCTTCGGCCTGAAAATAAAGAAAAAGTCCAAAAGCTACATCAACGACAAGATCAAATATGCCTTAAAGCTGGTGAACCTGGACGGCTTTGAGAACCGCAGCGTGGACTCCCTAAGCGGCGGCCAGCAGCAGCGGGTGGCCATCGCCCGGGCCATCGTCAACGAGCCCAAGGTGCTGCTTCTCGATGAGCCCTTAGGTGCCCTGGATCTGAAGCTCCGGCAGGATATGCAGTACGAGCTGATCCGCCTGAAAAATGAGCTTGGCATCACCTTCGTCTACGTGACCCACGACCAGGAGGAGGCCCTCACCATGTCCGACACCATCGTGGTCATGAACCAGGGCTACATCCAACAGATCGGCACCCCGGAGGACATCTACAACGAGCCCACCAACGCCTTCGTGGCGGACTTCATCGGCGAGAGCAACCTCATCGACGGCGTGATGCTGGAGGATAAGCTGGTGGAATTTCTGGGCGTCAAGTTCCCCTGCGTGGACACAGGCTTCGGCAGACACCGGCCCGTGGATGTGGTCATCCGGCCCGAGGACGTGGAGCTGGTAGCCCCGGAGCAGGGAACCCTTGAGGGGGATGTGACCTCCCTCATCTTCAAGGGCGTTCACTGGGAGATCGACGTGATGGCAAACGGCTATGAATGGCTGGTACATACCACCCAGATGCACCCGGTGGGCTC
>CALWDR010000283.1 GCA_944376745.1 uncultured Lachnospiraceae bacterium
GTAATGCGTGAACGCTCACCCCGGTTGCGTGCAGCAGGGCATTTCTGAGAGCCGGAGCCGGCGGAATGGCCGGCGGCTCTCCCAGCGCCTTGTTGCCGTAGGGCCCCGTGGGGTCCTCCGTCTCCACGAAATCCACCGCCAGATCCGGCGCGTCCATCATGGTGGGCAGCTTATAATCCAGCAGGGTTCCGTTTAAAAGCTTTCCGGTCTTTTCGTCGATGAGAAGCTGCTCCGACAGGCCGTAGCCTAAGCCCATGGACATGCCGCCCTGGACCTGCATGGTGGCAAGCTGGGGATTGATGATCCTCCCGCTGTCGTGGACGTTGATGATATCAAGCACTTTGATCTTGCCCAGCGCCATATCCACCTCGATCTCCGCGAAGCAGGCGCCAAAGGCGATGCCGTTCTTCTTCACCTGCCGGGACACCTCGGAGGTGAGGACGGAGGAATCGGTGAGACTGTAGTAGCTCTCCATGCCCACATCACCCAGGGACACCAGCCGCTCCCCGGCTTCGTTTACCACCCAGTCCTCCACAATGTCCAGTTCTTCCTCCGTATTGTCCAGAAGATGGGTCCTTGCATACTCCAGAATGCGCTCCTTTAATTTTTCCGCGCATTCCTTCACCGCCGTCCCGGTGACGTAGGTCTGCCGGGAGGCGTAGGCTCCCGTGTCGAAGGGGGTCACGTCCGTATCCTGGGTGGAGGTAAGGTGCACATTTTCCATGGATACCCCAAGAGTCTCCGCCGTCATCTGGGTAAATACCGTATCGGCCCCCTGTCCGATCTCGGTGGCCCCCACCTGTAGCTGGATGCTGCCATCCTGATTTAAGCTCATGCGGGCCCCGGCAATCTCCAGGGAAATGGGCCACACGCCCGTCTTGTAGCTGAACACGGACATGCCCACGCCCCGGCGGATATTGCCCGTCTGATCGGCGTAAGCCTGCCTTTTTTCCTTCCAGTGTATGTATGCGGCTCCCCGCTCCATGCATTCCCTTAACCCGTTGCTGTTGGCTGCGATGACGGGCATGTAGGGGTCCTGAAAATAGCCGTCCTCAATATTTTTCAGGCGGAACTCATAGGGGTCCATCCCAAGCTTTACCGCCGTATCGTCCATCAGAGACTCAGTGGCAAAGGCCACCTGGGGGATGCCGTAGCCCCGCATGGCGCCGCCCACCGGCGTGTTGGTGTACACGGTAAATGCCTTTGCCCGCACATTTTCACAGCGGTACAGATGCCGCCAGGCGGTGGCGCTGTTGGCCACGATGGAGTGGCCGTGGGAGGCGTAGGCCCCCTGATTGGAAATGGCCGTCATGTCCTTGGCCACGATGGTCCCGTCCCTGGTCACGCCCATTTTCAAGTCAAAGGAGATGGCATGGCGGGTTCTGGTATTTAGGAAGGTTTCTTCCCGGGAGACCTCCAGCTTCACCGGCCTGCCCCCCACCTGAGTGGTGAGGAAGGCGTTCAGGGGCTCGTAGAGCACCTCCTGCTTATTGCCGAAGCCGCCGCCGATGTAAGGCTTGATCACCCGCACCCTGCCCCAGGGGATTCCCAGCGCCTGGCCGATGACCCGGCGGACGATATGGGGGATCTGGGTGGAGGAGGTCACCACGATCCTGCCCTTCTCCATATAGGCCCAGGAGATGGGCGTCTCAATGTGGCAGTGCTGGACCATCTGGGTCTCGTAGCGCTCCTCCATCACCAGGTCCGCGCCCTTTAAGGCCTCCTCCACCTGCCCCAGCTCATACTCGCTTTTGGCCAGGATATTGTCGGGCTTCGCCTCATGGATGGGCGGGTTGGTGCCCTTCATGGCTTTCTCGGGGTCGGTGCATACGGGATACTCCTCGTATTCCACCTTGATGGCCCCAAGGGCCCGGGCAGCCGCCACTTCATCCTCAGCCACCACCGCCGCAATGTCGTCCCCGTAATAGCGGACATGCTCCGTCAGAAGCAGCCGGTCACACACGTCCTGGTGAGCGGCCTCCACGGACCAGGGATGCCCCGGCGTGGGGTAGGGTACCTTGGGCACATCCTTGAAGGTCACCACCTTCACCACGCCCTCCATGGCCTCCGCCTCACTGGTATCAATAGAGACGACTCTCCCATGTCCGATCCTGGCATGGTACACCCTGGCCACCAGACATCCTGGCATGACCAGATCATCCGTAAATTTTGCCCTCCCGGTGACCTTATCATAGGCATCCACACGGGCTACGCTTTTCCCAACAACCATAGTCTCACAATCCTTTCTTTGATTTTGTCCTGTTTTTTGGACATACAGGTATACCCGAAGGGTGCTTCCTTTTTTTGTCCTGCTTTTTGGATACACACCGGCTTCCTGAAAAATAAAAAATACCTTAATAGCAGATTCCATCCCCGGCTGCGATTCCGGGAATTTATAGTCAACTATTACGGTAGTTGGTAGAGACGCTCAACCTATTATGAGCATATATAAATTCGCCATGTAAAATTGTTAATACATACCATAAATCTACACTATTTTTTATGAAAAATCAATAGATAAGTGTGTTTAGTTATGGTTAAAAAAACAGTTTCGACATAATGTACAAAAATGAGGGGCGATTCTTGTGGGAATCGCCATAGGCTTTCCGGAAATATACCCCTTCTTCACCAGCGGTCAGAGGCTGTCCTTAATTTTTTCTAAAATATTTTGATCGGCACTTACATTTCCATTTCTTTTTGGTATACTAACTATAGGAAGCGGCAGCGGAATATGCCATTCCTTAAATCAAAGAGAACAGGGGTCGACGGCTCCTGCTCCGGAAGCGCCAGGGGAGCAATCCCCGCCGCATAAGCGTTTTATCAGAAAGGATCTTGGACATGCCTGGATTTACGACTCACTATCTGTTTGGCGTCAACACCTACAAACAGTTGAAAAATGACGCCTTAAAGAAAATCATTTTTGACCACCACGCGGCCTTCAGCCTGGGATTGCAGGGGCCGGACATTTTCTTTTACTACCTGCCCTCCTATGTGGTCCACGAAAACAACATCGGCTCCGTGGCCCATATCAAAAACACCGGGGCCTTCCTCTCCTATCTGCTGGAAAGCCCCAACCTGTTCCCCGACAAGGAGGAGGCGCGCATCGCCCAGGCCTATGTCATGGGCTTTGTGGGCCACTACCTCCTAGACCGCAGCTGCCATCCCTACATCTACTGGCGCACCCGCTACGAGGGGCGCAGGCCGGAATATTACGGGCATCACATGAATCTGGAGACAGACATCGACGCGGAGCTTTTAAGCTTTTACAAACACAAGCTGCCCTCAAGCTTCCGCCGGGAATCCACCATCATGCTGACCCGGCTGGAGCTGCGCACCGTGGCCACCATCCTCTACTATGTGTATTCCATGGCCTACCCGGAGCTGAAGGTCACCTACACCGCCATGCGGCTGGCCATCCGCTCTATGCAGGTTGGCATGCGGCTTCTTCACGACTCCCGGGGCCAGAAAAAGGTGCTGACCCGGAAAATCGAGGGCCTCACCGTCGGGCACACAGGGATTTCCGCCATGATGCCCAGCGACAGCCTGCATTTTTATCCGGACCCCCTGAATGTGCTGCACCGGGAATGGCACAATCCCTGGGATGAAACCATTACCTCCAGGGAATCCTTCCTGGACCTGATGGAGGAAGCACAGCAGGAGTACAAAAAGCTGCTTCCCCGCATGTACCGGCTGTTTTTGTCCAAGCGCCACTCGGAATCCGCCAAGCTTCGCCTCAGCCACATCCTGGACGCCCTGGGAAATGTCTCCTACCACTCCGGACTGGACCCGGAGATGACGGGGGAATAGGAAAAATTTTGAAACCGGAAATGCATTTTTCAGAAAAATGATTTCCCGCGAAGGAGGATAAGCATTGGATAAGCATGTAAGAATCCGCGTCGCGACCACGGATGACGCAGCAGCTCTGCTGGAAATCTACGCGCCCTATGTGGAGAAAACCGCCATTTCCTTTGAGTATGCGGTGCCGAGCCTTACCGAATTTACCGCCCGGATGGAGCGGACCCTGCGAAATTATCCCTATCTTGTGGCCGAGGCGGACGGCCAGATCTCCGGCTACGCCTACACCGGTCCCTTCGTGGGCCGGGCCGCTTACGCCTGGGCCGCGGAGACCACCATTTACCTGAGAGAAGACCGGCGAAGGCTCGGGCTGGGCCGGAGACTCTACGAGACGCTGGAGGCTGTCAGCAGGGCCCAGAACCTGACCAACCTCTATGCCTGTATCGGGTCCCCCAGGACGGAGGACCCGTACCTGACCGACAACAGCGTCCGCTTCCACGCCCATATGGGCTACCGCATGGTGGGAACCTTTGAGAACTGCGGCTGCAAATTTGGCCGCTGGTACGACATGGTCTGGATGGAGAAGATCATCGGCGCCCACGGCCCCGCCCCCGCTCCCATGGTGCCCTTTCCGGATCTTAAGGAGGACCTGTGCCGCGAAATCGGCATAAAATAAAAAATCAACGAAGGGAGAGCAGGTTATGAAGTATATTTGTTCTATCTGCGGATATGTCTATGACGAAGCCAGGGAAGGCAAGTCTTTTGCCAGCCTGCCCGACTCATGGGTATGTCCCATCTGCGGCGCCGCGAAGTCGGCGTTCGCGCCCGAACAGAAGCCCGAGACGCCAGAGGCGCCGGCAGCGGCGGTCCAGGTGGACGAGGATCTGAAACGATTATCCGCCGGAGAGCTGTCCGCCCTCTGCTCCAATCTGGCCCGGGGCTGTGAGAAGCAATATAAGGAAGAGGAGGCGGCGCTGTTTCGAAAAATCGCCGATTATTTTGCCGCAGCCGCTCCCGCCGTCCCGGACGCCGATATGGCTCAGCTCGCGGCGCTGCTGCAGGCAGATTTAAAGGAGGGCTACCCCGCCCTTCGCTCCGCCGCCGAGGCGGACGCTGACCGCGGCACACAGCGGATCTGCGCCTGGGGAGAAAAGGTAACGATGATCTTAAACACCCTGCTGCAGCGCTGGGAAAAGGAGGGGGACGCCTTTCTGAAAAATACCCAGGTGTGGGTGTGCACCGTCTGCGGATTTATCTACATAGGGGACTTTGCTCCCCAGCTCTGTCCCGTCTGCAAGGTGCCGTCATGGAAATTTGAAAAAATCGAGGGGAGGGTATCCGCATGAAACAGACTGCCGTAAGAAATCTGCGTCTCTGCACGAAAGACTGTCTGTGCCTGTATGTTTGTCCCACAGGCGCAACCGATACCGAGAACAGCATCATTGACGTAAATAAATGCACCGGCTGCGGCCTCTGCGCCGACGCCTGTCCCAGCGGGGCGATCTCCCTGGTGCCGGCGGAGTATCCGCCCCAGCAGAAAAAGACGGAAACCGTCACGGCCCTCGCCAACGCTCTGGCCAAAAGTAAGGCCAAACAGGAGAAGATCGCTCTGCAATTAGCAACATCAGCCGGCAGCGACGATCTGTACCGGCTGATGCGTGCCGTTGCGAAATCCGTCCGGCTGGTAAACGAGGATCTCCTCCGGGAAGCCGGATACATGCTGCCCCAGAGCCGCAACGCCCACGACCTGCTCCAGAGCTTCGTGGAGAACCCGCCTTCTGAGGATTTCCCCGTGGAGGCAGCCAAAAAGCTGTTGGAACAAATCCCCTGCAACGAAGGCTCCAAATAACCGATTTGCCGCCTCTTCCCCCCTCGCCGCCAGATGCCGACGCCTGCAAGCAGCAGCGCTGCGCCTGCCGACGAGGCGAGGATCAGGCTTAACACATTGATGACGCCCTGCCCTCCTGCCCAGCTTCCAAAATCAACTTCGGTCCAGTACCACAGCGGCAGGGAATTGTAGACGGGCCCGTAGGTCAGCGAGAGGATCCAATCCAGGGCAAAGGGAAAC
>CALWDR010000284.1 GCA_944376745.1 uncultured Lachnospiraceae bacterium
CCTCTGATGGACAGGATCTATGCCCAGATGGCCCAGCTCAACCGGACGGCACGGGATATCATGGTAAAATATCCGGTGCACGGATGTACCGACGTCACCGGATTTGCCCTTCTGGGCCACTCCTGCGAGATGGCGCGGGGCAGCGGGCTGACCATTCATATCGAGACGGGAAAGGTGCCTTATCATAAGGAAGCCTATGAGCTGGCGGAGATGGGCTTCATCCCTGCAGGAGCCTACCGGAACCGGGATTTTGCAGAGGGGGACGTGCTGGTGAAGGGGAACGTCACCAGGGCCATGCAGGACATTTTGTATGACCCTCAGACCTCCGGGGGACTGCTGATGGCGGTGAGCGAGAAGGAGGCGCCGGGGCTTTTGTCGGAACTGAAGGGTTCCATCCCCTGCGCGGAAGTGATCGGGTACGTGACGAAGAAAGAGGACGCGTATCTGGTGCTGGAGTAAATATTGATGGCGGTAAGAGCAGACCGGCCTGTGGATTTCCTGTGCCGGCTGCGGGAAGCACGCCCCAGGAATCGTCCGCTTCCTCGCGAAAAGAAACAAGAAAAAACGAACAGGAATCAGAAAGAAAATTATGCTTTTGCATAAAATGAGGAATTATATCATATGGAACAGACAGAAAAAAGATTTGCGGTTTTGATCGACGCGGACAACGTGTCGCCCCGGTACATCAAGTACATTTTCGACGAGGTGTCGGACATGGGGGTGGCTACCTACAAGCGGATCTACGGGGACTGGACGGACACCACCAAGCGGGGCTGGAAGGACGTGATCCTGGAGTGGTCCGTAAATCCCATCCAGCAGTACAGCTACACCTTTGGCAAGAACGCCACGGACTCGGCCATGATCATCGACGCCATGGACATTTTGTATTCGGGAAATGTGGAGGGCTTCTGTATCGTCTCCAGCGACTCGGATTTTACCAAGCTGGCCCAGCGTCTCCGGGAGGACGGCATGTTTGTGCTGGGCATGGGAGAGCGCAAGACCCCCACCCCCTTCGTGAAGGCCTGCGACGCCTTCAAGATCCTGGAGGTCATCGCCTCCGAGGAGGTGTCCAAGGGCGAGATCACCAGCCTGGAGGATATTCAGGCGGCGGTGGAGAAGATCGTCACCGAGAACAACAACCTGGGCAAGCCCACGGGAATCGCCGAGGTGGGCAGCGTCCTGACCAAGAAATTTTCGGATTTTGACGTGCGGAACTTCGGCTATTCCAAGCTGTCCACCTTCCTGGAGGGATTGGAGAATTTTGAGGTGGTCCGAAAGGGGAACACTTATTTCGTCCAGGACAAGAAGACGGGCGTGACCCGCAGCGAGATCGAGGCCCGCATCATCAAATTCCTGCAGAACAACGGCGGCAGGGTGGACAATATGAGCATGGTCTACGAGGAGCTGAAGCGGGCCTTTCCCGACTTCCGCGTGAAGCAGTACGGCTTCAGCCGCTTTTCCAGCTTCATCCGCAGCTTTTCCAGCTTTCAGATCGAGGAGAACGTGCTGCGGCTGAAGCAGGTTCAGAACGGATAGGAGTGCAGGCGGCAGCCAGGAAGAGGCGCGGTGATGGCGGAAAAGAATACCAGGATTTGGAGTGCGAAAGAACCATGGCGAAGAAATATTATGCGGTAAGGAAAGGGCGGACCCCGGGGATCTATCTGACCTGGGCGGACTGCCAGAAGAATATCGAGGGATTTTCCGGCGCGGAGTACAAGGGCTTTGATGTTATTGAGGAGGCGGCGGCCTTCCTGGAGACCGGCGGGGAAAACCGGAGGGAAAGGAAGGGGAGTGTAGTTGGCCCGGAGGCCGTGGCCTACGTGGACGGAAGCTACAATGCGGCGACCAGGGAATATGCCTGCGGGGTGGTGCTGTTTCACGGAGGGCACACGGAGTATTTTTCCCGGAAGTTTTCGGACCCGGAGCGGGCGGCGATGCGCAACGTGGCCGGGGAGATCGAGGGCAGCATGTGCGCCATGAACTACTGCCTGGAGCACGGCGTTTCCAGCCTTGCCATCTATTATGACTATGAAGGCATTGAAAAATGGTGCACCGGGGCCTGGAAGGCCAACAAGGAGGGGACCATCGCCTACCGGGATTTTTACCGGGAGGCAAGCCGGCAGGTGCGGATCCGGTTCGTGAAGGTGAAGGGGCATTCCGGGGATAAGTTTAACGACCTGGCGGACAGGCTGGCGAAGCAGGCGATTGGGCTGGAATAAAGAAAGTCGCTCATCTTTTTGTGATAGTGTCTGGGAAAGTCGCTCATCTTTTTGTGATAGCAGATAAGAAAGTCGCTCATCTTTTTGCGAGCGTATCAGAGCGTGATCTATATCAATTTTGTGGAAGAGCCCAAATACAAGCTCATCACAGAGAACGGGTATAAAACGGACGATATTATCCGGAACATTTCGCGTATGGACCCGTCCAAGCGGTTTGAACCCGGCGAAACGCTTCTTTTCTTTGATGAACTTCAGGATTACCCGGAGATTGCGACGGCTTTAAAGTTTTTTAAGATTGACGGGCGTTTCGACGTGATCTGCAGCGGCTCCCTGCTGGGGCTTTCCTATAAGCGGATTGAAAGCAACAGCGTTGGCTATAAGGTTGACTATCCCATGTATTCCATGGATTTCGAGGAATTTCTGTGGGCAAAAGGGTATGACGGGACAGCGATCCAGGAGATGCTGACCTATATGGAGAATGCGCAGCCCTTTCCGGAAACGCTGATGAACGTATACAGCGGTCTGTTCCTGGATTATTGCATTCTTGGTGGGATGCCGGCGGTTGTGCGGGAGTATATCCAAAAAGGAACCTTTGAGGGAACACTGGATGTTCAGCGGCAGTTACTTCAGGATTACAAAGAAGATATCCGCAAATATGCCGACGGTATGGATCAGACCAGGATTCTCAATGTGTTTGAACAGATTCCTGTTCAGCTGGCAAAGGATAACAAGAAATTCCAGATTTCCAAGGTTGCAAAGGGCGCCCGGTTTAAGGATTACCGGGGATGTATGGAATGGCTGAAGGACGCGGGCGTGAGGTGAAGGCAAAGCGCGGGACGGCAAAATCCCTGCGGACGCTGATCCAGAGCGAACGGTACGGGGATATTCACTGCGGGATCAAGTTCACGGCAGGAAATATCGGATACAGCGATGGGATCTATACGTTTCCGTATTTTTGCGCGTTTTTGTTAAAGGAATATCTGCGGCGGGCGGATCTGGATGGAAATAAAAAAATAGGAGAAGAGTAAAGCAGCTTTGCCGGACAGAAAAGCTGTTTAGAGAGAAAACAAAAAAGCGGGCGGGTTGTCGTGCATAAAGATTTGGGAAAATCAAAGGCGCGGCAACCCGCCCGCTTTTTGGGCCGGCGCTGATCGTTGCCGTGGCAGTCCATACAGGTATCCTGTAAAATGAAGGCTGTATGGAGGTAACGGAAATGGCGAATATTTACGGATATGTGCGGGTATCCAGCACAGACCAGAACGAGGACAGGCAGCTGCTTGCGATGCAGAGCCGGGCAGTCCCTGAAAAAAACATCTATACGGATAAGCAGTCGGGCAGGGATTTTAACCGGCCGCAGTACCAGAAGCTGCTCAAAAGGATGAAGCGGGGCGACCTGCTGTATGTGCTGAGTATAGACCGGCTGGGGCGGAATTACGAGGATATTCTGGCGCAGTGGCGGGTGCTGACAAAGGAGATCGGGATTGACATCTGCGTGCTGGATATGCCCCTGCTGGACACTCGAAACGGCAAGGATCTGATGGGAACGTTCATCGCCGATCTGGTGCTGCAGATTTTGTCCTTTGTGGCGCAGAACGAGCGGGAGAACATCAAAAAGCGGCAGGCGCAGGGAATTGCTGCGGCAAAGGCAAAAGGGGTGAAATTCGGCAGGCCGGAAATCGCGGTTCCGGAGGATTTCGGGCAAATCGTCAAGGCGTGGGAGGGCGGGCAGACGCCGCTTCCCGCCGTGCTCAAACAGTGCGGGATGAGCGAGGCCACCCTTTACCGCAGATTGCGGGAATACCGTCTGCTTGCGCCGCGGACGGAAAATAAAAAAGCTGTCAAAAGGTCTACCTTTTGATAGCTGATTGAATATGATGATGATACCACAAATTCGTAAAAAAAACAAGGGATTTTGCCGCTTTATGGAAAATATTTGCCACAATTTATCATATTTTCTATAGGAACGCAAGGCAGACTCAGAACAATCGCATTTTCGGGCAATTCTCAAAAGGTAGGCTTTTTGAAAATTGCTTGTGGCGCGGTATATCTATTTGCAGTATTTCGCTTCGGCACAGACCACGGCAACCGCGCCGCACAATATACGGGCTTTAAGAGTTTCCGAGACCGTTCAGTCCTTTAAACGGAGGTTATTGAAAAAATATGGGTGTAATTTTCAAATATCTACATAATAATGTAACACTATACTACGAACACGACAATAATCCTAATCCGTCTAACTTTACATTGCACACACACGAAGCTTATGAATTGTATTGCTTTTTAGGTGGAAATGCGGTTTATCAGGTGGAGGGTACGCCGTATCCGCTTAAAAAAGGCGATATTCTTATATTGCGTCCTTTAGAAGCTCATTATATCAATCTTGACTGCACTATACCGTATACGCGTCTTTATATTTATTTTAGGCCAGAACTGTTAGATAACATAGATCCCCAAAAAAAATTGCTTGTTCCATATAATTGTCGTGAAAACGGCACATATAATCTTTACCGTGCCCAAGATCCTTCAAAAAGTATATATAGCTTTTTTATTGACCGAATTATTAACTCTGTCGATGATGAAGGGCTTCAAGCCATTACAAGCCTGCTGTCGCTTTTGTTTGAGATTTATAAAGCGTTTAAAAACATAGGAAAAAACGAAATCGAGCATTCGATTGATTACTATATAATAAATTATATAAACAAAGATATTTAAGAAGATATATCTATAAATAAACTGTGTAATGAATTATTTATAAGCGAATCACAGCTTAGCAGTATTTTTAAAAAAGCCACCGACACTACTGTTTGGGAGTACATTACCACAAAACGCCTTATGAATGCGCGGCAGCTTATTCTTTCAGGCATACCGCCTACCACCGTGTATAGCGACTGTGGCTTTAAGGATTACTCGACATTCTTTCGCGCTTATAAAAAAAGATATGGAGTACCTCCCAGCAGACACGAGCTTGCTGCCATCTCAGTTTCCGAGACTACTCATTAGATCTGCTGATTTATAATGATATGACATCACGTTCTGACGGAATTTACAATATGATATGCCTGTTTTTGCGATTTGATTGCGCTTGATGTTGCTGTAAAATTATAAATAAATGATGTTGTAAGTTTTTGTGATTGAAAACGTGATACTGGGAGGAATAAAAGGATAGTGAGAAAATTTTGTAGCGATTTGGAGATTGAAAGAAAGATTGATTCTCTCCTGCGGAAAATGACTGTTGAAGAAAAAGCAGGGCAGTTAAATCAGGTTGGTCCGTCTCCTGTGGGTGGCTTTGAGATTAGTTTAGAAGAAAAACAAAAAATGTTGGCTGAAGGCAAAATTACAGAAGAAGAATTTGATCGCTTTTTGTCTGAAGAAAAATGGGATGAACAAGAAGATGACATTCGCACTGGCCGTGTGGGTTCATTTTTAGGAGTAAGAGATGCAAGACGTTGCAATCATTTACAAAAGATAGCAGTTGAGCAGTCAAGACTAGGAATTCCGCTGTTATTTGGAATGGATGTGATTCATGGGCATCGTACCATGTTCCCTATCCCTCTGGCGGAAAGCTGTTCCTGGGATGAGACGCTTTTTGAGAGAACAGCTCAGGCAGCGGCAGTGGAAGCTGCGGCGGATGGTATTCATTGGACCTTTGCCCCTATGCTTGATATTGCGAGAGATGCAAGGTGGGGGAGAATTGCCGAAGGCGCTGGGGAGGATCCGTATCTTGCCTCCCGCTATGCTGCGGCCAAGGTACGCGGTTTCCAGGGAGACGATCTTACGGATCCGGCCCGGATACTGGCATGCGCAAAACATTTTATTGCCTATGGCGCAGCGATTGGCGGCAGGGATTATAACAGTGCAGACATCAGCCTACAGACGTTGTGGGAGGTATATATGCCTCCTTTTATTGCGGCCTGTGAGAGTGGTGTGGCTACTTATATGGCGGCTTTTAACGATCTGAATGGTATTCCCTGTTCGGTCAACAGCTATCTGCTCCAGGATGTATTGCGGGATAAGCTGGGCTTTGAAGGTTTAGTAGTCAGCGATGCAGGATCTATCTGGGAATGTATCGCGCACGGTGTTGCGGCAGATCGGAAGGACGCCGGGAAGCAAGCGCTGATCGCCGGGATAGCTATCGACATGGTATCACGTTGCTATTTGGACTTTGTTCCGGATATGGTACTCAGTGGAGAAATACCGGAAGAAAGATTGGATGAAGCGGTACGTCAAGTGTTACGATTGAAATATGCAAAAGGGTTATTTGATCAACCTTATACGGACGAAACATTAGAAGAAAAGGTGACCCTTTGTCCGGAACATCGCGCACTTGCAAGAGATGCTGCCAGAAAGAGTATGGTCTTATTAAAAAATAATGGCATACTTCCAATGAAAAAAGATTGTAAAATTGCTGTGGTTGGTGAATTGAGTGACATAGGCAGTGAAATGCTTGGAACATGGACTCTTTATGGAAAAGGTGAAGAAACAGTAACATTTATAGATGCACTGAAAACACAGAATATTTCTTTTGTTTATGCACCGTGTTGTGGTGTTGAAACACCATTAGACAGGCAGGCGTTACAGGCTGTTATTATTGATGCGGACGTAGTAATTGCAATGGTGGGTGAACTGAGAGATATGAGTGGAGAAGCATCTTCTTTAAGTTATATTGGTCTTGCAGGAGATCAGGATGAAATGCTTCGTTTGATCAAGGAAAGCAATAAGCCGCTTGTTACGGTGTTGGTAAATGGAAGACCAATGGCAGTTGGTAATGCTGTTTCTTACTCTGATGCCGTATTGGAAGCATGGCATGGTGGTACAGAAACAGGAAATGCAATCGTAGATATTTTATTTGGAGATTATAATCCAAGCGCAAGACTTACGACAACGTTTCCAAATGCGTCCGGTGAATGTCCGATTTATTATAATCATGTATCAACCGGAAGACCAACCAGCGATGTGCGACATAGTTGTAAATATATAGATTCACCATTGAAACCATTATATCCTTTCGGATATGGGCTTAGTTATACTACTTATACTTATAATAATTTAGAAGTCAAAGCATTAGAGGATACTTTGGAAGTGATAGTAGAAGTAATGAATGATGGAAACATGGCAGGAGAAGAAACGGTACAGTTGTATGTGCAGGATGTTCTTGCTAGCAGGGCAAGACCAGTGCGTGAATTGAAAGGCTTTAAAAAGATTTGCTTACAACCGGGAGAACTTCAGAAGGTTTCTCTCTCTGTCCCGGTCAACAGTCTCGGATTTTATAACGATTCCATGGAGTATATTGTGGAACCGGGAGAGTTTAAAATTTATGTAGGACATGATTCTGAAGCAGAATTATGTCAATCTGTAGTACTTTAGACCAGATAAGGTGGGTTAAACATGAAATTACAAATAAAAAATAGAAAAACAATAAACAATATTCTGTTGGCACTGGTAATAGTTATTTTCCTTTTTTCGGCATACAAGTTGATCAATATATACGTCGAATATCATAGGGGAACTAAGGAATATGACAAAATTGTAAAAGCAGTAATTGAAAATAGTATTCCGCAGAACATTGCAGAAGAAGTAATTGAAAATAGTAATGGAAAAGAACAAACTCATAATTCATTAAAAGTAGATTTTGAGAAATTGATCGAAGTGAATCCGGATGTGGTTGCGTGGATTCAATTTGATACACCAGAAGAAATCAATTATCCGGTTGTGCAAGGACCTGATAATGCTAAGTATTTGAGAACTACAATTGAAGGAAAAAGCAATACAGCAGGGACAATTTTTATGGATGCAAACAATCAAAAAGATTTTAGTGATAAAAATACATTTATCTATGGACATGATATGAAAAATGGTTCCATGTTTGGAAAGCTGAGTGAGTATAAAGATAAGGAATTTTACGATCAGAATCCATATTTTTATATTTATACACCTGACGGAAATGAAATACAATATAAAATATTTGCGATATGTACTGTAGAGGATTTTTCATCAAGTTATACATACTATTATGAAGACGATGAACAATACTTGTCTTATCTGAATCATATAAGAGGCATTGCGGATTATGATACGGGAGTAGCACCAACTGCAGACTCTCAAATTGTAAGTTTATCTACTTGTGTAAGAGGGGCATCTCGACAGCGATTGCTTATACATGGGGTAAAGATAAGTGAAACCATGGGAGAAGAATAAAAATTTAGGTTATCAACCTCCTCGCTTTTTCTAAAGGGAAAGTGAGGAGGTTTTTTTAAACCTTTTGCACCTTGAAAAAATGAGACGGTATTTGCAATATAATATGCCTGTTTTTGTGATTTGCTTGCGTTCGACGCCGCTATATAATATAGACAAAGAACTTCTCGGAATCCTGCATTTGTCAAGTGCTTTTGACAAAAAAGTGGGTGATTTTTTGAAATAGGGGTCTGGAAATCTTATAAAATCAAGGCTGAAGATTCCGAGAAGTTATAAAATTGGAAGGGGGGGACAGAAAAAAGGCAAAAAATTACAACAAAAGTAAAGACTAATTTTGTATATTGTGAAAGAATTATAGGAAGGAAGAGAAGGAATGAAGAATAATTATTTGAAAAAAAGAATTTTAGCATTTGCGATGGCAGCAATTACTGTTTGTTCAGCAACATGGTATGGTGGGCTGCACGTAGAAGCAGCTGATACAAAAGTATCGGTTGACGGGATGATTGCTTCAAATGAAACGCAGGGGTACCCGGCTTCAAGAGCGATTGATGGAGTTACTGTCAATGGTGGTGCAAACACACATGCTGTTACCGGCTTAACAAAAGATGAGCAAAAAAACATTGAAACCGGATATTATCAGGGAAGTTTTGCAAATGCGACCAAAATTAATCAGGTAAAAGTGTTTTTCCCATCAGATGAAGCTGATAAGAGAACACAAGATATTGCTGTAGATGTACAACTTGCAGACGGAACGTGGAAACGTGTAGCAGAAGAACACAATATTACATGGGAAGGCGGAAATGAGGTCAAAGCCTTTAAGTTTGCAGAGGTTGAAGCAAAAGAATTTAGAGTAACAGCAAACTTATCACGTGTAAGAGATGAAGGCAAAAGTGTATTGAATTTCCGCGTATTAGAAATCGAAGCTCATTATGATGATACGATTTCATCAGATGACTATACAGGAACCGATGAGGACAGTAATGAAAGATATAATATTGCTAAGCTGACACCATCTGCAGAGGAAGGATCTACAACACCGGCAGAACCGGTAAAAGCCGCAATTGATAAGATGGTTGCTACGAGTCCATTGGAAGATTTCCCGGTTTCAAGAGCGTTTGATGGAGTCACTGCAAATGGTGGTGCAGACACTCATGCTATTACCGGATTAACAGATGATATTGGATATTATCAGGGAAGTTTTGCGGAAGCAACAAAAATTAATCAGATAAAAGTATATTTCCCATCAGAGGAAGCTGATAAGAGAACAAAAGATATTGCTGTAGATGTAAAACTTGCAGACGGAACATGGAAACGTGTAGCAGAAGAACACAATATTTCATGGGAAGGCAAAGATGAGGTCAAAGCCTTTCAGTTTGCAGAGGTTGAAGCAACAGAATTTAGAGTAACAGCAAACTTATCACGTGTAAGAGATGAAGGCAAAAGTCTGTTGAATTTCCGCATATTAGAAATTGAAGCATGGAACGATGCGAGCATTCAGGCAGCAGACTATACAGGAGTTGCAGAAGCTGATAATGCAAAGTATGCAATTGCAGCTATAGATAGCGAAGAACAGGAAGAACCTACAACACCGGCAGAACCGGTAAAAGCTGCAATTGATGAGATGGTTGCTACGAGTCCATTGGAAGATTACCCGGTTTCAAGAGCGTTTGATGGAGTCACTGCAAATGGTGGTGCAGACACTCATGCTATTACCGGATTAACAGATGATATTGGATATTATCAGGGAAGTTTTGCAGAAGCAACAAAAATTAATCAGGTAAAAGTATTTTTCCCATCAGAAGAAGCTGATAAGAGAACGAAAGATATTGCTGTAGATGTAAAACTTGCGGACGGAACATGGAAACGTGTAGCAGAAGAACACAATATTTCATGGAGAGGCAAAGATGAGGTCAAAACCTTTCAGTTTGAAGAGGTTGAAGCAACAGAATTTAGAGTAACAGCAAACTTATCACGTGTAAGAGATGAAGGCAAAAGCCTGTTGAATTTCCGCATATTAGAAATTGAAGCATGGAACGATGCGGGCATTCAGGCAGCAGACTACACAGGAGTTGCAGAAGCTGATAATGCAAAGTATGCAATTGCAGCTATAGATAGCGAAGAACAAGAAGAAAAAGAGGAAGGCAAAAAGGAAAAGATCAAAATTAAGTCGATGGAAGTAACAGATCCTTTGATGGGATATGATATTGAAAGAGCATATGACGGTGTAACTCAAAATGCCGGACCTTCAACACACGCTATTACAAATCGTGATAATACAACACAGTTGGCATATTATGAAGCAAGCTTTGAAGGTATGACTAAGATCAGTCAAGTGAAGATTTATTTCCCAAAGGAGGAATATGATCGTAGACCGCAAGATATTGCTGTTGATGTATTGCTTTCAAACGGATCATGGAAACGCGTAGCAGAAAAACATAATATTCAATACAAAAATGCAGACGAAGTGATTGATTTTAACTTTGAAGTTGTTGAAGCAAAAGGATTCCGTGTAACAGGAAGCTTTGTACGTACTAGAGAAAACAATAATAATGCAATTACTAATTTCAGAGTAGTTGAAATTGAAGCTTACTTAAATACATTCCTTACAGAAGCAGATTACACAGGTGTTCAAGCAGATGCTGACAGCAAATACAACATTCCGTTGGCTGCTCCTAAAACAGGAGATACTGCGCAGATAGTACCATTTACAGTGTTATGTTTCGTAAGTTTGGCTGGAGCTGCATATTTATTAGTAGAGCGTAAAAGAAAATATAATGCAAAATATAATGCTTAATTATTGAAAGTGCTTAAACAGCAGTAAAGGGGAATTTGATGAAAAGATTAAGAAAATTTACAAAGGTAGTGTTGGCGATTTTGACAGTTTGCCTTTGCGTAGGGGCTTACAGTGATTCAGCTCATGCTTACACAAGCGACACGGAATGGGGTCTGATGATCGGTGGTGCAATGGCAGACTTTACAGAAGAAGGAGTTACCCTTAATAATACACTGGTCAACAGTATGACATTTTGGCAATATACGGAAAACGAAGTGGATTTGCAAAACTTCTCCGTAACTTTTACATTAGAACAACCCAATTGGTGGACCGGAAATGGTTTTTGGAGTGCGATTGCGCTCACTGACCGAGAAGGTTGGGGTGGAAATAACGGTCCATTACTCCTTCTAAGAGCAGCTTCAGAAAATGTGTTACACATCGAAGGTCAAGTATTGCACAAAGGAATTAAATTAACACCAAGTACGTGTACTTTCAATGTGGATACTACACAGCCTATTACATTACGTGGAACAGCTGTTTCTGAAAACGTATACAGAATCACGGTTGATGGTGATGAGAACGGAAAGTATGAGTTTACAATGCCGGAAGGAACTGAGTTTACATCTGGCGGAACAGGTTATTTCAGTTTTGGAAATCTTAATGGTTTAATGGATGGAGAAAGCTTGAAGATGACAGTGCTGAAGGTGTGCGACTATGACATGACAGGTGTGGCGCCAGAACCGGAACCAGAACCAGAACAACCGACAACAGATGAATCAGAACCGGAACCGGAACAACCGACAACAGATGAATCAGAACCAGAACCGGAACAATCGACAACAGATGATACAAAGACAGATGATGTAAACGGAAATAATGTCAGCGCAACTAATACAACATCAAACAATATCATGATGATATTAATGATTGTGTTGATTGCAGTTATTGTATTAGTTGGTGTAGGAATTATAGTTACTGTTCTTTACGTCAGAAAAAAGAAAGATACTGAACAAGAGTAGTAAAAAGTTACTCGAGGAGGGCAAGTTTGAAGAAGATAATTACAAAAAGCATAATGGTTTGCCTCATGTTAGTAACTATGTTAACGATGTCAATGAGTAATGTGTTGGCTGCAGATAAATCTGCAGCCGACACACTTCAAACGAATGGAAATGGTGGAAAGACGGATGTTGGTATTTGGTATGTGACATACTTAAATGAAAGTATGTTTCCGGATAATTGGGGAAAAGGCGAACCAATTATGTATAGACCATTGATCAGTCTTGGAAATGACGGCATTCTTGGTACAGCAGATGACGTTTATGGAATTCCGGACAGTTCAGATCCAGACCAGATTGATATGCATCTTCAATTATTGTCAGATGCAAAGATCGATTTCATTATGTTTGATATGACAAATGGAGGGTTAACAAGTAAAGTTACATATGGTGCAGGCAATGTTTGGATTGCGAATAATGCGACACTTGTTTGTCAAAGAATTGCAGAATGGAATAAGACACATGATTGGAAAATTAAATATGCGTTTGCTGTCGGAACTTATGCAGCAATAAATACAGATGCCAGTGGCATAGTTCGCCCGGATGGCGAGACATTGGAATTACAGGCAGAAGCTGTATATAAAAACTACTTCTTAAATGAAGAATATGGTGGTGACAACTATTATCAGTTGGACGGAAAACCATTGCTGATAGCTCATGATTGGGGCGAAAATGATGCTCTAAAATGGGAAAGCTACTTTGGTGATCGTACCTATGGCGACAAGTTCACAGTTCGGGCAGGTTCAAGCGGAGAACCGGGAACTTATGGCTGGGTTGCAGAGTATGGTGTAATTGCACCTCAGGATGAGGTGGAGCTTATTATGCCGGGCTGGGGCGTTACAAAGCCTGTTCATTCACGTGAAGATGGACAACTCTATCAGAGCGGATGGGAAACAATTCTTTCTAATGATTTACCACGTATCGTCATGATCACGGCATTTAATGATGTGCATGAAAAATCTTTAGTTATGCCGTGTGATACATCTGAATGTAAGCCGACTGTTGAAGAACAATGGGTTGATGAAGATGGAAATATTGATCCAACGATGTATTGGGATATGACAGTGAAATATATTCGTCAAATGCGAATACAGAATGGAGAAAAGTTTGATGATGGAAATGGAACCTTGACACTTCCGATGGTTATTATAATTGTGTCGATTGTTACTGTTTTAATGGCAGGGATTGTTGCCATTGTACTATTGCTTAGTGGTACAAAAATGAAGAGTGCTAAAAAAGGAGATAAAAATCATGAAAGCAAGAACTAGATGCATAGTGTTATTTCTGGTGTTGTCCCTGACGGTGGGGCTGTTTGCAGGTTGTCAGAAAGCAGACAATAATGATAACGTATCCAGCGATGAGAAAAATGAAAATGGTGACATTGTGATCCGTGTTGCCGTGCAGGGTTCTGCCATTGCAGACTTGGAGGTGCTGACGGAGGCCTACGAGGAAACTCATGAAGGAATTACCTTCAAGCTTGAGGAGATTTTGGGAGATTATACAACAAAGCTTCTCGCGCAGGTTGCTGCAAAAAAGGCTCCCGACTTAATCTGGCTGAGTGATATCCAGGTGCCGGGATTGGCGTCAAAAGGTGTTTTGACAGACTTGTCAGAGTATATCGATATCAATGAGGACGAGTTTTACGAATCTATGCTGGACTGCGGAAAATACGATGGAAAATTGTATATGCTGAGCCGTGACTACAACCATGTTGTGTGTTATTACAACAAGCAGATTTTTGATGAAGCCGGCGTAGCTTATCCGCAAGAAGGATGGACATGGGAAGAGTTCGAGGAAACTGCCGAAAAACTTGCTGTTCCGTCTAACATAGCCGGTATATACGAAAGACGTGGCGCTGACGTGAATTTAAGCTGGGGAGCTACTGCTCCGCTCATTATCATGGGTCTTGGCGGAAGTTTGACAACTCCATATCCGAATGGTACAGAGGCCAACTTCGATACAGAAGGGACAGTGGAGGCATTAACAAGGATCAAAAAATTGGTTGACAGCGGAGCTCTTAGAAATAATTATAAGGACGACGTAGGTGCTTTTGAAAATGGCAAGGTTGGAATGTATTTTAATACGCGATCAATTATGAAAAACATAACGGATGAGACAACCGGACTGGGCGCAGAGAATATAGGCGTTGTGTCGCTGCCGATTCTTCCTGTAAAGCATTATGTAGGAGCGGGAACAAGCGGATATGCAATTCTAAGCAGCAGTGCTTATAAAGAAGAAGTTGCTGATTTCCTGGAATTTACAGTCAGCAAAGAAGGTCAGACAGTGTTTGCAAAATCAGGCAATTGTGTACCGATTCGTAAAGATATGATCGATGACCCGGCGTGGATAGATTCTGTTCCGGGTATTCCGAGTGAGCCATTTGTCACAAACTTTGAGTATGACACTCTACAGCCGTGTTTGACAATTGAAAATGAAAATGCGGTTACAAATTTTGATACATCATGGCGAAATGCGTTGTACGGATTACTGAATGATATAAAAACACCAAAGGAAGCAGCAGAGTATGGTCAGGCGGAGATGGCGAACATTTTGAAACAGTAATGAGGTGGACTTAATGATAAAAAGAAAAAAATGGAGCAAACTGGCTGTGAGGCGTAATATTGCGGGTTGGGTAGCTGTTTCGCCGGTTATTGCGGGGATACTGATCTTTACCGGACTGCCATTTGTACAATCATTTTATCATGCTTTTACAGAATTTAATGGTATTGAAAAAGCCAAATGGATCGGGCTGGATAATTTTAAATATCTTTTGGATTACGATTTATTTAAATATTCGTTAGGGATTACAATCAAATATACAGTGATCACGGTTCCGGTAAATATGGTTTTAGGATTCCTTTTTGCTCTTTTGTTTAATGTAAAAGTTAAGGGAATAGCTGCACTCCGTGTGGTTGCATATTTGCCATGTATTATACCGGGAGTTATAAGTGCAATAGTCTGGAAAGATTTATTTTCGCCTTCTGCAAATGGTAGATTTAATCAATTCCTGACAGCACTTGGATTTGAGCCTTTTCCATTTTTATCTAGTCCGGATACGGCGCTCTTCTCTATGTACCTTATGGGACTATGGGGACTTGGAGGTGGAATGTTGCTTTGGATTTCGAATATGAATGCAATTCCTGATTCTCTTTATGAAGCCGCCAGCATTGATGGCGCCGGACGATTGCGAAAAATGTTTAATATTACCATTCCAATGCTTACACCTGTTATTTTGTACCAACTGGTAATGGGGATGGTTGGCTCCTTGCAGGCATTTGGTTCCTCTTTCCTGATGACAAAAGGTGGACCTATGAATTCAACATACTTTATGGGCTTAATGATATATGAGACCGCCTTCACCTATATGGATATGGGGCTTGCCTGTGCGATGTCACTTGTCATGTTTGTCATGATTGGCTGTTTGACTGCCATAGTATTTAAGACAAGCAGCTGGGTATTTTATGGAGAGGAGCAGTAAGTATGAAGAGAAAAAGCTTTAATATACTAATAACTGTGATTATTGTTCTGATTTGTGTGATACTGGTATACCCGGTCGTGAATATGATTATGCTGGCATTCATGCCATACAAAGAAATAACGCAGGTGCCGTTGCCCCTGTTTCCGTCTAAATTTACTTTAGATAACTTCAAGTTAATACCGGACACTTTTGGATATTTTACGTGGAACGGATATGAAATTTCATTAATTTTAAGATATTTGAAAAACACACTGGTGCTTTTGATCCTATCAGCTTCCGGTACCATTTTGAGTTGTACCTTGTGTGCTTACGGATTTAGTAAAATTAAATTTGCGGGAAGAGGTTTTGCATTTGGACTTGTGCTGGCAACACTGATGATACCGAGTTGTGTGACAATGATTTCATTGTATGTGCAGTATACAAATCTGGGTTGGGTGGATACTTTGCTTCCGGTCTGGGTTCCGACATGGTTTGGAGGCGGTGCAATGCACATCTTTTTGGTACGACAATATATGCGTGGTATTCCGGACACATTGTCAGATGCAGCCCGAATCGACGGGGCAGGATATTTTCGCATATACTGGAATATCATTCTGCCGATTACAAAACCGATGTGTACATACCTTTTAATCGGACAAATCGGTACAACATGGGGCGATTACTGGACGCCGTTCCTGTATGTAAACGACAGATCAGAATGGCCTCTGGCTACAGCACTTATCAGTATGGCACAGCAGGCAACGGACTATAGCGGACAGGCGAGTCTTGGAAATGTCGGCGTTCAGATGGCAATGGGATTACTGATGTGTACCGTACCTTTGATGACATATATTCTTGGACAAAAGAACTTCATTGAGAACGTGAGATTGGGAGCTATAAAAGGATAGCGGAAACTATTGTGATCGGCATGACGGCCTGTGGCTGACTCTCTATTCTGGGAGCGGCGATGTGAAAATCAGCGGCAGTACGGTTACCATCGACGATACCACCGCCGGCCTGTATTTCCGCGGCGGCAGTACGGAGATCACAGACAGTACCATGACGATCACCAATGCCGATTATGGGATCAATACCGATACAGGGGATACGGTGATCAGAGACAGCAATGTTTCCATCGGCAATGCGGTTTACGGCGTTTTCTGCAATGCCAGAACCCCAGGGGACAAGAAGGTTGAGATCACCGGCGGCGAATTTTCGGTCCAGAATTGCAGTTATGGCATTGTAGCTCAGTATGAGGACGTTGTCATGACCGGAAGCAAGGTCGTCCTGGACAGCGCTTATTTATCAACAACCTTGACCCGAATCTGTACAAGCTTGGCACCTTCAACGAGACGGACGATCAGGGAAATATCGCCTATTACGGCGTGACTGTATATGCAAAGGACGGTTCGTCCGGCCATATACTTCTGGGAATTTAGCCCACCGGCATAACGCTGGACAGGGATACGCTCACGCTCTATCTGAATAGAGAGGGGGCAGGGGGCCCGGAGCCTTAAGGCAACGGTCATGTCGGATAATGTCACAGAGAAGACGGTTACCTGGTCTTCCAGTGACACAAGCGTTGCCACCGTGGATGAAAATGGAAATGTGACTGCGGTGGGCAAAGGGGAGGCTGCAATCAGGCTTAACATTCTGCGTCAGAAGGCGCTGCTATGAGGCTTAGTATTCTGTGTCAGAAAGCGCCTTGACAACAGGGGTGCCCTGTGGACGGTAAGATCCACAGGGCACATTTTCATTTCTGCAAACGCCTCACCATAATATATTCCTCCTCCTTCTCCTCCGCAATCTCAAAGCTCAGCTTACGATACAGTTTCACTGCATAATTGGCCTTCTGCACGGAAAGGGAAGCCTGCTCATAGCCGAGGCGCTTTAAAAGGGCGAGCATTTGCTCCATCAGCGCTGTCCCGATTCCCAGCCCGCGGTACTCCCTGTACAGGGCAAGCGCGAAGGAGGGCGTCTGGTCGTCAACATGGCCGTAATCGTTCATGATACGGACCCATACGGCTCCCACAACCTTGCCGTCCGCCTCCGCCGCCAGGGCTTTGTCGTGCTTTTCTGTTCCAAAATCCGTAATATAAACCTGAAGCTCCGGGGACTCTACCACGGACCTGGGCGGCGGCGCAGCTCCTTCAGGTACAAAAATGGATTCATACAAAAAATCCTTCAGCAGGGGATATTCTGTCTCTTGCATTTCACGTATCGTATAGTTCATATTATGCACCTCTTATAATTCCTCCTCTGAGGTTCCGCGCGCATTTTGCGCAAAAAAAGGAACCGCTTGCCGCCAAACAGTTCCATTACCTGCCATAACCTCCTGCTTAGAAGGAACGATGGGAATCATCCCTCAGCCTGAATTTTTCTGTACACAAAAAGAGAGGTTATGCGGACATAATCTACTTTTGGCGACATGACAAAACAGTATGTGAATCGCTCCATACTGTTAAAAACCTTCATGTGATCAAAAGTAAATTATCTTCGCATCTTTTCACCTCTCTCTTCAGGATAAAAAGATTCTAACATATGGCCGCTCTGCTGTCAATGAAAAAAGGACTTGACAAATACCCGCAACGGGTATACAATGGTTTCATACAGAGATACCTGCAAGGGGTATGCAGAACGGTTGCGGACGGGATACGTATGAAAGCTTCCGGAATGGAAATGATGAAGAGACAGGAGGACGACAGAAATGGCAACGGAACAGGAAAAGGATAAAATGACGGCGGCGGAATCCTGCGGCTGCGATGAGATGGCGGCGTTAAAAGATAAAATGACGGCGGAAGAGTCCTGCGCCTGCGATGACAGGGCCACAGAGCCCTGCGCCTGCGGCCACAGGCTGCGGGAGCGCTCTCCCCAGGAGCATCGGAATCTCATCAACCGCTTAAACCGCATTGAGGGACAGATCCGCGGTATTAAAGGAATGGTGGAGCGGGACGCTTATTGTATTGATATTTTAACCCAGGTGGCGGCGGCCAGCGCGGCATTAAACAGCTTTACGAGAGTTCTTTTGGAGGACCATATCAAGACCTGCGTCACCAGGGACATTCAGGAGGGCAAGGAGGAGACGGTGGACGAGCTTTTGAACACCTTGCAGAAATTGATGAAATAGAGGTGAATTTGATGGAACAATACAATGTGACCGGAATGAGCTGCGCGGCTTGCAGCGCCCGGGTGGAGAAGGCGGTGTCCAAGGTGCCTGGGGTGGAATCCTGTTCGGTGAGCCTGCTGACCAACTCCATGGGCGTGGAGGGAACGGCACAGGCGGCGGACATTATCCGGGCGGTGGAGGAGGCCGGGTACGGCGCGTCGCCCAAGGAATCGGGCGGGGCGGGAAGAACGGCTTCTGCCGGAACCACTCAGGCCGAGGAGGCATTAAAGGACAGGGAGACACCCCTTCTCAAAAAGAGGCTGTGGTACTCGGTGGGATTTCTGGCGGCGCTGATGTATCTGTCCATGGGGCATATGATGTGGAACTGGCCGGTGCCCAGAGTGCTGGCGGACAACCACGTGGCCATGGGGCTGATCCAGCTTCTGCTTACCATTGTGATCATGGTAATCAACCAGAAATTTTTTGTGAGCGGCTTTAAGAGCCTGTTTCACAGGGCGCCGAATATGGATACCCTGGTGGCCCTGGGGGCGGGAGCGGCCTTTGTGTACAGCACCTACGCCCTCTTTGCCATGACCGACGCGCAGATGCGGGGGGACATGGCCGGGGTCATGGATTACATGCATGAATTTTACTTTGAGTCGGCGGCCATGATCCTCACGCTGATCACCGTGGGGAAAATGCTGGAGGCCCGTTCCAAGGGCAGGACCACCGACGCCTTGAAGGGCCTGATGAAGCTGGCCCCCAAGACCGCGGTCCTTCTGAAAAATGGGGTGGAGACGGAGGTCCCCATCGAGCAGGTACAGAAGGGGGACGTGTTCGTGGTCCGGCCTGGGGAAAATATTCCCGTGGACGGCAGGGTCCTGGAGGGAAGCAGCGCGGTCAACGAATCGGCTCTCACCGGGGAGAGCATCCCGGTGGACAAGAGCGTGGGAGATCCGGTGTCGGCGGCCACGGTGAATCAGTCCGGCTTTATCAAATGTGAGGCCACCCGGGTGGGGGAGGACACCACCCTGTCCCAGATCATCAAGATGGTCAGTGACGCGGCGGCCACTAAGGCCCCCATCGCCAAGGTAGCGGATAAGGTGTCCGGGGTGTTCGTTCCGGTGGTGATCGTCATCGCGCTTCTCACCATCGGTGTGTGGCTTCTGGCGGGGGAGGGAATCGGCTATGCCCTGGCCAGGGGAATCTCGGTGCTGGTCATCAGCTGTCCCTGCGCTTTGGGTCTGGCCACGCCGGTGGCCATCATGGTGGGCAACGGCATGGGTGCCAGACATGGCATTCTGTTTAAGACGGCGGTTTCCTTGGAGGAGACCGGCAAGATGGAGATCGTGGCCCTGGACAAGACGGGGACTATCACCAGCGGGGAGCCGAAGGTCACCGACCTTTTGCCTGCTTCGGGAATTTCTGAGGAAGAACTGTTGACGACGGCCTACGCCCTGGAGGCAAAGAGCGAGCATCCTCTGGCCCGGGCGGTGCTTCAGTACGGCAGGGAGCGGAAGCTGGCGGCCCAGGAGGTCAGCGATTTTAAAGCCCTTCCGGGCAACGGCCTCACAGGTATTTTACAGGGCGCGGCCCTAAGCGGAGGAAATCTCGCCTTTATCAGCGGCCAGGCAAAGGTGGATCGGGAGATGGCGGACAGGGCGCAGCAGCTTGCCGGCGAGGGCAAGACGCCCCTGTTTTTCGCCAGGGACGGGAAGCTTATGGGCATCATCGCCGTGGCGGACGCCATGAAGGAGGAGAGCCCCAAGGCCATCGCGGAGCTTAAGAATATGGGCATCCACGTGGTCATGCTCACCGGGGACAACGAGCGCACCGCCCGTGCCATCGGAGCCCAGGCCGGGGTGGACGAGGTCATCGCCGGAGTGCTTCCCGACGGCAAGGAGAGCGTCATCCGCGCCCTTCAGGAAAAGGGCAAGGTCGCCATGGTGGGCGACGGCATCAACGACGCGCCCGCATTGACCCGGGCGGACATGGGAATCGCCATCGGGGCGGGCACGGACGTGGCCATCGACGCGGCGGACGTGGTGCTGATGAACAGCCGGCTCACGGACGTGCCGGCGGCCATCCGCCTAAGCCGGGCAACCCTGCGCAATATCCATGAAAATCTGTTCTGGGCCTTTATCTACAACGTGATCGGGATTCCCCTGGCGGCAGGGGTGTGGATTCCCATTTTCAGTTGGGAGCTAAATCCCATGTTCGGGGCGGCGGCCATGAGCCTGTCCAGCTTCTGCGTGGTGACAAATGCCCTGCGGCTGAATCTCTTTCGCGTGTACGACGCCAGGCGGGACAGGAAGATCCGCCCGCACGGCGCCGGGCGGAAGAGAAAGGGGACGGGGCAGGAGAACGCTTCCTGCACCCTGACCGGACAGGATATGAGCAAGAATACACCCTGCGGGGGAGGCTGTACGCTTCCGGCGCAGGATGAAAATAAAAAAATGGAGGACACGAAGATGGAAAAAACAATGACGATCGAAGGCATGATGTGCGGCCACTGCGAGGCGGCGGTGAAGAAGGGGCTGGAAGCGCTGGACGGCGTGACAGAGGCCCAGGTCAGCCATGAGAAGGGAACGGCGGTGGTCACCCTGGATGCGGAGGTTTCCAACGAGACGCTTACGAAGGCCGTGGAGGCTTTGGACTACAAGGTGACTGGGATTCAGTAGTGCTAAAAAAATGAAGGAGGAATACATAATGGATGAAAGCAGCTACAACAAACTGATATTGGCAGTTCTGCACGGCGAGGATTATGACAGCGTGGTAGGGGAGCTGAATAAGCACGGATTTTCCGCCACCGTCTTAAACTCTATGGGAGGGTTCCTGCGCAAAAAGAGCGTGACGGTGATGATCGCTCTGCCAGAGTCGCGTCTGCCCGAGGCTCTTGCTGTTTTCGAGAAGGAGTACAGCCAGCGGACCGAGACCATTTACCAGAGCGCCATGCTGCCGCCGGGCGGAATGATGGCCTCCTCGCCCTCCATTCCGGTGCAGACCGTGTTTGGCGGCGTGAAGGTGTTTGTGCTGGATCTGGATCGGATGGTGAGCTATTAAGAAAATGGCGAAAATCCGGCTGCGGGATCATCGTTGAATGAAATTATGTTCAATATGCCTAAAACAGGAGCAAAAGGCAGAGAATTGTGAAGTGCCCTCTTTTTAAGTTGAAGTATTTACAGAGTGAGGCGCAAAGATTCTCTGCCTTTCTCATGCAGAAAACAAGAAAAACAAGAAGAACAGAGAAAATATTTTTACACAATAGAAAAGGTATGATATAATACGTGATTATAGGGTTCGCGGAGCGGTTCCTATAATATATGGTTATAGGGTTCGCGGAGCGGTTCCTATAATATATGATTATAGGGTTCGCGGAGTATGGCGGAATAGAATTTATTTGCGGCATGATTTGGAACATGCGCTAGAGGAGCTGGTATTTGGTGATAAAAAGTATATATGTGGATAATTTTAAAGCGTTAAATGATTTTCAAATGGATTTTACGCCGTTCACTGTGATAGTGGGGAATAACATGTCCGGAAAGAGTACTGTCTTGCAACTGCTGGATTTTATGGCAAGTCTGGCAAGAGAAGATGCAGGCGTTATTCTGGAGAGAAGAGGTTGGAAGGTTTCGGATGTGAAATCACGAATGCGTAATTTACAACGGATTGCCATCTCATGTGAGTTGGAGTTAGAGTCAAAGGAAGGACCGCAATCGGTACAGTGGCAAATTCAGATTTCGGCGCATACACAGAAAAATATGATGGAATTGGAGCAGGAAACGGTATGGAAACAGAGAGAAAATAAAAAAGAGATTCTGCTCTTCTATTCAAAAGAAAAGGGTGGTTTCATTCAAAATGGAGAAGGAAAGCAGCAAGTGATAATTCCTAGATTGCAGTCGGATTCTTCTGTGCTGAAAATAATGAATTTCGGTGAATTTCCGGTGCTGCAGTCTCTGAAAGACTTTTGGCTGAATTCAGATTCCTTTGAATTGCTTTCACCTGAGAAAATGCGCCTATCCAGCCGCGGAGATGTGGATACCATCGGAAATGCGGGAGAAAAGCTGCCGTCTTTTGTGAAATCCATGAATGCGGAGCAGAAAAAGCGGTTTGCGGAAAAAATAAATCAGGTGCTGGATGGTAAAATTGCAGGGGTAGAGGCGCAGACGAAGGGAAAACCGGGGTGGACACACCTGGTTGCAGAAGAGACTTATAAAAAGAAAACCTTGACAATAGAGTCTAAAAATATGAGCGACGGCATACTTCGCCTGCTGGCTTTCCTGGCTATTTGTGAGATTGATAAGAATGGTGTTATGCTTCTTGACGAAATTGAAAATGGAATCAATTTGGATTATGCAGAGAAAATCATAAGCATTCTGGAAAAAAACTGTGAAGAAAAGAAGAACCAGTTGATCGTAACCACTCATAGTCCAATTTTTCTGGATTATGTTGACAAGGAAAATATCCGGTATATGTATCGTGATGGAGAGACAGGAAATTGCAGAAGCAGTTCCCTGACAAAGAATCGGGAGTTAAACGATAAAATGCGGTACTTATATCCTGGAGAGCTTTTTATGAATATGAGCAATAACGATATTATAAAAGCGCTGATGATGGAGGGGGATGCCGGATGAAAAAACTGAAATTGCTGGTGTATGGGGAGGGGCCCACTGATTATGGCTGGGTTTCAGATTCGGGAACATGGTGCCCTGGTCCCATTATTTCGCTGATTAGAAAGAGTGCGGAAGTGTTTCAGGTTGAGTTGGAAATTGGGTTTGTGGAAAAGAAAGCGATAGAGGGAGAAGAGCGTGTGCAGCTTGGTGCAAGGCATATGAGAGGCATTAACGGAAAGGGGATTCCGGCATTGCGATTGGCGCGGCGTGCCCATGATTTCGCTGAAAATGATAGAATGCTGGTTACTATCGGATAAAGAGGCATATAAAAACTGTTTTGGCCAAGAACCCATAAAAGTGAAATTGCCATCTAAGCCGGAATTGATCTGGGGAGAAAAAAATGATTCCTCCAGCGATTATCCGAAGCATTATATGAGGCGGGTGTTAAAGCAGTTTCACAGGGAACCAAATCGGGATGTTTTCGTGGAAATAGCGGATGAAACCCGGATCGATACGCTAAGAGAAAAATGTTCCATCAGTTTTGGCAGATTTTATGAAGATTTTTCAGAATTATGTATTAGTGCATAAGATCTAAAGCTATGTGAAGCAGAAAGGTGGAATTATCATGATGAAGCAAAATACGCGGCTTGCCGCCGTACTTGTAGTGCTCTGTCTGTTATTGGCCGGATGCGGAGTGCCTGGCGCCCTGGGATTTTGGCCTTCTCAGGATCCATCCTCCGATGATCCGGCGGACTCCGGGACTGGTTTAGAACAATCCCAGACGGAAAGTCAAACCAATGAAGCAGTACCTCAGGAACCATCAGAGAACGGTAGCGCAGACGGAGCGGCAGTACCCGGCGGAGAAGGCGGCGCAGGCGGAGCGGCAGTACCCGGCGGGGAAGGCGGCGCAGGCGGAGCGGCAGGAGCCGGCGGGGAAGGCGGCGCAGGCGGAGCAGCAGGAGCCGGCGGGGAAGGAAATGCTGCCGGTTCTGGGGAACTGAACGGCGACAGCGCCCTGTCCATCGCTCTGGAAAATGCCGGTGTCCCGGAGGAGGACGCCTACAATGTGAAGGTAGAACGCGACAGAGAAAATGATATCCCGATTTTTCAGGTAGAATTTGAAACCCAATACGGCGATTATGACTTTGAGATCGCTCTGGCAGACGGAAGGATCGTCGGAGCCGATTATGAGGTGGACGAGGAGTGGCTGGATGCGCTGGGCGGCAGCCCGGTTACCCAGGAGAGGGCCAGGGAGATCGCAGCGAGCAAGGTTCCCGGTTCCAGTGCCGGGGACGTACAGCTCTGGGAGGAAAATGAGGACGGCCGCGTCCGTCTGGAAGGGGAGCTGTTCCATGACGGGATCAAGTATGAGTTTGAGATGGACGCGGATACAGGGATCATTTTTGACTGGAACGCAGATCTGCGGGAATAGCTTCCCAGAAGGGAATCCGTGGATATGGGCAGAGGCAATCCCTTGACATACAGACAGATTAATGATATAATCGAGTTATATAAATGATTTATATAACTCGATTATTTTTATGCGCGGGAAAGTGCTCGCGCGGCCCGGCAGAAAAGATCGCGCCATGGAGGCAGAAGCTTAATGGGCGCGGGAACAAGGGAGGCGTTTTCGATGCCAAAACAGAAAATCACAAAGGAAATGGTAGTAGATGCTGCCTTTGAGCTGGCCCGACAGGGCGGAATGGAGCAGGTGCTGGTAAAAAACATTGCCGGGAAGTTGGGCTGCTCCGTGCAGCCAATTTACAGCTACTGCAAGAATATGGAGGGGCTGCGGCGGGATGTGATGGAGCGGGTCAGCGGTTTTATTCAGGAATATGTGGCTGCCCGCATGGAGCCGGAGAATCTGTTTCGCAGCACCGGACGGGCCTACATTCAAATCGCAAAGGAGGAGCCCAATATTTTCAAGCTGTTCATCCTGCACCGGCGGGAGGGGATTTCTTCCCTGGAGGATCTATACCGGACGGAGACGAATCCCAAGGTGGCCGGGGTAATTGCCAGGGAGCGGAACATCAGTCTGTCCCAGGCCAGGCGGCTGCACCTGAACATGCTCATCTACACCATTGGAATCGGCACTATTTTCGCCGTTACCACACCGGGTATCTCCGCGGACGAAATATTCGCCCAGCAGGAATTTGCCTTTGAAGCCTTTTTAAAGCATACCATAGACAGTGGGGAGGAAGATCAGAATGGAGCGTAAAAGCATCGTCATTTATAAGAGCAGTACGGGATTCACGAAAAAATACGCGGAAATGATAGCCGAGGAATTAAAGTGCGGCCTTGCCGATTACCGGACGGTGACGGCCCGGATGCTGGCCGGCTGCGAGGTCATCATTTTCGGGAGCCGCGCCCATGCAGGACGGATTGACGGGTACCGGAAAATAAAAGAGCTGCTTCCTGAGAGTTCCAGGCACAAATTGATCCTGTTCGTGACAGGCGCCACGCCCAACGACGCGGAGGACATGATAAAGGAGTTCTGGCGTCAGAACCTTACGGCGGAAGAACTGGCCGGGATTCCCCATTTTTACATGCAGGGCGGGCTTTGCTATGAGAAAATGTCCCTGCCGGACCGGTGGATGATGAAGGCCTTTGCGTTTTTCATGAGAAAGAAGAAGGACAAAAATGAATATGAGAAAAAATTTGAGCAGGCCATCGCCCGCTCCTATGATATTTCAGATCAAAAGTATATAGCGCCGTTGGTGGCGTATGTAAAGGAAAGCAGATAGAGCCATTGGCGGCGTATGTAAATAAAGAAAAGCAGATAGGGCCCTTGGCGGCGTATGCAGAGGATGAATGTCTGCCCTCTGGAAAATAAACTAACCAGCGGGGAACATGTCACCTCTCTGCAAATCACCCCTTCCCAAATCTCATATCCCGAACCTCTTTCGGAGAAATGCCGTACTCCCGCTTGAAGGCACGGTAGAAGCTGGAGTAGTCCCCAAACCCGA
>CALWDR010000285.1 GCA_944376745.1 uncultured Lachnospiraceae bacterium
CGCCGAAAAATCCTTTCCTGCCTCCGCAGCCGCCCAAAACGCCCCACTCGTCACCAGATCCACCAGGATCTCCCCGGTTTTCGCCGCCTTGCGCACCAGCAGATGACGCAGATACCCCTCATGCCGCTTCTTATGAAAATAAGGCACCTGCCGCTCCCGAAAATACGCAAGCACCCACGCAAGGATGCGGCTGAAATCCTCGTCCGCGATCCTGCAGCCCGCAGCCGTCACAATGTCATGGAAGCTCCCCCGCTTATGCAGTCCCAAGGCCAACGGCCCGTCCTTCACCTCGTCCCCAAAGGAAAACTCCATCTTATTCCGGTACCCGTACTGCCTGGGGCTTGCCTTGATCCCCTCAAACACCCTGTCAAGATCACAGTAGGGAGCGCACACCGGCTTAAGCAGATCCCGTACCTGCCGCTCCTTCAGCTTTAACTGCTCCTCCCTGGGCAGGCTTAAGAAGGTACATCCTCCGCAGACGCCAAAATGCTCGCACACCGGCTCTTTCAGTTCCAAAGGCGACGGCTTAAGCACCTTTAAAAGCCGTCCTTCTCCTCTCCCCTTTCTGACCTTCGTGACGCAAAAGGAGATCCGCTGCCCCGGCAAAGCATTTTTCACCACAACCAGGCGCCGCTCCCCTCTCTCCCCGCCGCTGCAACCAGCGTCCGTTGCACTGCCACAGCCAGCATCAGCCCCGCTGCCACAGCCAGCATTAACTGCACTGCCGCAGTCAGCCTCAACCGTACCGCCACAGCCAGCCTCATCCACACCGCCGTCAGCCGCCTTCCCTTCCTCCTCCAGAACCACGATCCCCTTGTTTGGGAAATCCACCCGCTCCACGATTCCTTCATAAATCTGTCCCTTTTTCATGTACTGCTCCTTTATTCACAAGGTATCTTTGCTTCGCGGAACCCATTTTCACCATCCAACAAAATCCTGTCCCGCCCTCAACGCAACAGAGGCTCACATCTCTGTGGGCCTCCGGCTATTCCTGTTCATGGAGAGCATGCTCTCCATCACGTCACAACAATATCAAATTTTCCTTAGGATTCCGCTTCCGTCTCTTCGTCGTCATCGAAAAAGTCATCGTCAAAATCATCATCGAAATCATCCTCAAAATCCTCCAGATAATCCGGTGTGAAGAAACGATACACGGCGTAGGCGATAGCTGCCACCGCTGCCACGGCGCCGACAATGGCCAGGACCAGCAGGACCTTGGACTTCTTGTCTTCCTTCTCGCGTCTGTGTAACAAATCATTGATCTTTGCTGCGCTTAAGAATTCTTCTACCTTGTTCATATTGACCGCTCCTTTTTCTATCTATTTTTTGCTGCACTGCATACATTTATTCATCTTCTATAGTATACCATATCTTTCCGCATTCGCCTACCATATTTTTGCAAATTTTATATTTTTTTCAGTTTTGCAAAAATCGCGAACATTTTTTTGGTGCCGAAGGCGTCGAAATCCACCGTCACCTCGAAATCCCTGCCGCCGGCTGTGATGTTGGTCACCGTGCCGTCCCCGAATTTCAGGTGGCGCACACGGTCTCCCACCTGATAGGGCAAGGAATGGTTCTCCGTGGCGGCGCTGACGAACTCCACCGGAGTGCTGGCGTAGGAAACCTTCGAGTGGAAGGCCTCCCTGGCCTGCTCAAAGGTCCTGGCCTTCACCGCCTCCGCCAGACGCACCTTCTCCGGCGCGCGTCCCAAAAGCTCCTGCGGGATCTCCTGCACGAACCGGGATACCCTGTTGTACTGGGTCTCCCCCCGCACCATGCGCATCCGGGCGCTGGTGATGGTCAGGCGCTCCATGGCTCTTGTGATCCCCACATAGCAAAGCCGCCGCTCCTCCTCGATCTCCGTTGGGTCGTCGGCCACGATCGTCATATAGCTTGGGAAAACGCCGTCCTCCAGGCCCGCCAGATACACGTTGGGGAACTCCAGGCCCTTGGCGCTGTGAAGGGTCATCAGCACCACATAATCGCTGCCGCTCTCCAGGCTGTCCACGTCCGCCACCAGAGCCACCTCCTCCAGAAATCCGCTCAAGGTAGGCTCGGTGCCTTCCGACTGGCATTTCTCCTCGTAGGCCACGGCCTTGCTGATGAGCTCGTCGATATTTTCCACCCGGGCCTTGGCCTCCTCCTCTCCCTCTGCCTCCAGCTCCTTTACGTACCCTGTCTCCTCCAAAAGCTCCTCCAGCAGGGCTGACACGCCCAGATAGGGGGCCTTGCTGCGCATGGTCTGGATCAGGGTCACGAAGGGCTTGATCTTGACGGCGGACCGTCCCAGGGTGGAAATGTCCTCCGCCATTTTCAGGGCGTTGTAGAAGCTTATCTCATTTTCGTTGGCATAGGTCTGCACCCTGGCAAGGGTGGTGGCCCCGATGCCCCGCTTGGGCACGTTGATGATCCGCCGCACCGCCAGATCGTCCCTGGCATTGTCGATGGTCTTAAGGTAACAGAGCAGATCCTTGATCTCCCGGCGGGCATAGAAATTTACGCCGCCCACCACCTTATAGGGTATGTTGGAGACCACAAAACGTTCCTCAAACAATCGGGACTGGGCATTGGTACGGTATAGGATGGCACAGTCGCCGTAATTATATTCCCCGTCCCGGACTTTTTTTGCGATGTCGTTGGCGATATAATCCGCCTCGTCATAGCCCGTGTCGAACTGCTGGAAATTTACCTTGTCGCCCTCCTCATTGTCCGTCCACAGCGCCTTGGCTTTCCGGCCCACATTGTTGGAAATGACCCCGTTGGCCGCATTCAAAATATTTTTGGTGGAACGGTAATTCTGCTCCAGCTTGATCACCCTGGCGTCTGGAAATTCCTGCTCGAAATTTAAAATATTGTAGATATTTGCCCCCCGGAACTTGTAGATGGACTGGTCATCGTCCCCCACCACGCACAGGTTCCGGTACTTGGAGGCCAGGGTCTTGACCAGCTGAAACTGAGCCGTGTTGGTATCCTGGTACTCGTCCACCATGATATAGCGGAACCGCTCCTGATAATAGTCAAGGACCTCCGGGTCCGCCCGGAACAGCTCCACGGTCTTGAAGATCAGATCGTCAAAATCCAGGGCGTTGTTCTTGCGGAGCATTTTCTGGTACTCCGTATAAACCTGGGCCTGCTTCTTCTGCGCGTAATCTCCGGCGGCATTTAAGGCAAATTCCTCCGGGGAGATCAGCTCATCCTTGGCGTGGGAAATGGCGCTCAGAAAGCTTTTTTCCCGATACAGCTTCGTATCGATCTGAAGCCGCCTGCAAATATCCTTCATCAGCGTTTTCTGGTCGTCGCCGTCATAGATGGTAAAATTGTTGTCGTACCCAAGTCTGTCTATGTATCTTCTCAAGATCCGCACGCAGGTGGAGTGAAAGGTGGAGACCCAGACGCTCTCGGAGCCGAAGCCCACCATGTCGTCGATCCGCTCTCGCATCTCTCCCGCCGCCTTGTTGGTGAAGGTGATCGCCATGATATGATAAGGATTCACGCCCTTCTCCTCGATGAGGTAGGCCGTCCGGTGAGTCAGGACCCGGGTCTTGCCGCTGCCGGCCCCGGCCAGTATCAGCACCGGCCCCTCCGTGTGGAAGACCGCCTCCTGCTGCATGGGATTCAGTGTATCGTAATTACTCATAAACCTCTCCTTGTCCAAACATTTGTTTAATTATAGCCTGTTTTGCCATTTTTTTCAACCGGAAAATGAGATTGGAACCATTTCCTGCAAAAAAAAGACTGCCCGCAAAGGACACTTCCTTATATAAAATGTCCCTTCGGCAATCTCTTTTTTTCATCAAAAAATCACGCGCTTTCGTTCGTTTACTTCTCCGCCTGCCGCAGCACCGGATAGCTGTGGCGGGCCACATGCACCCGCCATCTTAAGAGCCCCAGGCCGCCCCGGAAAAACAGGTCCATACCGTAGCCCGCCCAGATGCCGGGCAGGCCCAGTCCCAGCCGGATTCCCAAAAGCCATGAGATTCCCACATTCATCAGGGAACCGGCGATCACCATGAAGAACGGCGTCTGCACGTCCCCGATGGCCTTCAGGCTGGATACCATGATAGCCGCCACGCAGCGGCACAGCTCCACCGCGAAATCAATGATGATGATCCACATGCACTCCCGAAGGATTTCCCCGTCGCTGACGTAAAGCGTAAGAAAGCTCCTTCCAAAGAGCAGCACGATCCCCTCCAGCGCCAGGGCCATAAGCAGGGACTGCCAGACACTCTTTTTCATGCAGCGCTTTACCTGCTCTTCGTCGCCTCTGCCGATGGCCAGCCCGATCATGGTGGCCGCCACAAGGCTGAAGGCGCTGGAGGGAAGCGTCAGATAGTTGGTGAGATTGGCGGAATACCCCTTCACCATCAGCGCCCGGGTGCCGAGGCTCCCGATCATGGAGGTGACAATGGTCTGGGAGATCAGGTAGATCACCCCCTCCATGCCGCCCAGAAAGCCCAGCCGGAAAATTTTTCCGCTGGTCTCCCCAAACTCCCTGCGCCACTGAACATGAAAGATCCGAAGCTCGATCCGCGCATCCCGGGACGCGCTCCACAGATAGAACAGACAGCCGAAGATCTGCGACAAAATTCCCGCAAAGGCAAACTGGTAAATATTCTGAGCCCTGGCTGGAACCAGGACCAGAATGAGGAAATTCATAAAAACGCAGCTCCCGTTGATCAGGGTATTGCCCAGCATCACCGTCTTCATGTTTCCGATGGCGCGAAACGCCGCCGTACAGGTCAGCGTAAAGCCCTGAAACAGTGAAAGCCCCAGCGCCACCGCCAGATACCCGCCGGCCATGTCCCGAAGCTCCAGCGGAACCTGCAGGCTCCGGCAGATCAAAGCGTTTCCGAACATGCCGACCGCGCCCAGGACGATGCCAAACAGGAAATTGTCAAACAGGGCCACCGTCCAGACCTGACAGCCCTCCTGATACCGCTTTCTTCCCCAGTAGGGGGCCAGAAGGATTCCCGCCCCCACATAGAAAACCGCATAGAGATTCACCATCAGGGAGAGAAAGGTGGCCACCGCCGTGGTGGCCGCCACCGCGTCCGCCGAAAACCGGTTCAGCACCAGCGTATTCAGGTTGGAGATGATATAGGAAAAGATCAGCTCCAGTATCACCACCGCCAGCATGCGGCCCATCCCCGGATTCTCAGTTTTCGGACTCCGGCTTTCGGAACCCTTTCCGGTTCCCGCATTTAACTTCCTCTCAATCCCCGGATTCTCAGTTCCCGAATTCCGCCTCTTTTGATCTATCTTCCTCGCACTCATATACCACCGGAGCCTCCAACTGCTGATACAGCGCTTCCCCTATGAAATTTCTGGCCCAGGCCACCCTCGCTTCTTCCCGCTCGGTGCCCATATCGCCCATGGCCTCGTAAATGGGGCGCTTTCTTCCCGGCGTCCCGTCCTCGTTCCGCTCCCGGATCCCCAGATGGAGGCCGAACTCCTTGGGATTATCCAGATAGGCGTGGTGGGTCATCCACAAAATGCCGGGCAGCCGCTTCATTTTCCGGTAGGCCAGCACATAGCCCGCGGCCCCCTGCTGCTCCGTAAACGCGTCCTCCCTGGAATTAAAGCCCTGCTCCGAGAGGACAATGGGACGCCGTTTCCCCTGATACAGGAATTTTTCCTGGCCCAGATAGGCGTGCAGCACCTCCATATTTTTAAAGGTGATCTCCTTGGTGTCAAAATAAAAAGTAGGAATCCTGTCATTATAAAAATCCGGGTACCGCAGATCCTCGGGGTAAGGATGGTAGGCGATCCCCCAGCCGAAATCCCCCAGCTCCTTCCCATACTGAAGCACCAGGTCCACAATATCCCTGCCCCGGTAGGACTGCAGGGGCTTATCCGGCTCGTAGACTCCGCACCAGAAATGGTCCAGGGACAGAAATACCTGCGCGTGCTCCCAGTACCTGTGGGAGGCCTCCCAGGTCAGGTGCAGGGCCTTTGTGTACTCCCGGGTGTATTCCTCCACGGTCTTTTTTCCCGCATTTCCCCATACCCGCTGGGCGTCCACCTCGTTGGATACAATAAAGCCCGTGATCCTTCCGTATCTGGCGTCGTCCCGCATGTAGCGGCAGGACAGAAATTCCACGAAGGCCTCATAGTACCTGCGCCCGTCCTCGGTATCCATGGAAAAAGCGCTGATAAAGGCCTCCGGATCCTCCCAGTCAAAATCGGGGTGGATGACCTTCCGAAGCAAAGCCTCCTCCTGATTGCTCCCAAACAGCCTGGGGGAATTGAGCAAAATGGCGGTGGCCGAGATCCCATAGCTCCAGGCATTCTTAAGGACGGCGTCCGCCTCCTCCACCGCCTTCTTGTCAAACCAGTATTCCCTTCCCTGACAGCAGAAGGAAATGGAATCCTCCTTGGGCTCCTCCCGCATCATGGCGGGAAGGTTGATGTTCAGCAGGGTGTGCTCGATGCCCAAAAGCTTCAGATCCTCGTTGGCGCACCCCAGCGCCTTCTTGGTTGTAAAAACTTCTTCTTCATGCGTATACTTTCCCATATTCTTTTCTCCTTTCCTTTCATAAACACAAACATATCACCGCCGCCATGGTAAAAAGTAAGCTTCCTGTCACACCCATCTTGCTCTTACATTCCCCTCCGCTTCCAGCTCTTCCTGGCCGGCCACTCTTTTTCCGTTTATAAACAGTCCGTCCACGGTAAATTCCGAGGAAGCCTCCTTACAGTCCTCCGGCAGCACCGACTGGCCTTCGGCGTCCTCCCGCCTTTCCCGGCACGCAAGATGTATCTTCGGCGCCGGCAGCACGGACTGTGCTTCGGCGTCCTCCCGCCTTTCCTGGCACGCAAGATGTATCTTCGGCGCCGGCAGCCCCTCCTCCAGATACACCTGGATATTCCGGTACAGGACATCCTCCGTCCTTCCATAGGGAACAGATGCTCCGCCCAGGGGCAGCTGGTAATTATCGGCAAAGATCAGCCAGGGCATTCCCGTCTTTCCCTGCCCGTCATAAACCTGCTCCTCCCGGTGCTGATAGACCTCCGGCAGAGTGCTCCCGGCATATTCCACGCGGATATCCAAAAAGCGCACGTTGTGCACATGGGCAAAGCCCCCGTTCTGGATATCCAGACACGCGGCGGAGCTGTGAATCAGATCGCAGTCCTCAAAGACGATATCGTCATATTCCGGCGCGTAGGTCTCGATACCGATCTCCGCATTCCGGCCCCAACCGCACCACATGACGCAGCCGCTGACATGGATATGCTTCACCGGCCTTTCCTCATAAGCCGGAATCCCCTTGATGGTGATTGTATCGTCGAAGGAACGGATAAAGCTGTCCCGCACCGCCACATTGCTGCAGTTGCAGATGTCAATGCCATCCGTATTGTAGCGCCACTGTCCTACGATCTTCACGTTGTCGATCACCACATCCTCACAGCCAAAGAGGCTGATGACCCAGATGGGGGAATTGCGCAGCACAACGCCCTCCACCCTCAGATTTCTGCTGTCGTAGAATTTCAGATTTCCCTTGGTGCTGGAGCGATAGCAGTGCTCGATGATCCGCTCCTCATGGCTGCCGTCGATAATGCCTCCCCCGAAAATGCGCACGTCCCGGACATGTTCTCCAAGGAAGGAGCCGTACACCACCGCCTCCCGGTCCACGTAGACGCTGTCCCCGGACCTTAAGCGGATCAGACCCGGAAAATGGGTGCCCGGTCCAAACACATAGGTGGCATTCCCCGCCTCCTCATACTCCTTGGGTTCATTTACAAAAATATGGAGGGCAAAATGCTCCCCCGCCGGTTCCAGCACATACTGTCCCTTCCCCGGAAGCGTAAACCGCATCACCTGACCGGAAACCTGCGGTTCGATCTGCCGGGAGAGGGGGCGCATCACAGCCTCCCGAATCTCCCCCTCATACGCCGCCTCCACCGTCACCGGCTCATCGGCCTCAAAACAGATAAAAGCCGCCATCTCCGTCTGGTCCAACGGGCGCTGGTGTCCCGGCCAGGTGCGGTTGAAGGGCACAGCGGAAACCCGCGCCCGGTGCACCCCGCACTCCTGTCCGTTCACCTTGACCCGGTAAAGGGCGGACGCTTCGCAGAAGCTGTGGCTCTCCTCACACAGCTCCGCCACATCTGTTGGGATCTTAGAAAACCTCACCATTGATCATTTCTCCGTTTTCAACTGCGAGAAGCCCGCTTTTCATTATGTTCCGGCGAACCTCAGCAAACTGCCTGAAGCTTACAGGCTTTCAACCTCAGCAAACCGCCTGAAGCTTACAGGCTTTCAACCTCATAAGACCGCCCGCAGCTTACAGGCTTAGAGCTTCAGCAAATCGTGCGAATCTCATAGACTCCCTTCGTCAGGTGCAGGCTGCTGCCCTTCTTTGCGCTCTCTGCCGTCTCCCCGTTGACGACCAGCCTGTTGACATCCATCGTCAGGACAAATTCCGCCTCCGTATCGAAAGGTACCTCCACCCGGAAGACGTATCCCTCCCCGATCTTTTCCCATCCGCTCACGATCCTGCCTTTCGCGGAATCATATTCCATGGATACCTTATCAAAACGCTCATCCACATAGGGCTTTACCAGGAAACGCCGAAATCCTGCCTGATCCTCGCAGGCATTTAATCCGCACATATACCGGTACATCCACTCCACGATGGAACCGTAGGCGTAGTGGTTTAAGCTGTTCATGCCCGTATCGCTGATACTGCCGTCCGGGAGCACGGAATTCCAGCGCTCCCACACCGTGGTGGCGCCCATGTTCACCTCGTACAGCCAGCTTGGATAATCCTCGTTGAGAAGCAGCGTGTATGCCACCTTTGCCAGGCCGTTCTCCGCCAGCACCGGGCACAGGAACTGCGTGCCCACAAAGCCGGTGGTCAAATGGAAATGATCGGCCTTCAGCTTGGCATACAGATCCTGCACAAGCCTCTCCCGGAATTGCTCCGGAACCAGATCAAACTGTAAAGCCAGCGCCATAGCCGTCTGAGTGTTCACCGCAATCCGTCCCGTCGCGGTGAAATATTCCTCCTGAATGGCCTTTTTCACATGTTCAGCCATATTCGTATAATAGGCTTCCTCCTCCTTGCGGCCCAGGGCCTTTGCCGCCTTCGCCGTCAGGGACGCGGAGTAAAAATAAAAGACGCTTGCCACATAATAGGAGTCGGTGGCGCCAAAGCTGCCGGGCTGATAATTGTCAAGGGCCAGCCAGTCTGCGAAGTGGAAACCGTCCGTCCACAGATAACGCCCGCCGCATTTCTCCACATCAATGGCGCGGATACGGTCCGTCCAGGCCTTCATATTGCCATACTGTTCCTTCAACAGCGTCAGATCCCCATAGGTCCGGTACAACGTCCAGGGAATGATCGTGGCCGCATCCGCCCAGGCACAGGAGCTGTGGGCCGTGCTGACCGCGATATTATCGGACTCCCTGTCATTTTTATGGAGAATCCGGTCAATCTGGCCCAGGATATCCGGTACCACATGGGGCACCGCGCCGCCCAGGGTATCCTGCTCCAGCTTCATGTCGTACATAAATTTCCGGTAAAATGCCGGCGTGTACATGTTGTAGCTTGCGGTTGCGCAGAAGGCCTGGGCATCACCGGTCCACCCCATCCGTTCATCCCGCTGGGGGCAGTCCGTGGGCGCGTCCAGGAAATTCCCCTTCTGTCCCCACAGAGCGTTGGAAAACAACTGATTGATCTTGGGATTTGAAGTCGTGATCCTTCCGATCTGCTCCATCTCCGAATAAATCACGCAGCCGGTAAAATCCTGAAGGGAGAGCTTTTCCATCCCCGTAACCTTCATGTACCGGAAGCCGTAAAAGGTAAAATGGGGCCGTACATGGGCTTCCCTTCCGTCCGCGATATAGCGGAATTCTTCCTTCGCCGTCCGCAGATTTTCGTTGTAGAAATTGCCCTCCTGGAGAATCTCTCCAAACTGGAAAAGGATTTCCGTCCCCTCCGGCTCCCGGCAGTCAAACTCCACCCAACCGGTCATAATCTGACCGAAATCAATGACCTGTTCCCCTGCCGGCGTATGGATGAGCTCCACCGGTTTTATGGTTTCCATGATCCGCACCGGAAGACTTAAACGGGGCGTCAGCGCTCCCAGAGGCGGCTCGCTCCCAACTGCGGGAACAAATCCCTCCTCCTTACAGGAGACATCTGCCCATCCCGGAATTTCCTTCCGGCTGTCCCAGACCTCGCCATCGTAAATACTGCTGCTCTGTACCGGGGAGGGCGCGCACAGCCAGCTCTCATCTGAACAGACAAGCTCCTCATGGCCATCCTCATAGGTAATATGCAGCTCACAGATCAGCTTGAAGGTATCGCCGTAGAGCTTATCCATCTTATCCACGAAACCGAAACGCCCCTTATACCAGCCGTTCCCCAGCATGACACCCAGAACATTTTCCCCGGCTGTCAGCAGTTTTGTCACATCATAAGTTTGATACTGGGTCCACAGATTATAATCATTATAGAAGGGCGCCAGATACTCATCCCCTGCCTTCTCCCCGTTCAGCCACGCCTCATAGACTCCCAGACCGCTGATATACAGCCTGGCTGCCTTTACACCTTCTCCAACCGTCAGCTTCTTTCGGAACAGCGGATGCACCTCCTGACTGAAGGGTGCCTGAATCCATTTTGCCTGGCGCATGGTTTTTGCCGTTTCAAAATACGCAGTGCCGCTTAAGGCGGTATCGCCCTCGTCGTCCCAGACCCTTACCCGCCAGTAATAGCGGGTGCCTTCCTCAAGTTCTATTTCAGGGGTATAGCACAGGGAATCCAGATCTTCTCTCTCCCCGCTGTCGGCGATCAGCTCCGCAAAATCCGCGTCTTTGCTGATCTCCACCCTGGCGCGGGCCGCTTTATCACCCTTTGCCTCCGTCACAACCCAAGACAGGCTGACATCCTCCATCTGATACCCGATGGGATTCTCAATATGATTGGTCCTTAATTTTTCGATTCTCATTTTAAAACCTCTTTTCTTTCTCCTAGCCCTTCACTGCTCCGGCCGTCATACCTTCCATGTACAGTCTGGAAGTAAACAGGAACAACAGCAGCAGGGGCAGCGTGGCTATGGCATACCCTGCGAACATAGCGCCGATGTTTACGGTTCCCGCCGCGGAAGTAAACACCCGCACGGCCACGGTGATCACCTGCTTGGTGTTGGTCTCGATCACCATCATGGGCCAGATAAAGTCGTTGTAGTAGTCCACCAGCTTCATAACCGCCACCGTGGCGAGGATCGGCCTGGCCAGCGGCACCGCTATGTTAATAAGCGCCTTCACTTCCCCGCAGCCCTCGATCTTGGCCGCTTCAAACAGATCCTTCGGCAGGGATTCTATGGTGTTGCGGCAGAGGATGATTCCTAAGACCTGCCCTCCGGCAATCCAGGGAAGGATCAGAGCCCACCGGGTGTTGAACAGGCCGTACTCAATGATCAAAGAGTAGTTTGTGGCCAGGGACAGGACGCCGGGGATCATCATCAGAACCAGCAGCAAGTAATACAACAGATTCTTTCCCGGGAAATCCATGGTGGCAAACACATAGCCCCCCAGCGCCGACAGAACCAGTGTCAGCACTACCGCCACCGCAATGACTCCCAGGGTGTTGGCCATGCTCTCATACAGCTGTCCAAAGGCGTTCACATAGTTACTCCATTCAATATGAGAGGGCAGAGAAAAGAAATCATAATACACCTCATAGTTGGACTTAAAAGACATGATGATCATGAGGAACATGGGTATAAATGACACGATCAGCAAAAGCACCATGATAATCTCAATGATCGTCTGAAAACGAATCTCTCTTATTTTCTTCTTACTGAGCTTTTTCATATCATCACTCCTTTTCTCTCGACAACCGGTTGCCCAGCATCGTCACGGCCAGTGTAAATATCAGCAGCACCACGCCCAGGGCCGACGCGTATCCGTATCTTCCGAACTGCGCCACATTCAGATACAATTCCAGAGCCGGAACATAGGTTGCCGTGCCCGGACCGCCGCCCGTCAAAATGAAGATACTGTTGAAATCCTGCATGGTACCAATGATCTGCAGGGTGATCAGGATGCTGATCTGGGGCCGTATCATAGGAAGCTGCACCTTCCAGAAGATATCCCATTTGGTGGCGCTGTCGATCATGGCTGACTCAATGATGTCGTTGCTGATATTGATAAATCCTCCGTAGTACACCAGGAAGGCCATGGCTCCGATAAAGGGGAAGCCCATGAAAACCACCGCCCAGATGGCCGTGCCGGCATCGCCCAGCCACACCCGCTGGAGGGATTCCAGATTCAACGCTCCCAGAATATTATTGATCAGGCCAATGGAGGGATCATAGATCTTCTCCCAGATCATGGCCGAGATCACGCCGGGCACCACAATGGGGAGCACGAACAGGAACCGGTGCACGTATTTGCGCTTATCGCCCCTTAAATTGTACACCAGCCATGCCACGATCAGCGGTACGGTCAGGGTCTTTAAGAGACCAGTGGCCATCAGGATCAGCAGGTTTCTCATTCCTGTCAGGAAATACCCTTCCGTAAACATGGTCTTAAAATTCTCAAGCCCCACAAAATCCATCAGCGCTACCGTATTGTTGACTCTGGACCAGTCCGTGAACGCCCGGATCAGGGCCCTGAAAATTCCCCGGTAACAGAAGAGAAACACCAGCACAAAGGTGGGGATCAGCATGATATACGCCATCCGGTGAATCCAGATTTTCTTCAGCAGCCTTCTGGTCGCCCTGCGGGCCTTGGGCAGCATCTGCGTCACACAGATAATAAGGAGTACCAGGACCACAATAAAACTATACTGTAAGGCCGTCACCAGATTCTGATAAAAATCTATGTGTGCCAGATTCTCCGCATAGATATTCCGCACAAAATCTCCGTGGCCCGTGAAATAGATGCCGTCCTCCACAGCCACAAAATCCGTGATCTCCACTTCTTCATCTACCATATATATCTGCTTCTCCTGGCCGTCCATCACAAACAGATACCCCTCCTCGGAGCCGACCAGAACATATTCTCCATTTTTATCCACACCGATACTGGAAACAACCGCGTCCACTGTATTGTTGATCCGTCCGCTGCGCAGGCATTCCAAATCCTCATTAAATTCGTAATAATAACCTCTCTGGTTCACCGCCCAGTAGGTGTCCCCGTTTCGGATCATCTGAATGATCTCGTAATCCGTGCTGAGTGTGTTTAAAACCTCAGTCTCCTCGGTAATATGCTGCACCTCGCCCCGCTTGGTGCCCAGAAAAAGTGTCTCTCCGTCCGAGCAGTACATGACTCCCCGCAGAGAAATGCTGTACTGGGTATTGGACAGCTCTTCTCCCTCCATGGAGTAAAAAAACAGGTTTGACTTGCTGCTGCCCGTATTGGTAATGACCGCCAGCTTTGTGCGGTCACCGTTCACGTCAAGGCCCACCACCTTTCTCTGGACATTGATGTCCAGGACCGGACTTCCATCAGAGGCCTGATAGACGTAAACATGATTATCCTCATTGGCGGCATACAGCCTGTCGCTCTCCACATCCAGAACGATATCACTGTAAGCGCCGGAGGCTTCCGTGCGCCAGAGCTCCTCTCCATCCTGGAACGCCACCAGAAGATTGTCGTGGGTACCCACATATAAAATCTGATTATCCGCATCATAGGCGAGACTCTCGTTCTGCACACCGGTGGAAATTCCAAGGTCCTCAACGCCCTCGGTCCTGTCCCGGAAAATCAGCCATCCGCAGCCGGTTCCCAGCACCAACACCAGGCAGACGATCACTGCTATCATCCAAAATTTATTTTTCTTCATCCTATCACATTCCTTTTCTGAAATAAGACATCCGCTTCCATCCTCATCTTCAAAAAAAGAGGAACTGGCAAAGCAGCCCCTCTTTTTTTTGTGCCTTCCTTATTCGCCGGTCGGCTCACTGGCAGGATTCTCAAGGTCGTTAAAGCTGATATTCTCATTCGACATTGCCTGTTCCAGATTATCCATAATATTCTGCTGATGCTGCTGCAGGAAATTATCAACGTCAATGGCGCCCGTCAAATAATCGTAGCTGTAATTGTAGAAGCTGCGGTAGGATTCTGCGATCTCCCCGAAACCTCTTGCCAGGGAGTTTCCGTAGCTCTTCTGGCAGTTACCGATCATGGTCAGATTTTCAAAGGCGTTCTGCACATCATCCGGATAAGTCACACCGTATACCAGGCTGGGACCGCTGGGCACAAGACCGGCTTCCAGTCCTGCATCAATATAGGCGCTCATTCCTTCCGGAGAAGAATAGAACATCAGGAAATCAACGACCAGATCGTTATGCTCCTGGGTCTTGGACACGCAGCCAAGGAATCCGTTGGCAACCTCGATGGTTCTTGCGGGAGCCTCAATGCCTGCGCCTTCCATGGAGGGCATATTGAAGGTACCAAGGGTAAAGCTCTTCGCTCCCTCAATGGCCTCGCCCGCAGAATTGGTGATCTCCTCGCCGCTGGCCAGGGCTTCCATATCATTGGCAAACTGGACGATAGCCCAGCCGCCGTCCACGTACATGGCTGCTTTCCCCTGATAGAACAACGCTTTCGCTCCGTCATTATCCGTTCCGAACATCACGTCGTCACCGGCATATTGCGGGAATACGTCCGCAAAGCTGCTCCATACGGTCTTCATTCCATCGGTGACCGCGCTGTAGGTGCCGTCATTCACAGCCGCATAGAAACGAACCGGATTTCTTGTCACATAAGTAGTGTCATCATTGTAGGGATCTGTGGGATCATACTCAAAATATGCGTCGATATCCGGATCATAGGTGTAATCTCCCTCCTGGGATCTCCAGATCTCCACGGTGGAACGGGTCGTCTGGTCCGCGTAAACCTGTGCCAGCCATCCCATGGTCCCGGAATAGAAGGAGTCATAATCTCCGGGCATTGCGATGGCCTGATAGCCGGCCGCCTCGATCTTCTCGCAGACATCGATCAGTTCCGCCCATGTGGTGGGAGGCTCAACGCCCACTTCATCAAAGATATCCTGGTTGTACAGCCACATAACCTGTACGGAATCCAGACTTAAGGCATTAAAATCACCGGTTCCCGCTGTCAGCACCTGCATATCATACTCGAACTGCTCTTTCCAGGTGCCGTCCGAATAGGGGCTGTCGTTGTCTATGTAGTCCGCGTAGTTGATGGACTTGCCTGTAGCCGCCTCCGCAGCCAGATTGATATTTACAATGTCAACGGAGGTAGTCTCATAATTGGCAAATACATTGTTCAGCCACTGGTCATAACCCTCTGAGGATTTCAGGTCTATCACAATGTCAACCTCCGGATGTATCTCCTTATAAGCTGCCGCAACGGCTTCCCAGCCGGCCTCTACGCCTTCTCCGGTCTGCACGCTGATGGTGATCGTATTATCGCCGGAATCCGTACCTTCCTCTTCGTCGGTATTTTCCTCGCCGTTCTGTTCCGTCTCATTCCCGGTGTCATCTGTGGTATCCCCGTCGGTGCTCTTATCGCCGCAGCCGGCCAGACAGCCCACAAACAACATCGCCGTCATCAACAGTGCCATAATCCGTTTTCTTTTCATATCAGTTCCTCCTTCATGATAGTCTGTACATTGCTGGTATTTCGTGAAGGTCCATCCTCTATGCCGAGAGCATTTTCCTTCTCTCTGTCACCCGGATAAATATAACCGTCCAAGCAAAGCTGTCCTCCTTTCCGTTCGGTAATCTGCACAATTTATTTTTTGCTTACTCGAGTAACCATAGACATATTCTACCCCCACCCAGGCATTTTGTCAAGAGTTTTTTAGATTTTTTTATTTTTCAAATAATAGCGCCGAAAAATTGACTTTTTCCTTCCCATTCGCTATAATAAAAATCCAACGACACTGTTATTGATTTTTTAGGAGAATGGTTTTATGGCTGTTACGCGAAAAGAGGTTGCCGCCATGGCGGGAGTATCGGTGGCAACGGTTTCATATGTGATCAACAATACAAAAAAAGTCACCCCCGAGGTCCGCGAACGAGTTTTGAAAGCCGCGGAACACCTGAATTACCATCCCAACCTGGTGGCCAAGGGACTGGTCACCAAGGAGACCAAGCACGTGGCCGTGCTGACGGATAACATCCAGAATCCTCACTACGGCAGGATCCTGCGGGGCGTCCAGCATGTGGCCGAGCAGGAGGGCTATATCGTCTCGGTGCTTTCCACAAACTACTCCCCCAAGCAGACCATCACAGAACTGCTCAGCCGGAACATGGACGGCATCATTCTGGCCCTTTGCTTTTATGTCAACCATGATTTCGCAGCCGTTTTAAACGTGCCCATGTCCTACGAGGACGAGAACCTGTACACCGATTACCGGCAGGCGATCTTTGACATTGTCAAAACCTTAAAGGAGCTCGGGCATACCCGCATTGCCTATCTGAGCGGATTTTCCAACACCGTCGGCCATGTCCGCTACTTCCACCTGATGGATGCTCTGGCGTACTATGGCCTTACACCCTATGAGGAGCTCATCATTCCCGGGGACGGCTACTCCGACGAGGCAGCCGGCTACAACGCCGCCGACCGCCTGCTGGAAACTACCCGGGATTTTACCGCGGTGCTGGCCTTAAACGACATGATGGCCATCGGTGCCATGCGGCGGTTCTGGGAAGAAGGCTTAAGGATTCCCGATGATATTTCCCTTGTGGGCTGCGACGGCATTAAGACTACCGCCTTCACAACACCGCCCCTGTCCACCATCCAGTGCCACGCCTTCCATCTGGGAGAGGCCCTGATGTCCCGGCTGATCGCGAAGATTCACCAGGAAGAGGACGACCCGCCGTTGCCCGTCAAAACCATCGAAGCGGAATTTGTCCAGCGGGAAAGCGTTGGAAAGGCCCCCAGGTAAGCCCCTGTATCATATATTCTATCTGAGTTATATAGTCCCCAGGTAAGCCTCTGCGTATATGCTGGCAGGGCCCCAAGGTAAGCCCCTGCGTATATGCTGGCAGGCCCCCCCAAAAAACCTTTCGGTTGTTATAACGGTTCATGTAAGGACGTCCCAAAGCTATGGATTTTCATTTCATAGAAAGGGACGTCCTTCTTTTATTGTTATTCTGCATATTTTTGTCTTTTATTTACTCGCATAAATTCGTCATTTTATTTTCAAAAACCTATTGATTTTCCGTTCGCACTGTGCTAAATTTCAAATCAGAAATTCATTTCTGTAAGACGCAGACAGAGATCTTTTCATTTCGACAGGAGGCAAGGGAACATGAAAATTGTAAAACACGAAGGAAAGCGAAGGCTGTTCGACAGCAGTCAGACCCTGCTGCTGATGGATGAATCCACATTAAAGCGCATCATCGAGGACCCCGCCAAGCCCCTTTTGGAGCAGGAGGAGAAGGGCGTCTCCGGCGAGGAAAAGCGCATCTACGACACCAGCACTTCCCTTTTAGACATCTGCAGGGAGGGCCAAAAGAAGGGAGCGAAACGGCTGGAGGTCTCCTACGACTTTTTCTTCGGGGGCAGCAGGCGGGAAAATTATCCCGATTCCCCGGATACGCTGAATGCCTATAAGGTGATCCATGACGTGGCGAAGGAGTACGGTATGGATTTTTCCGCCAGCGTGGTCTCTCCCCTGGACATCGGCGGCGGTTATGCCAGAACCCACACGGATACCGGGCGCACCATGCAGTTTCGGGAGGGCGAGATCGCCCCGGACGGCTCCTACCAGGTGTCCATGATCTATCAGACCCAGTGGACCAACAACAAGGGCCCCATCCGCCTTACCCTGTCGGAGGTAAAGGTATTTGCCTTCCGGGAGGAACGGATCGGGGACACCCCCTACTATTATGTGAATGAAAATGAGATCACGGATGTTTCCGCCACCGCCCGCTATGAGATCAATGAGGACTCCATCCGCACGGAGCGGGACGGCTACGGACACGGAGACATCCGGATTTTCGGGCGCACGGCTTCCGATGTGGGAAACCGCTGCCTTGTGGTCCTCGTATACGCCACGCCGGAGCTGGACTATTTCTCAGAAGAGGCCGGGGAATATATGCGATCCGTCATCGACAGGCACGCCCGGAAGGGCATCTCCTACGCGGGCTTCTACTCCGACGAGATGCATATCCAGTTTGACTGGGACCTGGAGGCGCATTTCGGGCCCGACGAGATCAACACCCGCTATGTGACAGACTCTCTGGCCCAGACCTACGCAAAACGCTTCGGCGCGCAATATAAGGATTTCCCAAAATACCTGGTCTACTTCGCCTATCAGCAGCACGGTTTCCGCCCGGAGAGGAGGGCCAGCTTCCGGCCCAGCATGTGTTCGGCAAAACCCGAGAGGCCATTGTGGAGACCTGGCTGTTCCGCAAACGCTATTTTGAAATGCTCCAGCGGCGGGTGGTGGACCTGTGCAAGGATACCAAGGATTATGCGGAGGAGCTGTTCGGCGGCCCCATCATGACCCGTGCCCATTCCACCTGGCAGGAAGCTCCCACCTGTGACCGCTTTTACGACACCCAGCGTTTCTCCGTGTCCGTAGATAAAAACCTGTCCCGGTACGAATATACGCCTGCCTATGTCTGGTCCTCCTCCATCCGGGAGGATATGTCCGCCTGCTATGACTATTTCAAGTGGAACGAGTATATGACCGGCGGCGGCACCGACCACCCGGAGGGGGGCTTCCTGGACCGGAACTATTACGGCTGCGCCTTTGCCGCCAGCCTGGCCCTGTTGAACCGCTTCCCCTTCTCCTACTACGGCTTCTGGGGTTCCCCCCAGCCGGTCCTGGACCGTCTGGCTGAGATGGGCGTCACCTACGGCAACGAAAGCCTTGGCCGGGATCTGGCCCACAACCTGATCCAGGGACTGACACCCCGGATCTCTGAGGTTTTAACCCTGTATCCCCTGGACTTAAACTATCTGGAGGAACGCTTCGGCTCCTGGATGGTGCAGTATGGCTACACCGACTACATCACGGAGGACAAGCTCCTGGAATTTGCAAAGACCCCGGCGGAGGGCTGCCTCACGGTCCGTGACCGCAGCTACCGGACGCTTATGGTATTCTGCTCCCCGCTGCTCTCCGCTTCCACCCTGCGCCTTCTGAAGGCCTTTGTGGAATCCGGCGGCACCCTGCTCTGGTGCTCCAGCCCCGCTCTGCGCACGGACGACGGCACGCTCCCCCTGTGGCAGGAGCTGTTCGGCATCCGCGCCCTGGCCTTCCCCTACGGCGGAATCCCGGCAAAGGATCAGCAGGTGCATTTTCCGGGGCTTTCTGCCGTAAAGCCCATGACAATTTTAACCGGTTTCCTGCCGGATCATATCTATCCGGTCCAGGCCGGAGAGGCATCCGTCATCGCTACTCTGTCCCTGGAGGCGCCGGTTCTCGGCACCAGAAAGGATTACGCCGGCGGTGGAAAAGCCGTCTATCTGGGCTTCCGTCCCCGGGATGACCAGTCCTGCTCTCTGGGGGAGGACGTGAATACGCTGTTCTCCATTTTGCGGGAGCTTGGCTGCTACGACCCCCAGGGCTGCGAGGCTCTCTCCCGCCCGGCCGAAAGCCCCTACATCCTGAACCGCTTCCCCAACGGCACCGTCACCATGGCCAA
>CALWDR010000286.1 GCA_944376745.1 uncultured Lachnospiraceae bacterium
AACCGCACCCGGAACATATACCACATGGCCCCGGTGAGGCACACGGAGGAATAGGTTCCGCAGACGATTCCCACCATCAGCGGCATGGCGAACTCCCGAATGGAGGTGACGCCCAAAAGCCACAGGAAGAAGATGGTGATGAAGGTCGTCAGGGAGGTATTGATGCTCCGGGACAGGGTCTGGGTGATGCTTAAGTTCACCACGTCCCGAAGGCTCTCCCTGTTCTGATCCGGCAGCGTCTTTAAATGCTCCCGGATGCGGTCAAAGATCACAATGGTGGCGTTGATGGAGTAGCCCACCAGCGTCAGCATACAGGCGATAAAGGTATTGCCCACGGAGATCCACGCGAACACATAGAAGGCCAGCACCACCAGCACGTCGTGCACCAGCGCCAGCACCGCGCTGGACGCGAAGCGGATATCCTTAAACCGGAACCAGATGTAGATCAGCATGCAGAAGGTGGCGATCACCACAGCCCAGACGGCGTCGGAACGCATCTCCGCGCTGACCGTACCGGTAATATTGTCGCTGACAATGGCGTCGCTCTCCACGCCGAAGTTGTCAAGCATAGCCTGATTGAAAGCCTCCCGCTCCTCAAGGTCCAGGGCCCGGGTCTTGATGACCACGTCGTTGGAATCGTTGATCTTCTGGGTCTGCACGTTGCCGTCCCCGGTGATCTCCTCCACCACCGGAACGATCTTCTCGCTGATCTCCTCGATGGAATAATCTTCGTTAAAGGTAACCGTCGTGGAGCTTCCGCCCATGAAATCCAGACTGTAATTTAACGCCTTGCCGCCGGTGGACTTGTGGATTCCCATGCCCACAAAGCCAGCCGCGATCACCGCCAGAGAAAGGGCGATAAAGAGCCACCGCTTGCCGAGGAAGTTGATGGTCCTGCGCTCCTTTTGCATGCCGTAGAGCTTCTGGTTCTTAAGGCCGATGGCGTAAAAGCATTTCATGATCCACCGGGTCACCGCCAGCGCCGTGAACATGGACACCACGATACCGATCCCCAGCGTGTAGGCAAAGCCCTTGACGGTTCCCGAACCGCGGACCCCCAGCACCACGGCGGCGATGAGGGTGGTGACATTTCCGTCGATGATGGCGGACAGCGCCTTGTGGTATCCGGATCTCATCGCGGACTCCACGCTCTTTCCGGCGGCGATCTCCTCCCGGATACGGGCGAAAATGATGACGTTGGCGTCCACGGCCATTCCGATGGACAAAATAATACCCGCGATGCCCGGCAGCGTCAGCGTGATCTCAAACAGCCACAGCGCGTACACGGTCAGGGCGCAGTAGAAGATCAGCGCAAGACTGGCCGCAAGCCCGGGAATCCGGTACCAGACGATCATAAAGATCATAACGGCTATCAGGCCGATGGCCGCCGCCAGCAGACTGGTGGAGAGCGCCTCCTCCCCAAGCTGTGCCCCAAGGGACTTGGAATAAAGCTCCGTCAGCTCCAAAGACAGGGACCCCGCCCGGATGGAGCTGGCCAGGGCGGAAGCCTCCTCGTAGCTGGCCATCCCCTGGATCACCGCACTTCCTCCATCAATAACCTGGTTGACCACAGGATCGCTGATGACCTCCCCGTCATAGACGATGGGAAGCCTCTTGCCAAGATTCTCGGTGGTGGCCTCCTGAAACGTCTTAGCCGCCTCATCCGTCAGCTTCAGAGACACCACATACTCCTGCGCACCAGTCTGTGGGTCAGGATAGATTTCCGGCTGGGCATCCGCCACGTCCGTCCCCGTCAGGAGCACATTTCCCTCGGAGTCCTGGATTTCCAGGGAACCGGGCTGTCCCAGTTCCTCCAGAATGGCGTTGGCGTCGCTGACGCCGGGGATTTCAATGTTGATGCGGTTGTCGCCCTCCTGATAGACCTGGGCCTCGGTGCTGTAGGCGTCCACGCGCTGCTGCAGCTTGTAGACCGTGTCCGCCATATCCTCGGCGCTGGGATTTTCCTCCACGGCCTCGTAGGTGATGCTGACGCCGCCCTTTAGATCCAGTCCCAGCCGGATATTGCGGTTGGCCCCCACGCCCACGTCGGAAATGATGGTTCCGGCGTACCAGGACGCCCCGGTGATAACCGCCAGGATCAAAATTAAAATCACAATTCCCTTACTTCTTTTCATGACACGATACTCTCCTTATTCCGCCAATGCCGCTTTGATCATAATGGCGCATTCAATGCGCTTCTTCTGAAGGGCGCAGCCGATGTCATAGGCGTTGTTGATGTCTCCGTGGAAATTGTAGGAGTTGGCCGCACAGCCGCCGCTGCAGTAAAATTTCGCGAAGCAGCTTTTACATTTCTCCTTGGCGTACACGTTGCAGCCCCGGAACTGTTCCCGGATGGCGGTATTCTTCACGCCCTCGTACACATTTCCCATATAAAATTTCTCATTGCCCACAAACTGATGACAGGGATACAGGTCGCCCCAGGGCGTCACCGCCAGATACTCGGTACCGGAGCCGCAGCCGGAAAGCCGCTTGGCCACACAGGGCCCGCCCTCCAGGTCGATCATGAAATGGAAGAAATGAAAGCCTCTTCCCTCCCGCTCCCGCCTGATCATCTCCACCGCCAGCTTGTCGTACTCCTCATAGAGCTTCGGCAGATCCTCCTTACGAATAGCGTAATCCGCCGTCTCCGGGGCCACCACCGGCTCCACGGAGATCTGCTGAAAGCCCAGATCCGCCAGGTGCAGCACATCCCTGGAAAAATCCAGATTGTAGTGGGTGAAGGTTCCCCGCACATAATAGTTGGTCTGCCCCCGGCTCTCGGCGAACTTCTGGAATTTCGGCACGATCAGATCGTAGCTGCCCGCCCCCTTGGGGAAGGGACGCATGAAATCATGGACCTCCTTCCTGCCGTCGATGCTCAAGACCACGTTGGCCATTTCCCGGTTGGCAAACTCCATGATATCGTCATTTAACAGAACGCCGTTGGTGGTCAGGGTAAAGCGGAAATTCTTGTTATGTATTTTTTCCTGCTGGCGCCCGTAGGCCACCAGGTCCTTCACCACCTGAAAATTCATCAGGGGCTCCCCGCCGAAAAAGTCCACCTCCAGATTCCTGCGATTGCCGGAATTGGCGATCAGAAAGTCCAGAGCCGCCTTGCCCACCTCATAGGACATCAGCTCCCGCCGGCCATGGTACTCTCCCTCCTCGGCGAAGCAGTAGCGGCAGGCCAGGTTGCAGTCGTGGGCGATATGCAGGCACAGGGCCTTCACCACCGTGGGGCGGTTCTTGAAGCTGTCGATATAAGCCTCGTATTCGTCCTCGGTAAAAAGCTCCCCGCCCGCTTCGAGAGCCGCCACCTCATCGTAAGCCTCGGCGATCTCCTTATCCTCGTACCGTCCGGACAGCTCCGCCACGATCTCCTCCTTATTTTTCTCCTGATACAGGGGGATCACGTCATAGGTCACATCATCCACCACATGGACGGCGCCGCTATTGATGTCCAGCACGATGTTGTAACCGTTATTCTTGTATTGATGAACCACTGTCACAGTTCCTCTCTTTCCATAGCATACAAATGACCGCTCGCCCTGTTGCGAACGGTCTGTTTTGTGACATTTTTCATTATTCGCCGTCTCAGCAAAAAACGGCACCAAAAATCTCTGCGCAGGGGTCAAAAGGTATTGTACCCCCACGCTCCGGCTGCTCCTTATTTATTCTCGCAGCTCTGGTTTCCTACGGTGCAGGAGGTCTTGCACGCGGACTGGCAGGAGGTCTGGCACTCGCCGCAGCCGCCCTTCTTGGCAGTATTCTGAAGCTTCTTTGTATTTAAGGTCTTTACATGTTTCATAACGAATCTTCCTTTCTGTTTCTATGATTTCTGTATAATGAAGGAGATGGAAAATGCTCCCCGGCTTTTTCCACTTCCTGGATTATAACATATTTCGCCGGCGCGGTAAAGTGGTTTTGCGATTTTTATTTTCCTTCTGGGCGCACTTACTTTTCATGAGGTGGGGAAATATTCATCTAACAGTTTTTGTCTGGAGGACGCCCTGGACAGCGCTTTTGTTAACGCAGACACGCTTCCGCTCAGAGAAAGACGCAGCGGTACTAGGCTCGCCGCCCGCAGGCGGACGGTTCGCCAAGTGCCGGCGTCTTTCAATGGTCTGCTTATAACAAAATCGCTGTCCAGGGCTGCATTCCAGTCAAAAGCTGAAATGTTTGTCTATTTTCCTCACCTCGTGAAAAATGCCCCCACAACGAAAAACAGGAATCCGGTTGCCTCGCCGGGCAAAATATTTTATAATCAGGTTAGCAGGATTCTTAAATTTTTTTAAGAATTATATCAGGTTTTTTCTAGGAACTGCCGATTATAATGCGAACTATGAAGTGACTTCATCTTACGGAAAGGACGAAAGAGCATGAACGCAGAAACCATCCTGGTGGTGGACGACAACCGGGAGATTGTCTACTCCTTAAGCAAGCTTCTGGAATATGAGGGCTACAGGGTGCTGAAGGCCTACGACGGCCTGGAGGCTCTGAGCGTACTTGGGTCCAGCCACGTAGACCTGATCCTTCTGGACGTGATGATGCCCCGCTTAAACGGCCTCTCAGCCCTTATGAAGATTCGGGAGACCAACAAGATCCCGGTGATCATCCTGTCCGCCAGGACCGAGGAGAGCGACAAGGTATCCGGGCTTGTCATGGGCGCCGACGACTACATCAGCAAGCCCTACAACACGGCGGAGCTTGTGGCCCGCATCAAGGCCCAGCTTCGGCGGTATCACACCTGGGGCGGCAGCGCGCCCAGGCCGGAGGCGGACCGGCTCATCAACGGCGGCCTGGTGCTGGACAAAACCCGCTGTCTCGCCATCGTGGACGGGGCGGAGGTGCGGCTGACGGCCACGGAATACCGGATCCTGCTGCTTCTGATGGAACACCCGGGACAGATTTTCCCGGCGGAGCAGATCTACGAGCGGGTGTGGAACGAGCGCTCCGATTACTCCGTGGAAAATACGGTGATGGTGCATATCCGCCATATCCGTGAGAAAACAGAAATCGATCCAAAGAATCCAAAATATGTAAAGGTGGTGTGGGGAATTGGCTACAAAATGGAACGATACTCTTAAAAATGTAAACGCGGCTTTTTTTTCAACAACGGGGAAAACCATACTCGCGTGCAGCGGCCTCGGGCTGGCTGTAGCCTTCATGCTCTCTACCTTATGTATGGCAGGTCTTGGGCTTACCATCCCCGGCGTTGCAGCCTTCTGCCTTGCGGCGGCTTTCTGTCTGGCTCTTGCCGTCTATCTTGTGTACCGTTCGTACCTAAACTCCGCGTATCCGAGGAAGCAAAGGCAAAGCAATGATGCTTTTGGGGCCTGGAAGCTTTTTTACCACGACCAGCACTGCTTTTTCCTGCCTGTACTGGGCGCTCTGCTTCTGGTGTCCGCTTTCCTTTACTACTGGGTTTGGGACTTTGCGCGTTCCTATAATTTTTATTCTTCTTATTATTACTCCGGCGACTACGCGGTCTTTTTCAGCGTTTACCTGCTTTTCTTTCTTCCCATCTGGCTCTTTGCCGTGTGCGAGTGGATTCTTTACCGCTTCATGCACCGGCAGCTAAACGCCATGATGGCCGGGATTCAGGAGGACCACCGCAAAACCGTGGAGGCCGCCGTAGAATCTCAGGAGGAAAGCATTGCCGCCGCCGTC
>CALWDR010000287.1 GCA_944376745.1 uncultured Lachnospiraceae bacterium
ATCTTCCAAATGAGGACATGGCCATCCACAAGAGCGTGGCCTCCTACGTGGATAAGGCGTTTCGCACTCCGGCGAAAGCCGCCACCTGCTACAGCAAAAAGAGCGGGCGCTTTCTGCCCCAGTACGGAGAGGCCTTCTCTCCCTGCCTGAAAGCGGACTATGGCGACAAGCAGTCTTACTTCGAGTTGACGGAGGAATTTTTAAGCTCCGGGGAATGGTTGAAAAAATATGCGGCTGCAGTTCTGGGGGAGTTGTTGAAATAAGGGTTGTGGGTAAAACACGGAAGGGATTGCTGCCAGAAAAGGAGATTTGGGTATGTATTTATTCCGTATAGGTTGATTTCCTATATAATTCTTTTACATGCTCCCCTCTTTGTTTTTGAATCAATAATGTTGTCATTTTTGAAGTTCCTCTGGTAAAATCCACTCGAATCTTTTTGAAAAAAGAGCAACAACGACACGCATCCTCAAATTTGGGATTCATTTTTTCATATACAAGAAATAAATATGCAACAGCACTCTCTTGATTTATTTCACAGACATAATCCGCCTGTATCGTAGTATATTGCCGATACACTTTGGGGTTGATTCTGTAAGTAACCGCATTCGATTCTATCATTGATTCCAATTTCCGTAATCTGACCAATCGGTCTTCAATCTGATACTCTTCGAAATATATGGATCTCTTTATGTCCTCTATCGTAATTTTTTTCTGTAATATCATTTTGTACAAACGTTCTTTATTAAAGGACGAAAAAGTAATATCTGTTAAATGCTGTATTCCCGTCAAATGATAGAAGGATTCTCCTGGAAAATGTAAATTAATCTGATACAAATTGCCTTTTCTACCCAATGTAATTCTATATATAACATCTTGCAAATTCTGGTAAGCAACTGCCGCATCATACAATATATCTGACATTATGTATCCTTCTCCTTTTTTAACAATAAAACGCGGGCTTCTCAAACTTTTTACTGTTAAAAGTAAAAGGCTTCGGAAACCGAAGCCTTTTCGTACATTTTCTTTCGGGTATTTACCCTAGTCAGAACGTGGAAACTGTACAAACCCCAATTCCAGTCTATGCATAGCACATCTCTGACGACACCCTATACACATAACGACTACAGACACTCAGGTTGCCTGCAAAGAAAACAACTCGTTCTCTTACTATTAGTATATGCACAAAATATTATTTTGTCAATATGCTTTTTGCGCCTGCCCGCCTTTTGGACAGACATCGGTTTTTCTGTGACTTTCGCTTCGCTACACTCACAAAAAGCACCTCGCGAAACTGCCCTCTGACCAGTAACAGACATCGAACCTCTTCCCGGTCCATCTAACTCCAAAGCTTATTCCCCGTCGGCATTGTCATACCCGGCATCCTGGTCCTCGGAGTCGGTATACACGTCCTCCGTCTCCTCGTATTCCACATGGGTGTCCGCCAGGGCCTTCATGCTCAGGCTGATCTTCTTCTCCGCCTCGTTGAAGTCCACGATCTTGGCGTCGATCTCCTGCCCGATCTTCAGGACGTCAGAGGGCTTCTCCACATGCTCTCTGGAAATCTGGGAAACATGCAGAAGGGCGTCCACGCCGGGAGCCAGCTCCACAAAAGCACCGAAGTCCGTCATTCTGGCCACTACGCCGTGAATGATGGTGCCCACCGCGTATTTCTCGGCAGCGTCCTTCCAGGGATTCTCGTCCTCGAACTTCATGCTCAGGGCGATCTTGGTGCCGTTGATATCCTTGATGAAGGCGCGGACGGTCTGTCCTACCTTGAACACCTTCTTGGGATTCTCCACTCTGCCCCAGGACATCTCGGAGATATGTAAGAGTCCGTCGGCTCCGCCCAGATCGATGAAAGCGCCGAAATCCGTCACATTCTTGACGGTTCCCTCTATGACGTCTCCCACCTGAATCCGCTCAAAGAGCTGTCTCTGCTGCTCCGCCTTTCTAGCCAGCAGAAGCTGTTTCCGGTCTCCGATGATCCTTCTTCTTCTGGGATTGAACTCGCTGATGACAAATTCAATCTCCTGGCCGGCATACTTGCTCAGATCTCTCTCGTAGGTGTCGGATACCAGGCTGGCGGGGATGAAGATCCTTGTATCGTCCATGACCACGCTTAAGCCGCCCTCCAGCACCTGGGCAACCGGTGCCTTCAGCACCTCCTGATTGTTGTACGCCTCCTCCAGGCGCTTGCTGCTCTTTTCCGCCAACAGGCGCTTGTAGCTTAAAAGCACCTGGCCTTCGCCGTCATTCACCTTCAAAACCTTTGCCTCCATGGTGTCGCCAACGGAAATCAATGTCGTCAGATCAACATTCGCTTCGTTTGTATATTCGCTGCGTGTGATAATACCGTCGGACTTATAACCTATATTCAGGATAATCTCGTCCGGCTTCACACCGATAACGGTACCGTCGACTACCTCTCCATTTCTGATTGTTTTAAAAGATTCTTCCAGCATTTGTTCAAAACTCATTTCTGACATTTGTTTGAACCTCCTCTATAATATTATTTGGGGTGGAAGCCCCTGCGGTAATACCTACGCTACGAATGTTTCGAAGTTTAGTCAAGTCTAAATCCTCAAGTGTCTGTATATAGTAAGTATTTTCACATTCCTTTTTACATATTTCAAATAGCTTTTGCGTGTTGGAGCTGTGCTTCCCGCCGATGACGATCATGGCGTCCACCTGGGAGGCAATCTCTCTGGCTTCCGCCTGCCGCTCCTGTGTCGCACTGCAAATCGTATTTAAAACAATTATATCATAACCTTTTTTCTCAATAATTTCAACTAATTCTTTAAATTTATTGTTATGAAATGTCGTTTGGGACACCACACAGAGCTTTTGCCCCTCTGCCAGGCGGAAATTTCCCGCCTCTTCGCGGCTGGAGATCACGGAGATCCGCTCTTTTTTGCCCCATCCCTTGATGCCCTCCACCTCGGGATGGCTGTCGTTCCCGATGATGACGACATGATACCCGTCAGCCGTGTATTTCTCCACCAAACGGTGTATTTTCAGCACATAGGGGCAGGTGGCGTCCACATACTCCACGCCGTTTTTCTCTAAAATTTCATAAATTTCCTTGGAAACGCCGTGGGAACGGATGATGACCGTGCCGCCCTTTAATTTTTTCAGGCCGTCCTCGGTGTCCACCACCCGGACGCCTTTTTCTTCCAGATCCTTAACGACTTCTTCATTGTGGATGATGGGCCCGTAGGTGTAAATGGGGCCGTCCTTTTCGGCGGCCTGCCGGTACACCGTGTCCACGGCCCGTTTCACGCCGAAGCAGAAACCGGCGCTTTTTGCGGTCTTAACTTCCATCGCGTCCTCCGTCTGGTTTTATTTTTAACGCCGGCTGTCGCTTCTCAAAGGGCTGCCTGTCATCCTGCGGTACCGGCCAGCCGCTCCCGGGCGCAGGAGACGATCCGCTCCGTCACCTCTTCGATGGTCATCTCGGAGCTGTCCACCAGCACGGCGTCCTCCGCCTGCTTCAGGGGGGCGATCTCCCGGTTCATATCCCGCGCATCCCGCTCCCGGATGTCCCTGCAGATCTCTTCGAGATCACAGGAGACGCCCTTCTGTGTCAGCTCCCTGTAGCGGCGCTGGCCCCGGGTCTCAACGCTGGCGGTAAGATAGATCTTAAGAGGAGCGTCCGGGAGTATGCAGGTCCCGATGTCTCTCCCGTCCATGATGACGTCTTCCTTCCTGGCCACACTGCGCTGCAGCTCCAGAAGCTTCGCCCGGACCGCCGGATACGCGCTGATGAGGGAGGCCATGTTGCCCACCTCCTCGGTGCGGATACTGCCCGTTACATTCTCCCCGTTCAGAAGGATCTGCTGCTCGCCCTTCTGATGCGTCAAGGTGATCTCCATATTTTCACAGGCTTTGGCCACAGCCGCCTCGTCCCGTCCATCGATCTGATTTTTCAGACAATACAGCGCCATCGCCCTGTAAAGAGCGCCGGTGTCCACATAGACAAATCCCAGCTCCCTGGCCGCTCTTTTGGCTATGGTGCTCTTCCCGGCTCCCGCCGGGCCATCGATTGCGATGTTGAATCCCATCTGTCAGCCTCCCGCTTCCTATTAAAATGAAAGAGAACAAGGTCTAGTATACTCTATATTTTGAAAACCGACAAGAATTTTCTTCTTAAAATTTTATAAACTATCCTGTTCTCCTTATGGCCGCCGGGGAAGGCTCCATTGGCAGCTCTCATCGGCCAATCCGAGCAAGCCCTCGGAATGGTCTTATACGCTGTCCCCGGCCAGATACCCGGTGGACCAGGCGATCTGCAGATTGAAGCCTCCGGTCATGGCGTCCAGATCCAGCACCTCCCCGGCAAAATACAGCCCTCCCACGAGCCTTGACTCCATGGTGGAGGGATTGACCTCCTTCACGGAGATGCCGCCCCTTGTTATGATAGCCTCCTTAAAGTCCCGGAAGGCTGTGAGCGTCAGGGGCAGGCTCTTGATGAGGCCCGCGAAGGAAAGCCGCTCCCGGCGGGTGATCTCATGGACCTTCTTTTCCCCGGAAATGCCGCTTAAGGCTATCATCACCGGGACAAGCCTGGCGGGAAACAGCTTCTGCACGGCGTTCTTAAAATCCTTATTGGGACTTTCCTCAAATTCTCTTAAGATCCGCCGGTCCAGCTGTTCCTCCGTCAGAGCTGGCTTAAGATCGATCTCCATGGTAAGGGGCATATTCCCGTCGAAATCGTTGAGGACGGCGCTGGCGCTTAAAAGCAGCGGTCCACTGACCCCGAAATGGGTAAAGAGCATCTCCCCGAAGGCCTGGTACAGCTGCTTCTTTTCCTTCCGAATGGTCACCGTCACATTTCTTAAGGAAAGCCCCTGAAGCTTATGGCTCCAATCCTCCCCGGTCTCAAAGGGCACCAGGGAGGGCCGGGGTGTCTCCAGCTTATGGCCCAGTGCCCTGGCAAAGCGGTAGCCGTCCCCGGTGGAGCCGGCGGCCGGATAGGAACAGCCCCCGGTGGCCAGAATGACAGCCTCCGCGGAAAGGACCGCGCCGTCGGCCAGGCGCACGCCGGTGACCTGGGGCACTCCGGCAGTCTCGGATGCTTTCGTCTCATGAAAGGGCCGGGAATCCTCCGAGACTGCCGTTCCGCTGAGAAGCCGGGAATCCCCCGGGACCGGCGGCTCTGTCAAGATCTCCGCCACAGCCGCGTGGAGCCGCACCTCCACCCCCAGCTTCTTTAAGACGTCCTGAAGTACCCGGATCACATCCGAGGAGTGGTCCGACACCGGGAAGACCCGCTCTCCCCGCTCCGTCTTGGTCCGCAGGCCGTTCTCCTCGAAAAACGCGATGGCCTGCCAGTTGGAGAAGGCATAGAAGGCGCTGTAGAGAAATTTGGGATTGCGAAGCACATTTTGGAACAGCTCCTCCGTGCCGCAGGCATTGGTCAGGTTGCACCTGCCCTTTCCCGTGATGTAGAGCTTCTTGCCAAGCTTTTCATTTTTCTCTAAGAGCAGAACCCTTCTGCCGCGCCTGGCCGCCTGAATGGCCGCCATCATCCCGGCGGCTCCGCCGCCGATCACAATTACCTGATACATGCCTCTCTCCTTTGCTGCCTATTTTTCCAGCTTCCCATAGCGCATTTTCAGAGAATCGTCGATGTGATTGATCTCGTCGTTCTCATAGACCTGATACTCGTCCCAGATGTCCTCCAGCATTTCCAGTGTCCGGGCCACCTCCGGCTGCTTCTTCATGCACAAAGCCACGATCAGCGCGTTGATGACGCTTAGGGGAGCCACCAGGGAATCCACGATGGAGGCCATGTCGCTCTTGGCGATCAGGTTGCAGGAGGAGTAAAGGTTCATGGGGGAATGCACGCTGTCCGTCAGTGTGATCACCTTGGCGCTCCGGTTATTGGCAAATTCCATGGCCTTTAAGGTCCGCATGGAATAGCGGGGGAAGCTGATGCCGATGATGACGTCCTCGCTACTGATGCGCACCATCTGCTCAAAAAGCTCGCTGGCGCTGTTGGTGTGCAGAAGGTGTACATTTTCAAACATCAGATGAAAATAGAAGGCCATGAAGCTGGCCAGGGGCGCGCAGCTTCGGATTCCCACGATGTAAATGCTCCTGGCATTTAAAATAGTGTCCACCGCCAGCTCAAAAGCCGCCTGGTCGATATGCTCCAGGGTGCTCTTGATCTTCTCGATGTCCGAGGTCAGCACGGTCTCCAGGATCTGGGACTGGCTGATGCGCCCGTAGGTGACCTCCATCCGCTGAATGGAATTCAGCTTGTTGCGCACCAGCTCCTCCAGAGCCTTCTGAAATTCCGGGTAGCCCTTGTAGCCCAAATGGGTGGCGAAGCGCACCACCGTGGATTCGCTGACACCCACGATCTCCCCGAGCCTGGCCGCCGTCAAAAAGACCGCCTTGTCATAATTGTCGATGATGTAGGCGGCCAGACGCTTCTGGCCCTTGCTCAGACTGCCGTATTTTTCATTTATGCGATTGCTCAGCTCATTTGTGTTGCCCATGTTCGATCTCCCTCTTTTCCATCTTTACTATCTTAGCACAAAGAGGGATGGGGGGCAAGATATTTTGTGGGGATGTCCGGAGAACTTGAAAAGTATTTAAGAATAATATATAATCATATTGGCAGTATTATGAAGATAAACTTGTGTATAACAAAAACAGTGAAAGAAGAAGGGGGGCCCGAAATGAAAATTGAAGATATACAATATTTTTGTAAGCAATCGAAAATCAAATGGTATAAGCATGCATTACAACGCATGCAAGAAAGAGATATAAGCCGGGAGGATGTGAAAAATTGTATAATAAATGGTGAAATTATAGAGGATTACCCAGAGGATTTCCCGAATCCCAGCTGTTTGATTTTTGGGCATACTGTTAATAATATCATTCTTCATACTGTGGTAAGTATGGATAATGAAAATATAGGCATTATTACAGCATATTATCCTAACACCGAAACATTTGAAGATGATTTAAAGACCAGAAAGGGGCGTTAAATATGTGTATGTTATGTAAATGTGACACAGTAAAACAGAGCACAACAACGCACGTCGTAAATTACAAAGGTTGTGTAATCATAATTAAAAATGTACCCTGCGAAGAATGCGAACAGTGTGGAGAAATCTTTTATACTGACGAAGTAGCGGAGCGCCTGGAAAAAGTTGTAGACGCAGTTAAAAAAGTAGTACAGGACATTTCCGTTATTGACTACGCAAAGGTAGCGTAATAAAGAAAGAAAAGGGGAAGGACTGTCTCCGTCCAGACAGTCCCCCTTTCTACCAAAAATCTTCCCGTCAATTTGCAATCCGTTTCTTGCCATAACCGAACAGACGCTTCGCATCTTCTCAGAAGGGGCTTGTACCCCTTCTGAGACAGGCAAGTCCCCAACCTTGCTTATCAATTTTCGCAATATGAAGCAGGGGACTTCCCTGATTCGATTAAAATCCCATCCGCGCCCAGCCCTCGCCCTCCACCGGCGGCAGGCCCAGCCGCTTTCGGCCCTCCTCCACATAGTGGCGGTAGTTGGCCAGGGAGACGCCGTTGGGGATTCGGTGGTCGATGGCGAAGATGGTGCCTCCGCCCAGAAGGGGCGCAGACATCTTGTAGGCAAGCTCCTGATCGATGGCCGCAAAATCCTCCCGAAGGACGTATTTGTCAATGCCGCCCTTGAAGGCCATGCGGCTTCCATATTTTTCCCGAAGCTTCACGATATCCATCCCGGCCGCCGGCTCGCAGGGGTACATGCAGGTGACGCCGCAGTCCAGGAACGCGTCGATCACCGGGTTCATATTCCCGTCGCTGTCCTGGGAGAAGATGCTGGCCCCGTAATTGCGGGCGCAGGCCCAGATCTTCTCATAGTAGGGCTTCAGAAAGGCGGACACCTGTACCGGGCCAAAGAGGGGCCCCGATTTTCCCGCCATGTCCTCATGGATGCTCACGCAGTCGATGCCCACATACTCTCCGATACGCTCCATGACCCGCACGCAGGTATCCGCCATGGTATTCAGCATGTCTTCAAGAAGCTCCGGCTCCTCATAGCTGGCGATGCACAAAGCCTCCTCTCCCATAAGCTGCCGGGGCTCGTCAAAGCCCCCCGGCACCGAGAGCACGGTGAGATAGCCCTTGTCCCTTAAGGCCCTCTGCTCCTTTAATTTCTCCACATTGATCCGCTTCTCGGAAAATGCGTACCAGGACTTGATCCGCTCCCAGTCCTCCATGGTCTGCACCGGATGCTCCATGGGCAAAGGGATGGTGGCGCTCTGCTTGCAGAGCTTCATCTTCCGCCCCATCTCATCCACCAGGATGCGGTACTCCGGCGTATCCTCCAGGATCTTCGGCTCCATGCCCGTGATACTGAAGCAGTTTCCCGCCAGCGGCGTATTCAGCACGTAATCCCAGTCGAAGGCGGTGAGGGCGATCTCCTTGGCGGTGGCGCCCTGTCTCCTCCACTCCTCCTCCAGGCCGATCAGCGGGCCGAACAGCTCGCAGAACATTTCTCTTCCGGTGTATTCAAAATTACAGTGGGCAATGTATCGTTCCCTGTCCCAAATCATAACATTCTCTCCTAGCATAAGGTATCGTCATGGCGCAGCTTGGTAAATCCCATACTCCCGCCACAGGTTCCACATCAGCTCGTACCGCTCCAGAGGAAGCCCCGTGTAGGCGCAGTTGGAGGTGGAGAAGACATAGCCTCTGCCCGCCGCCATTCCCTCCCGCAGGGCCCGCAGCACGTCCGCTCTGCACTCCTCCTCGCTTCCCGTCTGCAGCAGGCCGCAGTTGACATTTCCGATCAGGGCGATGTCGTCTCCCACAATTTCACGAGCCTTTGCAAGGCTCACGCCTCCCTGGGGGTCCAGGGAGTGGATGGCGTCCGGCTTACAGTCCGCCACCTGCTTTAAAATGGGGATGATATTGCCGTCGGAGTGCTTGATGGTGTAGTACCCCATCTTCCGGTACTCGGAAATCCCCTCTTTTAAATAAGGAACGATCAGCTCTTCAAACTGTTCGCAGCTAAAAAAGGGATTTGTGTTAAAGCAGTAGTCGGAGCACAGGGCAAAGCCGTCTAGAAGATGGCCCTTCTGGTCCAGCTTCGCCGCAAAATCCAGGCTGATCTCCAGCCGCTCCTTACTCTTTTCATTCAGCGCCTCCGGCTCCTCCAGCATCTGCACGGCAAAATCCATCATGGTATCCCCGTTGGGGATGGCCCAGGTGGGGTCCCCGTGCATCATCAGGTAATACTCGTCCCCGGATTTCTCCCGGATGGTCTCCAGCAGCCACTGGGTCACTTCCAGATTGGCGGGCTTTCCCAGGTAAAGCTCCTTGTCCGGCTGGAGGAAGATCGCGCTGTGGTCGTATTTTCTGGCAATGGCCAGGTACACGTCGGCCATATCCTCAATGTGCAGCTTCTTCTCCCCATAACTCATCTGGTTCCACTGCTCATAATTCCGGTGGGCGGGATGTACCTTGCCAATGGCCTCCATGGTCAGGAAAAATACCAGTTCAAAATGGGGCACCCGTCCCCCGATCTTCTCACATTTTAAAGTTCTGATAAAACGTTCTCTGTGTGTCATGGGTCTTTCTTCCTCTCGCAAAACCTTCTGTTTTCATCTATCGCAGGAACAGTAAATCCCCGACGTTGCTCAATAGCAGCACGGCAGCGATCCCAACCGCAACGCCCACCGCCTGCCGCGGGCTCATTTTCTCATGGAAAAACAGCCTGGCGCACAGGATCGAGGCCAAAATGCAGCAGCCGCTGTTCACCGGGAAAAAGATGGCCGCCGGCATGGCTCCGGCCAGGTAAAAATTAATGCGGTGCACCGCCGCGTAAAGGACGCCGGAAACTGCCATTGTCCCGATCCATTTCACGGAATGCCCGCCCGCCGCAGGCCGGGTTTCCTTCTCCGGTGAAAAGAGATAGATCAGAAACGGGATCGCCGCGGCGAGGAACATGGCTACCGTCAGGCAGACGTTCATCTGACTGCTCTCCTCCACCTTCTGGAACAGCTTCTGCCAGACACCCATGAGGCCGCTTAAGACGGCGCCCAGAAGCGTATACACAAGCCAGCTCACCCGAAAGGCCTTTTTCCCACTGCCCTTCTCTGTCCCGATGCACAAAACGAAGGAAACAAGCATCAGGACGATCCCCGCGATCTGTCCCAGGGACACTGTCTCGCCCCAGAACAACACACCCACAAAAATGGGGATCAGCATCGCGCTGGCGGAAGAGATCAGCACCGTGTAATTCATGGGACCGGAGGCGAAGGCCAGAAGGATCAATACCCCGTTGGCCGCAATGGTGAGACCGAATACGATCCCCATCCCCACCGTAAAGCCGGACACCCTTCCCGGAATCCCGGTCAGCAAAAGCATCACAAAGCATGCGCTCAGATTCTTGACGAAAGTAAAAAACAAGCTCTCCCAGCCTGGTCAGGCTTCTTTCCTTGCTGACCTCGTTATCCAGGGAACTGCTGATGGTACTGGATAAAATGGAAGAAGCCAAAATAAGATACGCCATCGGATTTTCCTACCCTTTCCAAAGAAAGGCCGGTGCAATAAGCTGCCCTATCACACCGGCCCCGCAATCATCATCGTTCTGTTTTCACAGCATCTTTATTGTAGCTTGTTCGCCTCGTACCACTCGTTGGCCTCATCCATCAAGGTCTGGCCGCCGATGCTTAAGTACTGGGTTACAAAAGCATCCCAATCCGCCTCGGGATCCAGCTCTCCGGTGATCATCTTTACCCAGGTCTCGTCGCGGTAAGTATTTACCTCCGCCGCCAGGTCGCTTTCGGAGGGCAGTACCTCATACACCGCATTCATCATATAGCTGTCATACTGATCCTTTGACAGCCACTCCAGACGGTTCGCGATGGCCGGCTCGTTATAGAAGGCAAGGTCGTATGCCCTGTCGGAGAATGCACGGTCAAACCCGTACAAGCTGCGGACAGCGCCGACGCCGACTTCATTCAAACCAGCCGCGTCATACTTTTCTCCGTTTACGGCAACGCTGTCCTGTTCCGTCAAGGTGTAGTGCTCTCCCTCAACGCCATAGCGCTCCAGCATATACAGCTCGTCGTCGGTTGCGAAAGCATTCAGGATCTGGAAGATCACTGCCAGCTTCTCATCGCTCATATCCGCGTTGTAGACTGCGGACTCCTGTACCTCGATGGGGATACCAATGCTGTTTCCATAGTCGCCGTCCGGGCCTGCGGGCCAGGGGCCATATACGAAGGTTGCGTCCTCACCGTTGACGCCCCAGTACTCCTGGGCGCAGGGGCCGCCCGCATCCTGAGGACCGGTGACGCCTTTCAGACGGTAGTGGTCAATCCCCGCAAGGGCAGACACGCCGTAACGGCCGTTTACAAATCCATTGGAGACTGCCCAGTAAGCACCGGCGATGGACTCGCTGCCCGTTACGAACTCAGGATCGATCACGCCGTCCTCATACATCTGACGGGCGATCTTGATCACCTCTTTCGCGTTGTCTGAGATGTCCTCGTTCATCAAAGTGCCGTCTTCCTGCTCATGCCAGAAGGAAGAAACCTCCGAGGAGATAAAGCCATTGGTCATACCATATGCGCCAAACAGCGCTCTCAAAGCGGTAACGCTGCAGCCATAGGTGTCGTCCTGCCCGTTTCCATCCGGGTCTTCCTTGGCAAAACGGTACATCAGGTCTACGAACTCGTCTACGGTCTTGGGAAGCTGATCCTCGGTAACCCCAAGGTTCTCCAGCCAGTCGCCGCGATAAATAAGCTGTCTCCAGGGAACCGCGCTCTCCGGTTTGATGGCCGCACAAATGATCATCTCATCGTCCCGGAAAGAGATCTTTTTCCACAGATCCACATAATCCGCATAGTTTCCGTGGGGGCCGCCGTTCATGATGAACTCATACACGTCGGGCGCGTTCTCCTTGAAGAACTCCTCCGACCAGGTCTTGATGACCCCATTGTCATAATAATTCTGCAGGGTCTGGGGGCTCTGGGCAAGGAACACATCCGGGGCGGTGCCGCCGGTAAGACGGGTATTCAGGATCTCCCCGTAGTTGGCCTGCTCGATATACACGGGCTCCAGCTCCACGTTGATGCCGTGCTTCTCCCGCAGGATCCGCTCTACCTCCGGAGTGATGTCATCCTTCTCCTCGTCCACCGGGCCCATGAAATAGCTTGCCACGCTGATGTGCATGGGCTCATCTCCCCCGCCTTCTTCTTTCTTGCCGCACCCGGCAACCAGGGTCCCCAGCATCGCTGCACAAAGCAGCATAGAAACCAGTTTTCTTTTCATCTTTCTTCCTCCTTAAGGTTGAAATATTTATTTTATATAATTTTCCTGCTCCCAGGCAGGAATTATATACGAATAATCCTTGGGGTCAGCCCTTCAGGCTGCCCATGTTGATCCCTTTCACAAAGTACTTCTGTAAGAACGGGTATACCAGCAAAATGGGGATCGTGGCAACGTAAATGGATGCCGCTTTCAATCCCTCCGAGCTGACCATCTCCTGGGTTGTGGAGGTAAACTCCATGATCTCCTTGGAACCGGTGAGCAGGATCCGCCGCAGCACGATCTGAAGCGTGAACTTGCTCTCGTCCGTGATGTACAGCAGTACGTCGTACCAGGAATTCCAGAATCCAACCGCCAGCCACAGGCCCACCGTGGCCAGGATCGGCTTGGACATGGGAATCACGATGGACAGGAAGATCCGAAACCGCCCCGCGCCGTCGATCATGGCGCTCTCCTCCACCTCCTCCGGCAGCGTCTGGAAAAAGTTTCGCATGATCACCAGGTTATAGGCGCTGACCAGGCCCGGCAGGAACAGTACCAGCATATTGTCCATCAGGCCGAGAGTTTTGTTCAGCAGGTAGCTGGGAATCAGACCGCCGGAGAAAAACATGGTAAATACGATAAAAAAGGTCCAGAAATTTCTGTGGGGGAAATACTTTTTGGAAAGCACATAGGCCCCCATGGATGTAAAACAAAGCTGTACCACCGTACCCACAATCGTAATGATGATCGTATTTTTATACCCGCTCCAGATAAAGCTGTTTGCAAACACCTCCGCGTAGTTTTCCAGCGTGAAATCCTCCGGCCACAGATGGAACCCACCCTTGGTAGCCACGTAGGACGGGGAGAAGGAAATGCTCGAAAGGTGTATGAACGCCAGCACGATGGAGGCCGAGAACAGTCCCAGCAGAAGGTAGATCACAATGGTTCCTACCGAAATCTTTTTTCGTCTTTTCCTCATATCTGTCACCTCACCAAATTCCATTTCCGCCGATGCGCTTCGTGATAAAGTTCGTCCCTACCACCATAAGGAAGCCGATGCCATTCTTAAACAGATCCACCGCTGTTCCCTGAGCATACTTCATGGCTCCGATACCATACCGGTACACATACGTGTCGATGATGTCACCGGTCTCATAAACCGCCGAGTTATACAGGTTGAATACCTGGTCAAAGCCCGCGTTCAGGATACTTCCCACCTCCAGGATCAGCATGACGGTGATGGTCGTGGCAATACAGGGAAGGGTGATGTACCTGATACACTGCAGCCTGCTGGCACCGTCGCACTTGGCCGCCTCATACAGGGACGGGTCAATCCCGGAAATCGCCGCCAGATAGATGATGGACGACCAGCCGGCTCCCTTCCATATGGCTGTCACGATCAAGGTCCCCTGGAAATAGTGGTTATCTCCCAGGAAATAAATGGGATCAAGCCCAAACAGTGTATTTAAGATACTGTTGACCGCGCCGTTGTTCGGGGACAGAAGCTGCTGGAACAGTCCGGCCA
>CALWDR010000288.1 GCA_944376745.1 uncultured Lachnospiraceae bacterium
ATAATTGAATTTCCGTTCTATACTCATAAGATAGGAAGAAGGAGGTGTACATGAAAACCAAAACCTTAACAGGCACCATCAAAAAGGCCGTCATCGAACTGATGATACTGAAGCTGCTGTCCGAGGAGGATATGTATGGCTATCAGATTACCCAGGAACTCAAAAAACGCAGCAGCGGACAGTTCACCATTCTGGAGGGTTCCATGTACCCCATCCTGTACCGGCTTACGGACGGCGGCTACGTTTCTTTTTATGACAAAAAGATCGGCATACGGCAGACCCGTGTTTACTACCACATTGAGCCGTCCGGCCAAAAGTATTTTCAGGACATGCTGATGGAATTTCATCATTCCATTCATGTGATACAGTTTTTACTAAACAGCGGGGAGGGAGATACCTATGAATAACACCTTACACAAACAACTGACAGCATACTACCGGAATGTGAGAAAACATCTGCCCGGCAAAAGCGCTCAGAAGCGAATGTTATTCCATTCACTGAAAAAGGATGTGGAAAGTTACATTGCGGAATACGAGATCACGGACATTGCCAGCGTCTATGAGCAGTTCGGTTCCCCGGAAGATCTGGCCGAGGACTACGCCGAGGAAATATCCACCATGGATTTGAAAAAGAAGCTGTTCCGCTACCGGCTTGTCTGCGTGCTTTCCGTCACGCTGGCGGTTGCCCTGGTTGTATTTGTGGCATATTTTATTCACGAAGTGCGGGAAAGCAGTGCAGATCACGCAATAATCTATATTGAAGAAATAGAAGAATATTAAGAAAGGGAACAACACACATGAAAAAAATCTTTTGTATGATACTCACTCTTATTTTACTCGTCACCTATTCCAACACAGCTCACGCCAATGATATAGAATCTACAATTATCTCCGTAGAAAATTTAGGAAACGGATATCTAGGGATTACTTCTATAGAAGTTCCCTCTATGTCACTTAAAGCTTCTGGAGTAAAAACCGGTACCAAACTCTATCGGATAGAAACGTCCGACAATGAGGTCATCGCCACCTTTAAGCTGACTGCCAGCTTCCGATACTCCTCCGACTCCGTGACCTGTACCTCCGCTTCCTACAGCACGGACATCTCTGATTCTAAATGGGAGTTTACGGAGGCCTCTGCCCGGAAATCCGGCGCAAAAGCCTATGGAGATTTTACCATTAAGCGTAAAATTCTTGGCATCACACTTGAAAAAATTTCCAGAACCATCATCATGACCTGCGACAGCCAGGGAAATTTGTCATAATCTCATATCCTGTTATTCCCAAACACCCCTCACCCAAAAAAGAATCCTGCCTGGCAGGATTCTTTTTTGGCCTATCTTAAGTTTCGCAGTTCCACCGCAAACGCAGGATGCCGCACAAGCGATGGGCAAGCTTCTATTTCTTGCGAATATATTTTATAAACGCAATAATTCCTACAATATAAAAAACAATGGACAATAGATAAGACAACGAATAGAAAGATAAAGCCACTCCCTGATAAATGGATGTAAATACTTCCATAACTACCCCTCCTCTGCTTAAAAGGATTAAACTTTATTGTGTCCCGCACATTACAAAACGAAGAATTGTAATTGCTTTTTTTATTTATGAACATATCATAAAATAGAAATATGTATTTGTCAATATTGTATTTTAATTCTATGTGTTTATTATATGCGCGGGAGCATGTACGGTAACAGAATCAGATCCTGTTACTCCAAAACATCCCTCACCCCCCAAAAAAAGAATCCTGCATGGCAGGATTCTTTTTTGGCCTATCTTAAGCTTCGCAGTTCCGTCTCACCCCTGCTGGGCCGGCAGCTTATAGGAGCTCTTCAGCGACACGATCCGGTTAAAGACCAGCGCCTCCGGGCTGGAATCCTTAGCGTCCGCGCAGAAGAAGCCCTGGCGCACGAACTGGTAGCTGTCGTAGGCCCTGGCTTCCGCCAGCGCCGGCTCCACATAACAGTCGGTAAGCACCGTCAGGGAGTTGGGATTTAAGTTCAGGCTTCCGTCCTCGTTGTAAACGCCCTTCTCCTCGTCCACGATGTTCTCGTAGAGCCGCACCGTGGCCTTCACGGCGTAAGGGGCCGGAACCCAGTGGATGGTTCCCTTCACCTTCCGTCCGGTAAAGCCGCTTCCGGCTTTGGTCTCCGGGTCGTAGGTGCAGTGCACCTCGATGACTTTGCCGGTTTCGTCCTTGACGAAGCTCTCACATTTTACAAAATAGGCGTGCATAAGGCGCACCTCGTTTCCGGGGAACAGGCGGAAATATTTCTTCGGAGGCACCTCCATAAAATCCTCCCGCTCGATGTACAGTTCCCGGCAGAAGGGGATCTGCCGCTTGCCCAGGGCCTCATTTTCCAGGTTGTTGTCGGCGTCCAGGTATTCCACCTGACCCTCCGGGTAGTTGTCGATCACCAGCTTGATGGGGTCGAGGACCGCCATCATCCGGGGACGCTTCAGCTTCAGATCCTCCCGGATACAGTATTCCAGCATGGCGTAATCCACGGAGCTGTTGCTCTTGCTGACGCCGCAGAGGTCCACGAACATTTTGATGGACTCCGGGGTGAAGCCGCGCCGCCTGAGGGCCGCGATGGACACCAGGCGTGGGTCGTCCCAGCCGTCCACAATGCCCTCCTCCACCAGCTTCTTGATGTAGCGCTTGCCGGTGACCACATTGGTCAGATACAGCTTGGCAAACTCGATCTGTTTTGGCATCCCCTCCGGGCTGTCCTTGTAGCCCGCCTCCATCAGTACCCAGTCGTAAAGGGGCCGGTGGTCCTCAAATTCCAGGGTGCAGATGGAGTGGGTCACGCCCTCGATGGCGTCCTCGATGGGATGGGCAAAATCATACATGGGGTAAATGCACCAGGTATCCCCGGTATTGTGGTGGGTCATATGGGCCACCCGGTAAATGATGGGGTCCCGCATGTTGATGTTGGGGGAAGCCATGTCGATCCTGGCCCGCAGCACCTTCTCCCCGTCCTGATACATGCCGTTCTTCATATTTTCAAACAACTGAAGGTTCTCCTCTACGCTCCGGTTCCGGTAGGGACTCTCCTTGCCCGGCTCCGTCAAGGTTCCCCGGTACTCCCGGATCTCCTCGGCGGTCAGATCGCAGACGTAAGCCTTGCCCTTTTTGATGAGCCGCAAAGCCGCCTCGTACATTTCTCCGAAATAGTCGGAGGCAAAGTACAGCCGGTCCTCCCAGTCGGCCCCCAGCCACTTGATGTCCTCCTTGATGGACTCCACGAACTCCACCTTCTCCTTGGTGGGGTTGGTGTCGTCAAAGCGCATATTGAACCTTCCGCCGTACTCCTTGGCCAGCCCGTAATTTAAAAGGATGGATTTGGCGTGTCCGATATGAAGGTAGCCGTTGGGCTCCGGCGGGAACCGGGTGACCACCGTCTCACAGCGCCCCTCCGCCAGATCCTTCTCAATGATCTGTTCAATAAAATTTTTGGAAACAGCTTCGTTTTCCATACGTACCTCCTGAAATTCCTTACATGTGCCCTGAGGGTCACCTTTTCTATAAAAAAGGAACTGTAACCTGCGCAGTTCCTTTTAAATTAATCTCATTATAGTTTTTTATCCGGCATTTGTCAACGCCGGACGCCTGCAATTCCGCTTAAAAACCCCCGGCGGTAGGAATTTTACCCCTTGACAGCCCCGCCCTTTTGGTGTTTATAATGAACTGTTTCGGGCAGCCTCCCGCGCCGCCCACAACCTACCAGACAAATGAGAGGATTTTGCGAATATGAGAAAAGAATTTTGCCGCTATATTTTCCCGGCCATGTTTTCCTTCCTGCTGACGGGAATCTACTCCATCGTGGACGGGATTTTCGTGGGAAACGCCGTCGGCGACGACGGGCTGGCCGCCATCAACATCGTCTGGCCCCTGGTGGCCCTGATCATCTCCCTGGGCACCGGCATCGGCATGGGCGCTTCCGTGATCGCGTCCTTAAACCGGGGCGCCGGAAATGAGAAGCGCGCCAGGTCCGCGGAGGGCAGCGCATTTTTCATGATCGTGACAGGCACCCTGGCCCTGGTGATCCTCCTGGCCCTTTCCCACACCTTCCTTCTGAACCTTCTGGGGGCGGAGGGGATCATCCTCACCTACTGCCAGCAGTATCTTCGGATTCTTCTGATGGGGAGCATCGCCCAGGTTTCCGCCACCGCCCTGCTGCCCCTGATCCGCAATCACGGCGCCTCCATCTTCGCCATGGCCGCCATGGCCCTGGGGTGCCTGACCAATATCCTGCTGGACTGGCTTTTCGTCTTTGAATTCCGCTGGGCTCTGACGGGAGCCGCCGTGGCCACGGTCTGCGGCCAGGTGCTGACGCTGCTTCTGTGCCTGGGATTTTTCGCGCGAAAGCCTTACCGGGAGATCATTCATTACCTGAAGCCGGATTTTACTCTGGTAAAATCCATCGTGAAGGTAGGCATTTCCCCCTTCGGACTGACCTACCTCTCCTCCATCACCATCCTTTTCATGAATCTGCAGACGCTGCGGTACGGCGGCACCCCCGCGGTGAGCGCCTACGCCATCCTGGCCTATATCCAGTCCTTCATGGTGCTGCTGATCCAGGGCATCAGCGACGGCAGCCAGCCCCTTCTACGCATGAGCAGGGGCAGCGGACGCATAAAGGAGCTTAAGCTTTACCGGAAATGGATGTTTCTTCTGGCCCTCTGCTTCGGCGCCGCCAGCGGGATCGTAACCATTTTACTGCAAAATCAGATTCCCCGGCTGTTCGGCGCTTCCCCGGAGGCTGCGTCCTACATTTCGGACGCCATCCTGCCCACAGGGATCGCCCTGGTCCTGTACGGCTTTTCCAAGCCCGCCGTCTCCTACTTCTACGCGGTGAACCTGACGGCTCCCTCCTCCATCATGGTGTATGGGGAGGTGCTTCTGACTGTGGGGCTGATCTACCTGCTCCCGGTATTCTGGGACCTTACGGGCGTGTGGTATACCATGCCCCTGGTGCAGCTTCTGCTGGGGCTCATTGGGGGGTATTTTTTGAAGAGGAATCCGGTGAATTGCAAATGAGTAAAAAGCATGACTTTGAGTAAAAAAGCTCATCATCGTCCTTTCTCCTAACGGCTGCGGGTGGGAATGGCAAGCAGACTTCTCACCCGTACTTCCAGATGTTTTTCAATCGCCGCCAAATGTTCCTCCGGCAAGTTGAAACGGGGATGTCTGATAAAACGAAACCCAATCATACGACGAAGCTGTTCCTTCTGTTTGCTTCCCATGACCGCCGCACAGACTTCCTCATAAGAAACATTGTAAGGATTGGATCGTGTCCTGGCATACTCCTCCAAATGTGGATAATCCTCTTTTCCTGCATAACAAAACAACGACAAACCATTATCAAAAATGGGAGCCGGAGCAATCACTTCTCCACTTTGATTATCCCGCAAAACGCCAAAATTCCCAAAATGCCTATCCTCATTGTAAATCAATGCATCAAATACCAGCATACTCCTGATTTGCTCAGCAAACTCCTCACCCAGACTTTCGTAATACTTTAAGCAGGCAGCGATTCCTCCCGATCTCACAATACGTCCAATGGGAATGTATGCCGTATCAATGTTCGTAAACAAAGCACACTTAGACGCAATAATTCCTTTCCACTTTTCCAAATCATAATGTACAGCATTAAGCCCCATGGTTTCCGCAATCTGAGATGCATAGTACTCACAGTAAGGCTCCCTGCCAGTATTGGAAGCACCTGTTGTTCCACCCTTGTAGAGGTAGATTCCGTCATTTTCCACATAGCGCCAAGCCTTCGGGAGCATACCGCCCGTTGTCAATTCCGGCGATGTTGTAAAAGCCTGCCGCCCCTGCCCCGCGCCGGTATAGGCTACCAATGCCAAGATTTCCGAAAAGCGGTTCTCATAGAGATTATATTGAGAAAACTTCCCTTCAAACCCTTCTGGCACTACCCAATAGCTGTCATTCAAAGACAATCCCTTACACACGTCAATAATCCCTTTGGTGTCATTATGACTCAGCCCCAGGGTCTTCAAAAGCTCATCTACAAAGGCACGATTTTTCGGGATAACCCGTCGTTCCAGCCAATGAATTATCCCCTCCCCGGTGCGCTCCATGTCCAAAGGAAGAAGTTTCGCCTGTTCCCCATTGATATATTTAATCTCCGCCACCAGGCCGAACAACCCCTGTTTTTCCATAGAAAAACGCATCAGTTCCGTATCATAGAGACGTAAACTGTAACTATTACCCATAGGATCCTCCTTGTTATTTCAGCGAACTCCTTCGCTGATCTCACATGATCTTTTCATCACATATTTTCCCCACAAAACAGTACCCCTAAAAATTTTATAATTGCTTGCAATAGGATATTTCAAATCACTACCTTTATGCAGAGACAGAGGATATGACTTTGCGGGGATTGAGGCAGCTACAATTTCAACTCACCACCTCTACGCAACATTAAAGTACATTAATACAAAAAACATAATTTCAACCCACTACCTTTACGCAGAGATAGACTGACACGGAGGCTGAAGCAATCGCGTATCTGAAAATTTCAACCCACTACCTTTACGCAGAGATAGACGTCCAGTTCCCGCCTGGAAGTCTTGTCCCCGGCATTTCAACCCACTACCTTTACGCAGAGATAGACTGCAGCAATCCGGAGGTCGCGGCGCAGATGACGAAATTTCAACCCACTACCTTTACGCAGAGATAGACTCAACAAACGAAAGAATGGATTTTCCGTTGAAATATTTCAACCCACTACCTTTACGCAGAGATAGACATAATGCACTCTCTGGGATAACCAGTTTCCGGGTATTTCAACCCACTACCTTTACGCAGAGATAGACTAACAAATTCTCTCTACGATGACAACCAAGTCAATTTCAACCCACTACCTTTACGCAGAGATAGACAGCAAATGTAACCAAATTCCCTTTTAATTTATACAATATTTATATTAATTACAGCCAAAAACCAAACTAATATTTACATCAAAAATCCTTCCATTCCTCATTTTCCATATAATACAACATTACTTTTCCAGTGCGAATCCACCAGTATTTTTATGTTCACTTCTCATTCGCACCACTCTCAACAATAAAAATCACATTCTCACATGCTTTTTTCTACTACAAAATAACCTCATACTACATATCACAGGTCATCCAGAATCCCTTTCATAATTCCCAGGAAATCGTCATAGCCCAGATTCCAGTCATAAATTCCGTCCACCAGAGGTTTCAATCCAAACTGACTCACACGATATTTTCGAACTGCAATCGCCTTTCTCTGAATCTCCTTCCAATCGCGTTCACCGCGGCAAAGCTGTTCCTTCAGCGAAGTGTCTGCTATTACGAAAACAGTGTCTTCTTCAATCACCCGAAACTTATTTTTCACCTCCAAAAACTGATTACTGTGTTCTCCTTCCAATAAACGTTCAGCCTCAACAGACACAGCCTGACGCCTCAGTTCATCCTCCAGCGCTTTTGTGCTAAGGTCCGGAGTGACCGAAATTTGTCTCTCAAAATAACTGTGTAAAACATAGGCTGCATCTCTTAGCTCCCAATTACATGTCAACAAAGGATCCTCCTGCATCTGAAAACTCCAGATTACAGCCTCATCATCGTCACCGCTGCGATTGATACGCCCCGCCAGCTGTAAAAGGGATAACAAGGATGCCAACTCCCGAAAGCCAGTTTTGAAAGAAACATTGACACCCGCTTCAAAGCATGATGTCGCTACCAAGGTCCAGTCCATATCTTGTTTATCCTTAAGACGGTCTTTTACTTTTTCTATTATTTTTTCCTGGTCTTGCGCATTTAACGCATGGGATAAATGCATCACCTTATTTTCTTGACCTGGGCCATAAAATTTCCGCATATCTTGTGCAATTACAGCGGCACTTTGCACAGTATTCATAACCAGCAGACGTGGTCCTGGTACTGACGCAACCCACTCGACCAACTGCGTGCGGCTCAATGGTTCCTTTCTAAACAAATACCGGACACGCCTTGCTTCATATTGCTGTAATTTCTTTCGCAGTGCAGAACTGACGATCTGTGGCACATCCCTTTTTGTTTTTGAGATTCTGTCTAATTTCCAGAATTCCACCAGCGTTCCGGATGCCAGAATCCAATAGCAGCTCCACTCGTCTGCCAACACCTGTATCCAGTGCCATGCAGTAGGCAGTAATCTCACAGGCAAAGCCGCATGGGCTTCATCCACAAATATAATGCTTCCCGGAAGTTCGTGCAATCTTCGCAGCCCGGAAGGTTTATTGGACGCCAGCGTTTCAAAAAAAGCAACCGCCGTCGTCACAATAATCGGGGACTTCCATTGCGCTGTCAGCGCACGTGTATCTTCACTTTCAAAATCTGCCCTATGATGCAATTCCGCAACCACTTCCTCCGGCTTTTCTCCCGTCAAAGTCAACGCATCCCGGTATATTTCTACGGATTGACTAATAATATTTGTAAACGGAAGCACAACAAAAATTCGGCGTGCTTTACGCAAAATTGCCTGCCGAAGCGCATGGGCCATAAGCGCTGTCGTTTTCGCTGAACCAACCGGGCTGTCACAAGATGCAATATTGGCTTTTATCATAGAATCGCGGCAAAAACAAAACATCTCTGCCCTCAGCCTGCTTCGTTCCTCTTTCTTGCTAAATTGCGCCACATAATCGTTAAGCCTTCTCAATCGCTCCTCTGCCTTTAGCAAAGGCAGAGCCGAATTTTGCTTTTTGGGATATTTCCGGTAATGCCGTGCGGTATCCGTATGATCTGCATCTGTCAGGCAGGAGAGCATCATACGCCAAAAAACCCCCGTATCTCCCTTTATCTCACAATTTTCAAAGGAAAATGCCGGAAGCTCTGTAATGCTTTGACTTAATGCCATAAGGTTCCCGATTTCCACATCCACTTTATTTCGAAGTTTTGCATCATCATCCCGAAAACAGTTTCCCTTTCTTCGGATTTCACTATAAATATTGGGCAAACCTCTGTGATGCGCGCTGACCGCTAACTGAGCAGAAAATGAATTGGTATCAGATTTTTTCAGACACGCAACACCTGCATCCTGGTGATGAACCGGCAATATGCCGTTATAATCCTTTATATGCAATACAGCCTGATTTTCTTCGTGCAATTTCCCCATATCGTGTACGAAAGCACCAGCCCTTACCGCCTCCTGCAATGCCGCTCCATCAAGAACCGCATACTCCGCTGCAGCCTCTGCATATTGAATGGCTTCCTGCCACACATTTCTTATATGATCTCTATATGGCTGCCCGGGAATATCCCCCCGGGCGCCATGAGCCAGATACATCATCATCCCTTCACCAAATCTACGCATCCCGCCACGCGGCTCAACAACTCCTCTGGCAAGCCGTTCTTATCCTGATAATCCCTCCAACTGGCAGAAGGCTCATCCGCAATTCCACAACGCTCCGGTGTCAATGCCTCCAGCAGCAGATATTCCGGGCAGCTTCCAAGTACATTCTTATGCTCTACATACCATGCATGGCGCAGCCGAACCTCCGGCCGAATCGCTGAACGATTCATATCATACGCATAAGGAATGAGGCACTTCAACAGTTCGATATCATCTGTGGTACAACCACTTTTATGCGCATAATTGGGGTTCACGAAAAAAGGCATACAGTAGACTCCATGCTCCACCACGCGGTAAGCCATGGGTGCCATCCCTGCTGTTTTCCCTTCCTCTACGCCCGATTTACTGGTATTTGTCTGTCGAATGATATTGATAGGAGAAAGAGAAATTCCCATTCCAATTTGTACTACACCTGTTTTAATATACCCCTTGTTCATTTCGCCTTCCAAAAAGGTGTTGCCAAACACCCGGGCATCCCAGTATTTTTGCACAAATTTACTTTTCAAAAATTCCTTTTGGTCAAATTCCTTCAGTTTGCCGTCCTCTCTCATCTCCTTTTTGATCGCGTTTCTGTCACGTCCGCGCGATTCGAGAATACAATAAGCTTCCGGATTCCCACTGAATTTTTCCGGTAAATTTTTAAAAAACGCAGATTCATGATCCTCAACCAAATCCCGCAGCTTCCGTTTCAATGAAACCGGCGAAATCTCTCCCAGACCATTGGAACGCTGCCTGGGATCCGCATCAGCATCCGGGTTTCCATTCGGATTAGAATTTACTACTTCAATTACCAAAAGACCTGTTGCACGCTTCATATCATTTCCCATTATTTTCTCCTCCTACTTTTATGATATGGAATTCTCTTTTTTCGGCAAAGCTGCCAAGTATCCAATAAACATCTGTGCTTTTTCATAATCGCTAAACCTTCTTTTATCTTCCAAAACCAACCCCAACTGCCCTGCCACCTGTTCGTAGGCATACAGCAAATATCCGGCGGAAGGCCCGAAGTATTCCACTTCCTCCCCTTGACTGTTTTTCTGCTTTTTCCTAACACATACCTCTCTGTTCACTTTAGCCCAGGCAATATACGGTATCATGCGGTTTGCCAACTGGGTAAATGCCTGTAAGGGCATTTCCGATGCTGCCACATACATACTGCTTCCCACCAGCTGAGCCGGAAGCTGTTTATCTCTCACAGCAAAACAGTACAATTCATGCAGGTTGTCTGAAATTTTTAATAATTGACCTAATAAATACGGATATTCCTTCATATAATCCTCCTTTCTGCTTCCCAGCCAGTATAATATCATTCCCGTCATCATCACTGTGTCCTGCACTTTTGAAAGAAACGGATCCCGGCTGTCATATCTCATCGTGGAATGCATACGCTCTCCCACATATAACGCCATAGTGGTACAACTATTCACAAGCATATGTAGATCTTTCTCTAAAATTTGTTTTTGAACGCCAAACAAAAGTTCCATGCCATGATAACCGGGAACGGGTTTCAATTTATTTGCGATTGGCGTTCCATCCCGTTTCCATGCCCGATTCATAATATTGGAAACCCGGAGTGGAAACGGCGTCCAAGGATACCGCATAGACAGCTCTGGAAGATTTTGAGAAGCCTTTTGCCATTCCTCACTGCGCAAAACAATTTCATCCGGCGAGGCAGCCCGGGTATACAACACCCTTGTCCTGGCATTATCCACTTTACGAAGCATAAATATCTGGATATTGTCCGGATAATTTTCCGGATCCGTAAGTTTTGTTTTTGTCAGATATTCCGCGAAGTCTTTTGCCTCCGATTCAAAATAAACCTTCTGGTTCTCCGCATACCGCGGTTGAAATAACGCAGTATAACTTGGCATTTCTTCCGTCAGGTGTGAGGGATAAATAAATACGATTTCTCTTTTGTCCGTGCTCACCCAGGTAATATTCCTTCTCTCTTCACGAGAAAGCCACTCCAATGCCGACTTCATTTTCGAGCGCATTTCCGGCGCAATGGGATAGGTCGCATTATCAATTTTCCCATATCGATACTGACATGGCTGTCCTTTGAACATCGTTCTCAGACTTACTTCAAATCCGCCGGCCAGTTTTACCGTTGGCATCGGCTTCTCCAGCGACGCAAACCCCATGCCAAAAGCATCCTGCGCATTCGCTTTCTGACCTTTCCTTGCCGTAGCGTCTGCTATCCGTAATGCCTGATTCAGGCCCTCGGTAAACTCGGCTGTAGCGGATGAGATTCCTTCTTCTTCTAACTTTTTATCATCCAGGATCACTGAAAGCTTACCATAATCCCCCTCTTCACCCTCTCCCTCTTTCCTGACATAAAACAAAATCTGTAACGCAAGAGAAGTATCCAATCGCATTTCCAGCAATCGGAATGCCGCCTTTTCCAGCTCCGCATGAAAAACTGCCGGGTCTGTAAAAGGTCGGACTGCCTGAATTAGCCGCAAAATGGGTTCATATGCTGCTTCCCCCTGCAGCATCTTCTCTAATTTTGCCGGTATATTCTGTATGCTGTTTCTATATTTTTTAAAAAATTTATCTCCCCAATTATTGCAAGTACACCATGTCTTTATCCGTGATATATCCACCTGCCCGTCATTCGCTTTTAAAATCTTTTCCAACTCCTTCTTCTGTTCCGCATTTGTTATACGGTAAAGCGGAGCCAGATTCATCGCCGGAAAGGAGCCCTGCTTACTACCATATCTTCGGATACTCTTACCAAGCTTCTCGTCCACACGTTCCAGACAAGAAACCTGATTTCCAGAAAAAACGATACGAACACAGGGCTTACGCACATTGATATTCGGAATCTCCGTATACTCCTGGTGATATCCCTCACTGGCAATATTCACTTTCTTCAATGCTTCTGAAAGCCCATAGAGTTCATTTATCATAGGCTAAGGCCTCCTTTCCGGATAAACCAATGTTCCTTGATGGATCACAAGATCCGTATCATAAACCGCCTGGTAAGCCGACTGATACTCAGAACCGAAAACCTGCCGCAGCATAGAAGGTATTCTGATATCAGGCAACTCCGTACAAACTCTAGTACCATCCCGAAACGGTCCAAAATAAGAAGGCGTAAACTCCTTCCAGCCAAGGCAAAGGCTGGCATAAGACTGACCTCTCTTTAAACGGCGGTTGAACATATCCTGATATGCATGTCCCGGAGCTGTTGTGCGCTGATCCCATGCTGAAGCTTTGGACGAGAAATCCCTTTTCCTAAAATTCGGCATTACTGTCGCATAAAGCCGATAACATACATCCGTTAATACAGTAGCATACAACTGATAAGGGGTTCCTTCCTTAAATTGTTTGCTGCTGCGCAGCGGGCCCCCATAATTTGTCACATAGCTATGCCATTGGATAGGCTTACAGACCTCTACTTTCGTAGGAATTATCTGCACAACCGGTCCCCATAGAACAGATTCGAACAATGCTTTGACAGCCGAATAAGTAGGTGCCGGATAACTGATCGGTGAATCGCCACTGTCCGGACGCGTCCAGATTGCCGTATCCCCTGCAATTTCCATCTGAACGGAATAACTATAAGTTACCATATTCCCCCTCCTTCTATTGTTTTCTATGTTTTTTGTATTATAAAATAAAAACCAATTTTTGTCAATTCCTACAGCCCGAACGCTATCGGAAACTTCTCGCCTATGCTAAGACAAAGGGCCTATTATTTTACGGCTGTGCCTAATCGAAAAAAGGGAATCCATGAAACGATCATCGATTCCCTGAATGATTATATTACGCAGATTGAGATTCCGTTGAAACTGTAAGAGGGGTATGCGTGTCCTGCACATGGATGAGCACCTTCATGGTGGTCTCCCGGTTCTCGTCGATGTACTGGTATGCCTTCTGATAATCCCGGAAGGCAAAGGTCCTGGAGATCAGCCGCTTTAAATGCACCTTTTCCTCCTTCACCAGCCGGATCGCGTCCACATAAT
>CALWDR010000289.1 GCA_944376745.1 uncultured Lachnospiraceae bacterium
TCTCCCGGTTCTCGTCGATGTACTGGTATGCCTTCAGATAATCCCGGAAGGCAAAGGTCTTGGAGATCAGCGGCCGCAAATGCACCTTTTCCTCCTTCACCAGCCGGATCGCGTCCACATAATCCTCATGGCGGTACATCATGGTGCTCTTGATGTCCAGCTCGTGGTCGTTGGCCACCGCGAGATCCACCGTGGCCATCCCCGCAAAGACCGCTACAAGTACGATGACGCTGCCCTTTCTGGCGTACTTGATGGCCTGGCCCATGGTGGTGTTGTTCCCGGCGCAGTCGTAAATGACGTCCGCCTTATCCGGCCCGAAGGCCTCCACCAGCGCTTCCCCGAAATCCTTCTCCCGCGTATTCACGCACACGTCGATGCCGCACTCCTCTGCCTTCTGAAGGCGCAGATCGCTGATGTCCGTGATCATCACCCTGGCAGCTCCCATCCCCTTCGCCGTCTGAGCCACCAGATTCCCGATGGGTCCGGCCCCGATGACCGCAATGTTCATCCCCGTCACGTCGCCCATCTGCTTCACCCCGTGGACGGCCACCGCCAAGGGCTCGATCATGGCTCCCTCCTCGAAGGACATCTCCTCCGGGAGGGGCGTCACCTTGGAGGCGTCCACGGCAAAATACTCCGAAGCAATTCCCGTGGTCTGGAAGCCCATGACCTTCAGCTCCTCGCAGAGATTGTATTTGCCATAGCGGCAGGGGTAGCATTTTCCACAGTAAACCTGGGGCTCAATGGTCACCTTCTGGCCCGCCTGAAAATCCGTCACCCCCTCCCCCAGCTTCTCGATCTCCCCGGACACCTCGTGTCCCTGGGTCACCGGGTAGGAGGTAAAGGGGTGCTCCCCGTGATACACATGGATATCGGAGCCGCAGATGCCGATATTCTGAATCTTCACCAGCACCTGGCCCCTCCTCGGTTCCGGGATCGGCACCTCCTGAAAGCGGATTTCCCCCGGCTTTGTCATAACCTGCTGCAGCATAAAATCCTCTCCCTTCCTTTTAAGATTTAGCCTGCCCTCGTTTTTAAACACAAAGGGAATATCCCCCGCTCTCGTTCTAAAACACAAAAGAAATGTCCCCCGCCCTCGTTCTAAAACACAAAGGGAATATCCGCTCCAACTCTCGCAAACACCGGGATCTCCTCTAAGGGCGCGTCAACCTCCACGGTCTGGCCTCCCTCATAGATCTCCTTGGTCCAGACATGCTGCCAGGAAGCGCCCGCAGGCAGATAGACCTTCCGCTTTCTCATATTTTTGTACATGACGGGCGCCACCAGAAGATCCGCCCCGAAAAGGTATTCCTGGTGATCCTCCCAGGCCTTCTCATCCTCCGGAAATTCGTAGAACAAGGTGCGCATGACGGGCGTCCCTTTTTCGTGGGCCTCCCGCATCAGCCGGGCGGTGTAGGGGCGCATCCGCTCCCGGAGCCACAGATATCTGGTACAGATCTCCTCCACCTTAGGCCCGTAGCTCCACACCTCGTTGTCCGCGCCGGATACGCAGGCGGCTCCGCCCGTGGTGCCGTGCTGAGGCTTATGAGGCTCCCGTTCTCCGTGCAGACGCATGACCGGACAGAAGGTGCCGTACTCAAACCAGCGCACCAGCAGCTCGTGAAATTCTGGTTCCTCCGCCCATCCGCCGAAAAAGCCTCCGATGTCCGTGGTCCACCAGGGAATCCCCGCGATTCCCATATGAAGTCCCGCCGCGTACTGCCTGCGCATGGTGTCAAAATCCGAATGAATGTCACCGCTCCACACCAATGCGCCGTACCGCTGACTTCCGGCCCAGGCGCAGCGCAGAAGATTGATGATATTCTCCTGTCCTTCCGCCTGCATCCCCTCGTAAAAGGTCTGGGCATACATCAACGGATACAGATTTCCAATCTGCACATTGGGCCCCAAATGATACCGGTAATTGTCAAAATCGTATACGGTATACTCCGGCTCCGCCTCGTCCAGCCAGAAGATCCGCACGCCCTTGTCATAATAGTTTTTCTTGGCCTTCTCCCACAGATACCTTCTGGCATCCGGGTTTGTGGCGTCATAGTGGATGGTATTTCCCATGTAGTTCATGCAGATGCGCATTCCCCGCTCTGTGCGCACCAGATAGCCCTTCTGCTTCATCTCCTCGAAATTCTCGCTGCAATAGTCCACCGTGGGCCAGATGGAGACCATCAGCTCGATGCCCATTTCCTTCAGCTCCGCGATCATGGCGTCCGGGTCCGGCCAGTAGGTGGGATCAAATTTCCACTCTCCCTGCAGGGGCCAGTGGAAGAAATCCACCACGATCACGTCGATGGGAAGGTTCCTGCGCTTATACTCCCGTGCCACCGCAAGAAGCTCCTCCTGGGTCTGATAGCGCAGCTTGCACTGCCAGAAGCCCATGCCGTAATCTGGCATCATGGGCACGGTTCCCGTGGCTTTGGCGTAAGCCTCCTCGATCTCTGCCGGGGTATCCCCCGCCGTCACCCAGTAATCTATGGCCTTGGCGGAGCGGGCCTCCCAGGTGGTCAGATTTTTTCCGAAGCACACCCGTCCCACAGCCGGATTATTCCACAGAAACCCGTATCCCAGAGAGGACAGCACAAAGGGCACGCTGGCCTGGGAGTTCCGATGGGCCAACTCCAGATCGCAGCCCTTCAGGTCGTAATTTGCCTGCTGGTACTGCCCCATGCCGTACAGGCGCTCCTTCTCGCAGAGCGACTCAAAGCGGACCGCCAGACTGTAATCGCCGCCGACAATAGGGGCAAATTCCCGGCCCTCCACCGCCAGGGAGGAGCATTTCTCCGAGCGCATATCCCTGCGGTTCCTCACATATTCCTCCAGCAGGCATTTCCCCTCCTGGTTATAGAAGGTCAGCTTGCCCAGGGCGGAAAGCTGAGCCGTCAGCTTGCCGTTCTGTATGGAGGCGCTTCCGTCCTCCCTAAAAATAATTTCCGGCGCCGCGTCCTTGGGCGGCAGCAGTGCCCAATCCTCCTTTGGCATCTCGGCCAGCTTCGTGGCGCGGACCCGCAGGCTGTTCTCGCCCCAGGGCTCGATCCACAGCTGCTCCCAGTCGTAATGATAGATCAGACGGTTCCCCTCCCTGCAAATGCAGTCATTGTAAGCGCTGTTTTGAATGTCCATGTAAAAACTCCTTTCCTTATTCCTGCCGAATGGCATACAGGTATACCCGAAGGGTGCTTCCTTATTCCTGCCGCATGGCATACAGGTATACCCGCAGGGTGCTTCCTTGTTCTTGCAAGCCAGTCCTTCTTATTATATAATGAACATAGCCTGACCTGACAAAATACCTCATGATATTTCATATTATAGGAACCGCTTCGGCGAACCCTATAATCATGTATTATAGGAACCGCTTCGCAAACCCTATAATCATGTATTATAGGAACCGCTTCGCGAACCCTATAATCATGTATTATACCATAGGGCTTAATTTTCTTATAGAATTTTTTTATTAGGTTTTAGCACGATTTTAATATAAAGAGGAGGATGACCATGCAATACGCTTCGCCGGAGCCCATCCGTCACGGCACGGAGAAAAAAAATATCGCCTTTTATTTTCATGACAGCAGAGAGGCAGGTTCCAACACCGGAACCATTTCCGCCCACTGGCACAGCGAATATGAATTCGTGTACATTTACGCCGGACAGGCTTCTTTTTTCCTGAACGGCACGCAGAGGGAGGTACATGCGGGAGAGGCTGTCATCATCAACAAAAACGTGATCCACTCCTCCACCCCTTCCGGCGGTGAGCCCGTGCGGTTTATGTGTGTGGTGTTCGGGGAGCAGTTCGCATTTTCCAGTATGTCCGACGCCCTGTACGAGGAATATTACCTGCCCCTGTACTTAAATAACAGAGAATTCCCCACTCTGGTCCAGGGGACGACGGAGTGGGGAACACGATTTTTAACTATTTTGAAATCCCTCTGCGAGAGCGGACGTAAGCAGCTGCCCGGCTGTGACCTGGAATGGCGAATCCTCCTGCTCTCCCTTTTTCATCTGGCCTGCACGGAACATATTTTTGTGGAGGGAAAGCCCTCGCAAACCCGCCATATTGTCCCCATCCGCCAGATCCTGACCTACATCGAGGCCAATTATACCGAACACCTCTCCATCCCGGCCCTGGCCCGGCAGGCGGGTTTTTCCACAGAGTATTTCTGCCGGATTTTTAAGGAAATCGTCCAGAAAACTCCTGTGGAATATATTATGGCTAAACGGGTGGAGCATGCCATGTACCTTCTTGCCCACACCCAGGACAGCGTCACCGCCGTCGCCTCCGCCAGCGGCTTCGGGGACTTGAATTATTTCTCCCGGTGCTTCAAGCGGATAAGCGGCATGACGGCAAGGGAGTACCGGCGGAGATTTTCGTAACATTGCGCGTCACTTTGGACCTCTTCGCCTTCCTCCCTACAGCATACTCGCCCGCAGCTCCTCCCCGCTCTTGGCGCTCAGATAAGCGGGCGCAATGTCAAACACGGTCTTGCAGCCCGTCTGCCCTTCCTGGGCCAAACGGTAAGCCGCCCGCGCATAGGCCGCGATCACGCTGGAGGTAAATTCCGGGTTGGAGTCAAGCTTCAGGCTGTACTCGATGAGATGGCTGTGCTCCTTCTCCCAGCCCGTGCGCCCGCTGCGCAGGACAAAGCCGCCGTGGGGAATCCCGCTGTGGTCCCGCTTTAACTCCTCCTCGCTGATGAAGTGGACGGTGGTGTCGTAGTCCGCAAAGTAGTTGGGCATGGTCTTGATCTCCTGCTCCACCTTCGCGGCGTCCGCCCCCTCCTTCAGCACCACGAAGCACTCTCTCGTGTGCTTCTGCCGGGTGGTCAGATCGGGATTCTCCCCAGCCCGGACCGCCGCAAGGGCGCTTTCCACGGGAATCGTATACTGCTTGGCGTCCTTCACGCCCTCGATCCGCCGGATGACGTCGGAATGGCCCTGGCTCACGCCCCGGCCCCAGAAGGTGTAATCCTTCCCCTCCGGCAGAATGGCGTTGGCGTACATGCGATTTAGGGAGAACATCCCCGGGTCCCAGCCCACGGAGATCACGGCTACCTTGCCGCCCGCCTTTGCCGCCGCGTCCACCTTCGCAAAATGCTCGGGGATCTTCGCGTGGGTGTCAAAGCTGTCCACCACATTGAAATATCTCGCGTATTCCGGCGTCTGCACCGGAAGATCCGTGGCGCTGCCGCCGCAGAGGATCATCACATCCAGCCGGTCCTTCCAGTCCGGGGCCTCCTGTGCCCTTACGACCTTGGCCGTCTTCGTGAGAATTTCCACCTCCGCCGGGTCTCTCCTGGTAAATACCGCCGCAAGCTCCATATCCGGATTCTGGCGGATGGCACACTCCACGCCCCGGCCAAGATTCCCATATCCCATGATTCCGATTCGAATACTCATTCTACAGCTCCTCTTTTCTTCCTTTTTCTAGCGTTTTATAGGAAACGGCAAATTTTTCTGTCATTTTCTATAGATACACAGCGGCCTTTCTTTCCTGCCGCACGCAAACGTAACGGGCCGCGTCCCTTCGCTGTATCAGTTACAGTTTACAGGACACGGCCCGCTGCGTCAAGAATTCTTTTTATTTTATGGCCTGGGCAGACCACTGGCTCATCTTCACCATGCCCTCCCTGCTTCCGGAAAGGATCAGAATGTCGCCCTCCCGGAATACATAGTCGGGCCGGATATTTTCCAGCACGGTGCCGTCGTTGACCACCGCGATGATATTGAGGCCGAAATGGGAGCGCAGATTCGCCGTGAGCACCGTCTTGCCGATCATCTTCTCCGGCACATGCAGCTTGGTGATATTCAGCTTCTCGCTCAGCTCGATGAGATCCAGGGCCCGGGCGGTCTCCAGACGGCTGGCCAGGCGGATGGCCATATCCCGCTCGGGATATACCACCTCGGCGCCAAGCTTCTCCAGGATCGTCCCGTGCTCGGCGCTGGCCGCCTTGGCGATCACCGTGGGGATTCCCATGGACACCAGGTTTAAGGTGGTTAAGATGGAGGTGTCCATCTGCTCGCTGATGCAGACCACCGCCACGTCGCAATTCTGAATGCCGGTCTCCTGCAGGGTTTTCTTGTCCAGGGATTTCACCACATAGGCATTCTCCGTGATCTCCCGCATCTCCCGCACCTTATCCTCGTCCCGGTCCAGCACGATCAGCTCCGAGCCGGAATTGGCAAGCTCCATGGCCAGGGCGTAGCCGAAGCGGCCCAGGCCGATAATACCATAACTCATTTGATTACTTGCTTTCTTGTTGAACATTTTTATCCTCCTATTAACCGATTGCAATGTTGCCTTCCGGGAAGCCCACGCGCTCTCCGCGGGTAAAATACCACAGGGAAGCGATGGTAAGGGGCCCCAGTCTGCCAATATACATAATGAAAATGGATACCAGCTTGGCGCCGATGCCAAGCCCCGGCGTGATGCCCGTGGAAAGGCCCACGGTGCCGAAGGCGCTGGTGATCTCAAACAGAGCTTCCATCAGCGTGACTCCCGGCTCCATAATAACCATCAGATACGTTCCCGTAAGCACCACCGTCAGGGCCAGCAGGGTAATGACCGCTGCTTTGCGGAAGGCGTTTTTGGGAATGGCGTTGCGGAACACCTTCTCCGAGCGGTTGGTGGCCGCGGATTTGATCCCCTGGATCAGCACCAGGAAGGTACTGGTCTTGATACCGCCGCCGGTGGAGCCCGGGGAAGCTCCGATAAACATCAGTACCGTCAGCACCAGCAGTCCGGCGTTGGTAAATTCACCCAGCGGATATGTAGAGAATCCCGCCGTTCTCGCGGAAACACTGTGGAAAAATGCGCCCATCCAGGTCACGTCCTCCGTCAGCTTGATCAGAATGCCTCCGACAATAATCAGGGTCACGCTGACGGAAATGACGACCTTGGCATGCATGGAAAATTTCTTCCAGCGAAGCCGTTTGGTCCACATTTCCCGGATCACCAGGAAACCGATACCGCCAAAGAAGATCAGGCCGCAGGTAATGAGATTCAGCAGCACATTGTCCCGGTAAGGGATCAGGTTCTGGAAATTTCCCAGGATATCGAAGCCTGAGTTGTTGAAGGCCGCCACAGAGTGGAACAGGCTGATGCCCAGGGCCTTCAACGGCGGATAATCCTGCACAAACACGATGAAGCTTAAGGCCGCTCCCGTCAGCTCGAAGATCACCGTGGTGACAAAAACGCTTTTTACAAAGCGGACCACACCCTTGCCGGAATCCAGGTTCATGGCCTCCTGGATCAGGTGCCGGCTCTTTAGGTCCACATGCCTGCCCATGGCCAGGATGATCCCCGCGCCGATGGAGGTGACGCCCAGACCGCCGATCTGAATCAGCATGCCGAGAAAGAACTGTCCCAGGGAGGTAAAGGTATCCCCGGCGTCCACCGCGATCAGGCCGGTCACACACACGGCGCTGGTGGAGGTGTACAGTGCGTCAATGTAGTTCAGCTTCACTCCCTCCTTCACGCTGCATGGCAGCATCAGAAGCAGAGAGCCCAGTAAGATAACCAGCGCAAAGCCCAAAGAGATCAGCCGCGCCGGCGATTGCTTTCGAAAAAATTTCTTCATTCCTCTTCTTCTCCATTCATGCGATACCCCACGCCAAGCTCGTTGGTGATGTACCAGGTCTCCCCCGGCCTCGCGCCGAACTTCTTGCGGATATTCGCCATATTTACCTGAAGTTTTTTGGTGCTGCCCTCCGTGGAATAGCCCCAGACGCCCTTGACGATTGCGGAATAGGTCATCATTTTCCCGCAATGCTCGGAAAGCAGCGCCACAATATTGTATTCCGTCTGGGTCAGCTTAATTTCCTGCCCGCCGATAAACACCTGCCGGGCGTCGTAATCGATGAGCATATCCCGGCATTTGAACCGGCCTCCGGGGAACTTGCCCTCCTCCGCGCTGTGCCGGTAATTCCTTAAGGCCACCCGCACCCGGGCCAGAAGCTCCGCAGAGCTGAAGGGCTTGGTCACATAGTCGTTGGCTCCCATGTCCAGGGCCGTCACCTTATCCCGCTCGTTGGAGCGGGCGGACAGAATGATGATGGGCGTCAGCGAATCCTGCCGCACAAATTTCAGGAACTGCATGCCGTCCATATCCGGGAGCCCCAGATCCAGAATGACCACATCCGGCTGATAGGAGGCAAACAGCGTCTTGGCCAGGGCGCAAGTCTGCGCCAGGATCACCTGGTAGTCCGAGGACTCCAGCATGGTGGCCACCACCGTACAGATGTTGGCGTCATCCTCCACCAGGAGAATCTTATATTTGTTATTCGTCATCCATTGCATCCTCCTTATCCAGGGTGAAGCGAAACACCGCTCCGCCCTCCTTCCGGTTCCTGGCGCTGATGCTGCCGCCGTGGGCCTTGACGATGGTGGCGCAGACGGACAGGCCGATGCCGGCGTTGCCCTTTCTGCTGTCCGCGCGCTCCTCCTGATCGTCATAGCTGCCGTTTAAAATGTGCCTTATGCGCTCCTCGTTGATGCCGCAGCCGTCGTCCGCGATCTCAAATACCGCCTGCTTCCCCTGGGTGGATACCTTAAGGGACAGGGTCGTCATTCCGGCGGCATGAAACACCGCATTTTCCAGGATATTGATGATCACCTGCTCCATGAGGATCGTATCCATGGGAATGACCACGATCTCCTCCGGCAGCTCCAGCCGGACCTTCTGGCCGGGATAGCGGTTCCTGAACTTGTTCATGACGGAGTCGATCAGCTCGTCCAGCACCGTGGGCGTCTTGATGATCTTGATCCTGCCGCTGTCAATGCGGGTGATGGACAGCAGATTTTCCACCATGCGCATGAGCCACTCCGCATCCTCCTGGATGCTTTTTAATACCGCGTCCTGCTGCTCCGGGGTGAGGGTCCTCCGGTTCTCCCGAAGCGTGGAGCTGGCGCTGTAGATGGTGGTCAGCGGGGTCCGCAGGTCATGGGAGACGGCCCGCAGGAGATTGGCCCGCATCCGCTCCTTCTCGGTCTCCATCTTGATGGCGTCCTGCCGCTTCACCTTCGTGGTCAGCGTCCCCGTCAAAATGGCGACGGTGACCATGATGATGGCCGAGATCAGATTGGCTGGATCGATAAAGTTCAATATAAAAAACGGATAAGTAAAGGCGTAATTGATCGCCAGCATACCCGCAAAGGTGGCGACGACTCCATATACATAGCCGTCCGTCAGAAGCGCGATCAGAAAGACCGCAAACACAAAGACGGTGGTGATGTGCTCCTGGACCTCCAGCTTCTGGAAGAGTACGCCAAACACAACGGCAAGGATAAAAATACCGGCTGAAAGCGCGATGTTTCTCATAATCTTCCGTTTTCTCATGACATCTCTCCTTTATTATCCGCGACTATCCTACCATATATCCGACTAAGAAATGGTAAAGAGATAAACCATCCCGTCCCTCAATCCCTCAAAATCCAGATAATCCTCGATAAACTGCTTGCGCAGCAGGTCCTTTGGGATAAATTCATTGTACTTGCCCCGGACCTCAATCTTATCCGGCAGGGGCAGGGCGTACAGATCAAGGCTGGAGCGTAGGATATCCGCAAGGATACCTTCCAGTTCCTCCCTTGTACCGGAAAAAATGACCTCCAGGTACACGCAGGTGCGCCAGAGCAGCTTACTCTTAAGCCCCCGGTACAAAAGGGCGTAGTGCAGGGTCACAAGCTGCCGGGTCCCCACCCAGGGGAAAACGGCGTATTTCTTGTCCGACAGCGGCGTCACCAGGTGATCGAGAATACCGCTGTTTCGGGCAATGTAGCGGATCTCCTTTAAGCGTTCCTTACAGCGCTCGCTTAAATATAAATAGGAATCGTCATTTTTCAGGACGCTTCGGATCTTACGCACCAGCACGGTGTGAAGCTCCGCCTCAAAATCCACGTCCCAGTCTACCACGGAGATGCCCCGGACCCGTTTCACGAAAATGACCTTGGACTTCACGTTGATGTCCACCGTCTCCCAGGACATGCCCGCTAGGGCGAAGCGCACGCCCACCGGATAGACCTTGTCCACCGTGCCGATGGTACGGTTCTCCTCCTTCACAAGGAAATACTCCGGCGCAAGGAAGACCGTCAGGAATTTGTAGCTGCTTACCACCTTCTCCCCCTCCCGCCCGATCATGAGGCCGCCGCATTCCGTGCGCTGGAGCTGCTCTGTCTCCAGCAGATGGGAAAGGAGCCGCTTATAATCCCCCTGGGAAATGGCATGGAAGGACTCTAAGCCCAGCACTGCCTGGGCAAGGCCCGCCGGGGACATCTCCCCATTGCTCTTTAAACAGCTCATGGTCTGGTGGTACAAAAGGTTGTAGGCGTGGTTCTTGGGCGGGATAGGCTCCATCCAGTGGTCCCGGATATAGAGCTCGATAATGGCGATGGTGCGGAGAAATTCCCAGTTGATGGGCCCCAGCTCATCCGAGGAATTGACCTTTAAATCCTCCACAAAGGTAAAAAGAAGCTGAGGAACCTGCCCCCGGCGCCCGCAGCGGCCCAGCCGCTGGGCAAAGCTTGAGACGCTTAAGGGCGCCCCCACCTGCACCGCCTGGTCCAGGGAGCCGATGTCGATTCCCAGTTCCAGTGTGACCGTGGCCCCGGTGACGATCTTCTCCTCCCCGGACTTCATCTCATCCTCGGTGCTCTCCCGCAGCAGGGCCGACACATTTCCGTGGTGTACCCGGTAGACATCCGGCGCCTTCTTTTTCAGGGCCAGCTCCCTTAAGTTCGCCATGACAAGCTCGATCTCCTCCCGGCTGTTGGCAAAAATAATGGTTTTCTTGTCCAGGGTGTGCTGAAACAGATATTCGTAGTGCTCCCGGTTGCCCATGTCGCCCCCGGCACTGACATTTACCACATTTCCGGAGGCGTCCCGCTCCACCAGGTCCCGCTTATCCGCATAGTTCACGAAGCGCTCGATGTGCAGGCCGATGCGCTTCTTTCCCTCCGGGGTGATGGGCGCGGCGCAGGCCCGCACGGTCCCGGTGTTCAGTCAGTTTTTCGCCAGCGACACGTCCCCCAGAGTGGCGGAGAGCCCGATCCTGCGGGGATTTACCCCGGTCAGCCGCTTTAACCGCTCCAAAATGCACAGAAGCTGTATCCCCCGGTCATCCCGCATGAAATAATGCACCTCGTCGATGATGACAAAGCGCAGATCCGAAAACATGGAAATACAGGCTCCCCGTTTGCTGATCAGCAGGCTCTCTAAGGACTCCGGCGTGATCTGCAGAATCCCCGCCGGATTTTTGATGAGCTTATTTTTCTGGGCCACCGAGGCGTCCCCGTGCCACTTGGTGACGGGAATGTTGGAGTCCAACAGTAGCTGCTCCATCCGCTTAAACTGGTCGTTGATCAGCGCCTTTAAGGGCAATATATACAAAACGCCCACCGAGCCTGAGGGCTTCTCGTAAAGCTCCGTGAGCACCGGAAGAAAAGCCGCCTCCGTCTTGCCGCTGGCGGTGCCGGAGGAGAGCAGCAGATTGTCGTCGCTGTCGAAGATCACCTCACAGGCAGCCACCTGGATGCCCCGAAGCTCCTCCCATTTATTTTCATAGATAAAATCCTGGATAAAGGGCGCCAGCCTGCTGAATACGTCCATGCGCTACACCTCCTGATTTCTTTCTTCTGCGCTCCAAAAGTGCAACGGGCGCTGCACAAATATGTCCATGGGCTACACCTCAAATTCCTGAAATTCGCTCTGTATCTCCTCCCCCTCAAGGCCGCCCTTGGCCAGCTGAAAGCTGTTGTCCCCCAGGACCTGGGCCACGCTTTTTGCGGGATTCTGATACAAAATATTCATAAGCTCTATAAAATCCCGGATGATCTCCCGGGGCGTGATGTGGCTCTCGGCCCCCACCCGGTTATATTCCACGGTCAGGAAGTAGACCAGATCCTCCTGGGACAAGGCCGGCTCGTAACGGTACAGCTGGGCGTGAATCCCCAGCAGCTTCTCCACCAGGATGTACATCTCCTCCTGGGAGAGCATCTGTAGGCGGATGATGGGGGCGGACAGGTCCTTCATGTCATCCGTGGCAAAATGCCCCTCCGCCAGCCGGGAGCGCAGGGCCTCATAGCTAAACACGCCCCGGTACCGGTCCTCAATGCACTGGGGCGTGCCGCCCATGAGAAAGCCGATGTGCCGGGCCTTCCCCTGGAGCACATCATTGTACATGGTGAGGATCTTCTCGTAATTGTTGGCCCTGGTGATGGAATTGGGGATCTTGTAAATATTTACCAGCTCGTCGATGATCACCAGCAGACCCTTATACCCCGCCCCCACCAGGAAGGCCGCAAACAGCTTCAGGAAATCGTACCAGGTCTCGTCCGTCACGATAAAGTTGATGCCCAGCTCCTCCTTCGCCTCCCGGCGGGTGGCATACTCTCCCCGGAACCATTTTAAGACCCTGGACTTCAGCGCCATATCATCCTCCCGGTAGGCCCGCCAGTAGAGGACCACCGCCCTGGCAAATTCAAAACCGTTCACCATCCCCTCCAGGGACCCGGCCACCGCGTAGATCTGCTTCTCCACCAGGGCGTCAAAAGCTTCCCCCTCCGCCCCCTGCTCCAGACGCACCGCAGTCTGAATCCCGGAGATCCATTTCTCCAGGATCAGGGGCAGCGCCCCGCCATCGGGCTTGGACTTGGTGGAGAGATTCGTGATCAGCTCCTTGTAGGTGGCCAGCCCCTGCCCCTTGGTCCCGGCAAAGCGCCGCTCCGGGGACAGGTCCGCGTCCACCACCGCGAAGCCCCTGGCCGTGGCATAGTTGCGGATGGTCTGCAAAAGAAAACTCTTCCCGCTTCCGTATTTTCCCACGATGAAGCGAAAGGAAGCGCTTCCCTCCTCGATCATCTCAATGTCGTGAAGAATGGCCGCGATCTCCTGGGTGCGGCCCACCGTGATATATTCCAGGCCAAACCGGGGCACCACGCCGCCCTTTAAGGCATTGATCAAAATATTCGCGATTCTTGTGGGTACCTTCTGATTCATGTTTCCTCCACCATTTCCTTTACTTGTTCGATATAGTCCTCATAGATTGCAAAATCGCTGTCCAAAAGGCTGTCCCCTATGGCGTCCATGGCTTTCTCGTTGATGCCGTCCATAAGGATCTCCAGCATGATGCCCTGGCTGTCGGCGAATTTCTTCAGCTTTGCACCGCTTTGGTCCCCGCCGTCCCGTAAAAGGAGCCGGAGGGCCGCCTGCTCGGTGCCGGTGAGAGCAGATTTCAGTTCCTGCCAGGAATCGGCGGATTCCGATTCCGTTGCGGCAAAGCTGGCTGACGAAGCCGCCGGTTCCGGCGGAGCCACAGAAAGTTTCGCCGGCTCTGTCAATGACTCCCGGGCATTCACGGGATGTTTCGCCGGCTCTGCCAATGACTCCCGGGCATTCACGGGATGTTTTGCCGGTGCGGAATCTGCTCCCGGCAACGGGCGGCGCATGCCGGGCAACGCTCCTGCGAAATCCAGCGCCGGAGTGTCGTTTCCGGGCGCCGCGCCCCTCCACTCCTCCTCTTCCTCCACCGTCAGCTTCTCCTGGGTCAGCAGCGCTTCCCTGCGGATGCGCTCCAGCGCCTCCGCGTCCACCCGGACCACCGTCTTCGTGGCCTCCCGGTAAAATTCCCGGACTGCGCCTGTGATCAGCTCCTCCAGGGAAAGGCCCGCCTCCCTTAAGATGGTGAGGGTCACGGGATTCACCCCGCGGGTATTGGTGGTAATAAAGTATTTATATTTCGTCAGCTTCCGCAAAACCGCTTCCATCTGCTTCATCACATATCCCAGGAACTGCCTTCCGCTCTCCGTGGTGATCGTTTTATGAAATTTCCAGCAGTTCTGGCTGCACACATAGATTTCCTTCTCCGAGAGCACCACCCGCCTGTCCCTCTGCCGCATCCACGGGTAGAACAGCGCCCCCTGGAAGGGCGTCCACGGAACCATATTTTTCACAGGCTGGAAAATGGATCTGTCAAAGTCAAGGCCATTTTTCCCAAAAACCTCCCTCAGCCGTCCTGCCGTAAAGGCAAAGCAGTCTCTGATAAGCGCGGCCCTGTCCTCCGTATAAAAGGCCGATCTGCGAAGATCATATTTGGAAACAGCGCACAGCAGGTCAAAATCGTCCTCGGATTCCCACATCCCCGGATACTCCTGCTCCAGGCCGCTGCCCGCGACAAATTCCCGGAAGGTATGGGGCAGTTCGTAATAGACATGGTAATCCTTCAGCCATTTTAACACATATTTGTCAATGGTCTTGTCATAAGCCCGAAATTCCTTCCAGAAAAAAAGCAGTTTCTCAAGCCCCTCGCCGGGATCAGCCACCCCGATATTGGCAAGGAGCTCGTAAATATATAAAAAAGCGTAGGACAAGGAAGTCTCCGCCACCGTCCCCTCCCGCACCCGGGTCCTCCAGGTAAAATAGGTTCGAAGCTGCTCGTAGCCCATCATCTGATAAAAAGGGAAGTAGGACGTGTAAGGGACGGATTTTTCATAATGGTCCTCAAAATCCTTCATAAATATCCCCTGTTTGTAAAAGATCCTGGAATTTTCCTCCTGCATCCGCCTGTCATAAAAGGGCGTGCTCCGAAAATACAGGGTCCGGTTCTGCCGGGCAATGTCCCGCATCTGATCAAACCGCTCCCGGATCTCGTCCCGCCTGGGCGGCTCAATCTTCGCTGCTTTCAATACATATTTTCCCACGCCCGGAAAGGGACCGTCGTCATATTCGATCTCGTAGAACAGCCCCTCCTGCCGGGAGGGCGAAAGAGGCTGCTCAGGCGAAAGTTCGGACTGGTTCCCCCTCTCCGGACCGCTCAGAGAGCAGCCGGATGAGGGCCGCCCAGGGGCAGTATCACCTGTCCTGTCTTGGGAGCGGCCCGGAATTTTGAAGGACTCGTATTTTTTATCGGAATTTTCTTCATACATATGCGGCATCACCTGTAAAAACGATTATAGCAGAACGCTTGTTCTTTTTCAATAAGATTTAAAAATATTTTTTGAAATGCTCTGATTTCATTTGATGTTCATCCTGTCCCCCTTGGCTGGCCGCCTCCCGTTGAATCAGAATCCCTTTCATATACTTCGTTTCGTTATGCGTCTCATAGATCAGCTTCTGCTCCTGTTCCGTGCAGCCGATCAAAATCTTTATCTCGGAATCCTTTTTCATCAGATCTACAATGCACATGACTGCATTTACGTTTTTCCCGCCGGAGCCGACCCATACATCGATTCCCCCGCCATCCATGGAAGTTGTATTCTTCAAATACCCATAATCCACTTTATAAATGAAATTCGGATATTTGGGGTGGGCAGTTCCTTTTGGCCTGTCTATGATGATTTCTGAACGGCTGACAAGTTCATCCAATGCGTTCCAGAACGCGTGATTGTATTTGTTCATATGGAAGTTCCTCCTGTAACGGCGAATCTAATATTTTTCAGTATACCACATTTTTCCTGATATCCTCAGCCTTCTTTATAAATTCATTCACCTATTTTTTCTATGCCATCTTAAAGCAAAAACTGAAGTAACGGGGAGATTGACAACCTCCCCCAAACCCGCTATAATATATCTACTACACTCGTAAGATTTAAAGGGGACTTTGAAATGTGCACCTTACCACAGATTTCGGAAGCTGAATTTGAGGTTATGAAAATCGTATGGAAGCATGCGCCGATCAGCACCAACGAGATAACGGAAAAATTATTGCGGACCACCAACTGGAGCCCAAAGACGATCCACACGCTCATCAAACGTCTGGTGAACAAGGGCGCTCTCACTTACGAAAAACAGAGTCGCGTCTTTGTCTACACTCCACTGGTGCGGGAAAATGACTACATCAGCCAGAAAAGCCATTCCTTTCTGAAGCGCTATTATAACGGGGACATCTCCGCCATGGTGTCGGCATTTCTTGAAAGCGACAACCTCTCCCAGGAGGAGATCGAGCATCTGCGCTCCCTTCTGGCGGAGAAATCCAAAAAGGGGGGCCGGACCCATGGCTGATTTTGCGGTACGCTTTTTCCTGTGCAATCTAGGTATCAGCGGTATCATCGCCATGCTTCTGGCCGCCAGGCGGATATTCCAAAACCATCTGTCAGGCCGGATGCAGTATCGCCTGTGGTTTTTGCTGCTGGGACTGCTGTGCGTCCCCTTCCTGCCCTTCTGCCCGCTGGGATTTCCCCAGATCTTCTCCTGGGCCGGAGGCGCGCAAAATACTTCTGTAACCGGCGCCGGGGCCGCCGCAGGGGAAGCCGCCGTCATAAATTCCGCCGGCACCGGGTGGATGAACGATTTCGCCCTCTCCGTCAACCGCGAGACCTCCTCCGCTGCCGGATATGTATTTCTCGGAATATGGACCGCCGGTATGCTTGTGATGCTCCTGTTCCTGCTGAGATCCGCGCTCCGCCTGAACGCCCTGGCAAGGTCCGCTCTCCCCCTTCAGCATACGGAAATCCGCAGGCTGTACCGCCGCTGCCTCCATGAGACCGGCATAAAAAAAGAGATTCCCGTGTACACCACCGCCTATTTGCACTCCCCCGTGCTGGTGGGCGTCCTGCACCCCCGTATCTTCCTGCCCCTCCCTGTGATCTCCGATTACAGCGAAACGGAACTGCGGTACATGCTGCTGCACGAGTTACAGCACTACAGGCACAAGGATATCCTCACCGGATATTTCATGAACCTTGCCCTGGCCGTCTACTGGTTCAATCCCCTGGTCTGGTACGCCCGGAGAGAAATGCGCAGCGACAGAGAGATCGCCTGCGACGCCTCTGTTCTGCAGATGCTTCCCGCGGATTCCTGCGAGGATTACGGCAATACGCTGCTTCATTTTGCGCAAAAAGCGGCGGACAATCCATTTTCCTTTACCGCCGGCCTTGGCGGAAGCGCGAAGCAGCTGAGACGGCGTATCCTCCATATTGCCGCCTACGAAAAGCCCACAGCTTCCAAAACCCTCAGGAGCCTGACCGCCTTTGTGCTGATCGCCGTCCTGCTCCTTGGGCTTGCGCCATTTGTTTCCACCTACGCGGCCCAAGACAGCCGCTACCGCCTGGACGCTTCCCCGGAAACGATTTCCCATATAGACCTCTCTGCTTACTTTGGGGATTACGAGGGGAGCTTTGTGCTGTACGACTCTGAAAAGGACCTCTGGCGTATCCATAACATGGAACATGCGCTTCTTCGCACGGCGCCGGACTCCACCTACAAAATATACGATGCCCTGTTCGGCCTGGAGGAAGGCGTCATTACGCCGGAGCATTCCCGCATTGCCTGGAATGGGCAGGTCTATCCCTTTGAAGCATGGAACGCTCCCCAGACCTTGACGTCCGCAATGGAGGCCTCCGTAAACTGGTATTTTCAGGCGGTGGACAAAGAGCTGGGAGCTCCTCTGGTTTCCCGCTATTTGCAGGAAATCGGATACGGCAACGAAGATATGAGCGGCGGCTTTCCCACCTATTGGATGGAATCTTCCCTGAAGATCTCACCTGCAATTTGCGCCGCACGGCGGCCACTGGTGCGTTTGCCAGCGGCCACCCGGCGGAGCCCAACGGCCACCTTCATTAAGGTATTTCGATAGGCTGAATAACAACAATGTAATGCTTCGTTGCCCTCTTCATAATAGCGTTGGCTGATACCTCGTCATTCATGATCATTGCTTTCCAGCTCCCAGGCTCGCGCTGAGAGCAGACAATGGTACTTTTGGATGCTTCGATGCGTTTTTCAAGGATTTCCATCAGTACTTTGACTTCTCGTTCATCCATGATTGTATTCAGCAAAAAATCATCCAAGATCAGGAGCTGAAATCCAAGGATCTTTTTTATTTCACGCAGGTATTTTGTATAATCGGCAGATTTCGTCGCAACAAGTCGTTCTAATAATTCGCTGCAATGGCAATAATTAACGCGGTATTTTTCACAGGCAGCCACACCAAGGCTTTTGGCCAGGAATGTCTTGCCGCTATCTGATGGGCCCAGTATACAGACGTTCAGACCATCCTCAATAAACTGGAGGGTTGACAATACTTTCGGTGCATCGGTCGGCTCATATCGACGCTGGGAAGAGTCCCTGCACTGCGAGATATCACAAGGCGTACCGATTAAATGAGCCGTGCGGAGCCGGTTGTTAAAGCGCTTTGTCGTTTTATCTTCGTATTCCGGTTTCAGGAGTGATGATACCATCTCCAGCCGATCCATGGTAAGGAAATCGGATGACCGGTAGAGTTCATCCAACTTGAGCGCCATTAAAGGGAGCCCGATCATGTTCATCTGTTCTTCCAGATCCATAAGCAGGGAATTAGCGGTTTTCATCATGACGCCCTCCCTTCTGTGCCTGTTCTACAAGGGACTGGCTTTTGGCCAGAAGGCGATTGATATCAGCAGATGCGGAACTCATGACATAAGCGCCTTTATTCTTTTCTTCATTCCTTTGCGAAATCTCAGTACTGTCAGTCAGTTCTTCGGCAATCGCAGGAACAGAGTTCTTAATAAAGGTATAGGTGACTTTATTCAGTCCAAGCGCCTGCATGCAGCATTCTTCCAACACTTTTTTCCGTATCTCTTAGCAAAACCAAGTACGCCAACGCATTGCCGATAGGTCTGCACCTCATATTTCCTACTGGAGAGGATGTGTTTTATCACCTCCACGGTATTGGGGCCAATCGTCATCGCTTTCTATATAAAGTATGGGCCATTCCATTCGGCCATTTCACGGCTGTTCCCAGGCAGGTGTTCTGGATTTGTGAGCCACTGACCTTTATATTTGGCTCTGGGCCATTCGCAAAGGAGATCGCCTGATAATGCACTGATTTGGATCAGTGTTGCAGTTGCCTTGATAAGTACCCGCTTATGTACGTATTGCCGGGGAACACTATAATACGCATTATCAAAACGGACATGGAAATCACTTGATACTTTGGCCTCTTTCCGTTCCATATAGTGATAAAAAGTAGAAGGCAGCGGCATCAACTCCCCTTTTTCTTCCTGCCAGCGATCATAGCGGCTATAGTCTCGGTTTTTCAGGTTCTGCTCGTTCAGTTCATCCAGCTTCTCCCATAAATCTGTGTTAAACTGTTCAAGGCTGAAGTACTGCCGCTCCTCCAGATCATGGAAAAATCCTTTTTCAAGAATGCCTACGGAGTTCTCTACCGAACTCTTATGTTTGGGCCGCCGTACTTTGGCTGGAAGGATCACAGTACCATTATGCTCGGCCCATTCAGCGTAATCCTTATTAAGCTCCGGCTCGATCCAGTCTTTATTGACCGTCACAGCCTGTTTACAGTTATCGCAAACGACA
>CALWDR010000290.1 GCA_944376745.1 uncultured Lachnospiraceae bacterium
AGGCAAAATGCGTGACAGGGTCAGAATGTATGCCAACGGCTGGTTCTCCGGCGCCAGCCAGCCGGAGGAGTTTGCAAAAAAAGCAAAAGAAACGGCCGCGCTGGGTGTGACTGCTTTGAAGTGGGACCCCTTTGGAAAGGAGCATATGACGATTTCGAAAGAGGCAATGCAGAGAGCCATTGAAACCGTAGGGGAGGTCAGAGAGGCCGTAGGGGATAAGGTGGATCTGTTGATTGAATGTCACGGAAGATTTAATCCTTACACCGCTGTGGAGATATCCAGGGAACTGGCGCCCTTCAAGCCTATGTTAATGGAAGAACCCTGCCCGCCGGACAACCTGGAGGCAATCGCCCAGGTAAAGCGCAAGTCCCCGATTCCGGTTTCCGCCGGCGAAAGAGTCTATACCATCTATGGTTTTGAGGATCTGTTTGCCAGGAATGCAGTGGACATTGCACAACCGGATATGTTCCATGCAGGAGGCATGATGGAATGCAAGAAGATTGCGGCAATGGCAGAAGCAAAGCATATCCCAGTATCCTTCCATAATCCCTCCGGTCCGGTTTCCAATGCCGCTATTTTGCAGCTGGCAGCGGCAACGCCGAATTTCCTGATCCATGAGATTATGATAAATGATGGCTCTTTCCGGAAGAAGATTACCAATGAGGAGGTCCTCTACCAGGAGGGCTGTATCCTCATCAATGATAAGCCGGGGCTTGGCATTGAGGTAAATGTGGAGGAAGTGGAAAAGAGACCTTATAAACCCATTAATCTCCGCCATTATACCGGGGCATTGACCAGTATCCGTCCGAAAAATGATACGGTATATTATTTTAAGGGGATGGAGCAATGAAAAGAAATGTAATGGAATGTTTGAAAAAAGAACGGTTTATTGCCATTTTAAGGCATATAGAGCCGCAGTATGCGGTACAGGCTGTGGAAGCGCTGTACCGTGGTGGTGTGCGGTTCTTCGAGGTGACCTTCAATCCCGGCAGTGAAACAACCATCACGGATACGCAGAAAATGATCGGTGATATCCGCCACGCCTTTGGGGATACGGTTTATGTGGGAGCTGGCACCGTCCTTACGAAAAGCTATGCGCAGGCTGCTTATGAAGCGGGAGCCTCCTTTATAGTCTCCCCCTGTACGGATAAAAGGGTCATTGATTATACAAAGAAAAAGGGAATGCTCTCTGTTCCGGGAGCATATACCCCAACGGAGATCATGACCGCCTGCCAGTATGGTGCTGATATTGTGAAAATTTTCCCGGTAGCGCCGGATGAGATTGGATATTTGAAAAATGTATCAGTCCCTCTTTCACATATCCCATTTATCCCGACAGGAGGGATTAATCCGGATACCATAGAGGCTTTTCTTGACACAGGAGCGGTAGCAGTTGCCGCGGGTGCTTCCCTGGTAACAAATGCCATGGCTGCACAGGGAGATTATCCTCTGATCACTGAAAACGCCAGAAATCATATTGATAAAGTCCGGAAATATAAGACTGGCCTATATGTTTGAACATTTCCAGAAAGAGGCTGCTGTGGTGGAAGCTATTGCGTAAATTCCGAACTGGAGATACCCATGACCCGATCATTTTCAAGTGCCGGAGCGGAAAAAATACTGCCAGCTTTTTTCAGATATCATAACAGCCTCCTCTTTTCCTCTCGAAGGCAACGATATTTATCTCGCCGGAAAGGTCCTGCACCTGATCTATTCCCTGTGTAAAGACAGAAACGGAAAGAACGGTAGCAATTATTCCTGGAATTTTCTCCTGGAATTCTCTGTTTTTTCGTAGAGTAGAGATAATTGCACTTTCTCCCAAATTGTGCTATAATTTAAAACAATTTCTCAGGGAATGGCAGCGGCTGTTACTGCCCATTCCTTTCCTGGCAACCTGCGGCTTCCTTTGGCGGAGCGTTTTAATCTGGCATGTAAGGAGTAGCTATGAAACATACACGGAATCATATGGAGGATATTCTAAGCCGGGGCATCAGCGGCTTTCACCAGTATGTCCTGGAGGACCCGGTGCATATAAGCTACGCGAGCGAAAACCTCTGCGCCATGGCGGGCGTCACGGAGGCGGAGCTGTTAAGCGAGAGCGAGGACCGGTATCTGTCCCTGGTGCACCCGGCGGACCAGGACCGCTATCTTCAATTTATACAGGAGCTGAAGGCGGGGGAGGGGACCCTGTCCCTGGAGTACCGTCTGGTGAAAAAGGACGGAACCCTTCTATATGTAAAGGACACGGCTGTCTCAAGGCGGCGGGAGGACGGCGTGCTGGTGGGAAATTCTGTGCTGGCGGACGTCACCGAGATGAAAAATGAGAATGATAACCTGCGGTTTTTAAGCGAGACCGTCCCCTGCGGGTTTTTAAGGTACACCTGCGAGAAGCAGCCGAAGGTCACCTACATCAACGAACAGATGAAGAAGATCCTGCGCATCCCGGAGGCGAAGGAGGGGGAGCTTGATTACCTGGAGCTCTACCGGGACAATATTTTTCTGATGGTGCCCATGGAGGAGCGCAGCAGGCTGGCCCGGTATCTGGACCGGGTCTATAAGGCCGGCGCGCCCCTGGCGGGGGAGATCACGCTTCTTCGGTGCGACGGCACCAGGGCCTACATCTTCGGCTGGGTTACCCGGTGCGTGAACGAGCAGGGGGTGGAGGAGTTCCAGACGGCCTGCATGGATGTCACCGAGCGGCACCAGGCCAGGAAGGCCCATGAGGCGAAGCGCTACCTGAAGGCCCTCACGGAGGTTTACGACAAGGTCTTTGCCTACAACCTGTCCGACAGCACCGTGACCTGCCTGTACAGCAACAACTCCCCCATGTTCCGGTGGATGGAAAATATCCCCATGCAGATGGAGGAGGCCACGGAAAAATGGATCACGGGGACTGTGGTGGAGGAGGAGCGGGAGGCGGTGCGCGCCTATTTCCGGGCGTTCCAGCAGAGAAAGCTGTATCAGGCGGACCAGAAGCCGACCCAGATCACCTACCGGGCCAAATCCTCCAGCGGCCAGGTGAAGACCTACCGGGGCATTTTTCTGAAGACGGACGAGGCCATGAGCTTTTACTGCTGCCGGTGCGTCTCTGATTCCGAGGAGGCCGACGCCCTGCGCAGCGAGAATCTCTCCCTGCGGGAAAATATCCAGGAGCTGATGACCCGTTTCTCCGAGGGCGTGGCTGCCTTCGAGGTGGCGGACCAGTGCGTGACGCCCCTCTACGCCAGCGACAATGTCTGCGAATTTTTCGGCTTTACCAGGGAGGAGTGGGTGTCGCTGATGAACCGGCGCACGCCCCTTCGGGAGTTCGTGGCCCGCGGCACGGCCTCCTATGAGAAGGTGGAGGAGCTTTTGCAAAACGGCGAGGCGGAATTTACCTACTACGACCTGGGACGAGAAATGGAGCGGCGGGTCAGGGCCATCTGCTCTCCCAGGAATCCGGGGGCGTCCCCGCGCTATGTCATGCTATATAATATAGAAGCAACAGAAGCGGGCGGAGGGGAGAAAGCGCCCGCAGCCCCCACGGTGTCCATCCGCACCTTCGGCTATTTCGACGTTTTTGTGGGGGAGAAGCCCATCGCCTTCCGCAACAAAAAATCCAAGGAGCTGTTTGCCCTGCTGGTGGACCGCCGGGGCGGGTACGTGACCTCCGAGGAGGCCATCAGCTTCCTGTGGGAGGAGGAGCCGGTGAACTCCGTGACTTTGGCCAGATACCGGAAGGTGGCGCTGAGGCTTAAAAATATTCTGGAGGAGTACGGCATCTCTGAGGTGGTGGAGGCCGTGGACGGCAAGCGCCGCATCGTGCCGGAGAAGGTGAAATGCGACCTCTATGATTACCTGTCCGGCAGAGAGGAGTACGCCCAGCTTTTCAAGGGCAGCTATCTGGCAAATTACAGCTGGGGGGAGAACACTCTGGCCCAGTTGACGGGAACGATGCTTTATTGATGTTGAGATGCCAGGGGCAAAATACTTTTTGGCCCTTACAGCATGCAAAACGGGAGAGAAATGACAATGCACACTTATACGCACAGAGTAAAATATTATGAGACCGACAAAATGGGCATCACCCACCACTCCAATTATGTGCGGTGGATGGAGGAGGCCCGGATGGATTATCTCAAGACCATGGGCTATGGGATGCGGGAGATCGAGAAGGAGGGGATCACCTCCCCGGTGGTGTCCATCGAGTGCAAGTACAGGCATACCACCACCTTCGACGACGAGATTCAGATTGAAGTGTGGCCGGAGCGGTATACGGGGGTGAAGCTGGTGCTGCGCTATAAAATGATGAACGCGGAGACCGGGGAGGAGGTGTTTGCGGCCAGCTCCACCCACTGCTTTGTGGACGGGGCCGGGCGGCCCGTGGCCGTGAAGAAGCGCCTGCCGAAGCTGGATGAGATGCTGAGAGCGGCGCTGCTGCAAAAAGGTTGATCCGCATAGTAACTGCCGCCGTAAGGGCGGTAAAAAAAATAAAATTTCTTCTTGACTTCACCTCTTGATTTGTGTTATCATATACGGTGCACTATTGTGGTGACGTAGGCTTATTTTCCCGGAAAACCGCGGAAAATCAAGGCTTCGGCGCATGTTTGATCAGCGCAGGGGCAAAACACAAGATGTAGTTGTTATTGTGCTTTGCGCTTACTGCATATTGCTTATTCGATACCTTATTGAACTCATTCAGTAAGCGGGAATGAAATATAAAACGAGAGGTGAAGCGTCCATGGAGAAAAACAGAATACGTCCCATTCAGGCAGGAAAAAGTGTCCGCATGAGCTATTCGCGGCAGAAGGAAGTATTGCAGATGCCAAACTTGATCGAGGTTCAGAAGGATTCCTATCAGTGGTTTCTGGACGAAGGGTTGAAGGAAGTGTTTGCGGATATCTCCCCGATTGCGGATTACAGCGGGCATTTGAGTCTGGAATTCGTCGACTTTACGCTGTGTGAGGATGATGTGAAATATTCCATCGCGGAATGTAAGGAGAGAGATGCGACCTATGCGGCTCCTCTGAAGGTAAGAGTACGGCTGTATAATAAAGAGATAGACGAGATCAACGAGCATGAGATCTTCATGGGCGATCTTCCGCTGATGACAGAGACCGGAACCTTCGTGATCAACGGCGCGGAGCGTGTCATCGTAAGCCAGCTGGTCCGTTCTCCGGGCATTTACTATGCCATCGCTCACGACAAGGTGGGCAAAAAACTGTTTTCCTGCACGGTGATTCCCAACCGGGGCGCGTGGCTGGAGTACGAGACGGACTCCAACGACGTTTTTTATGTGCGCGTGGACCGGACCAGAAAGGTCCCCATCACGGTGCTGATCCGCTCTCTGGGCATCGGCACCAACCAGGAGATCATCGACCTGTTCGGCGAGGAGCCCAAGATCATCGCCAGCTTCGGCAAGGACGTGGCCACCAACTATCAGGAGGGCCTTCTGGAATTATATAAGAAGATCCGTCCCGGCGAGCCGCTGACGGTGGAGAGCGCCGAGAGCCTCATCACCGCCATGTTTTTCGACCCCAGAAGATACGATCTGGCCAAGGTGGGCCGCTATAAATTCAACAAAAAGCTGTCCTTCCGGAACCGGCTCAGCGGGCATGTGCTGGCTGAGGACGTGGTGGACACCTTAACCGGAGAGATTCTGGCGGAAAAAGGCACCACCCTCACCCGGGAGAAGGCGGACGAGATCCAGAACGCCGCGGTGCCCTATGTGTGGCTCCAGGGGGAGGAGCGCAACATCAAGATCCTCTCCAACATGATGGTGGACATCACCCATTTTGTGGACGTGGTGCCCAAGGAGGTGGGCGTCACCGAGCTGGTGTACTATCCCCGCCTGAAGAAGATCCTGGAGGAGAATGAGAGCCTTGAGGACATCAAGGAGGCCATCCGCAAGAATATCCCGGAGCTGATCCCCAAGCATATCACCAAGGAAGATATTCTGGCCTCTATTAATTATAATATACATTTGGAGTACGGCATCGGAAATGACGACGACATCGACCATCTGGGCAACCGCCGGATCCGTGCCGTGGGCGAGCTTCTGCAGAACCAGTACCGGATCGGCTTATCCAGGATGGAGCGCGTGGTCCGGGAGCGCATGACCACCCAGGATCTGGAGGGGATCTCTCCCCAGAGCCTGATCAACATCAAGCCTGTGACCGCGGCGGTGAAGGAGTTCTTCGGCTCCTCCCAGCTGTCCCAGTTCATGGATCAGAATAACCCTCTGGGCGAGCTGACCCACAAGCGCCGTCTGTCGGCCTTAGGACCGGGCGGACTGTCCAGAGACCGCGCCGGATTCGAGGTCCGGGACGTACACTACTCCCATTACGGAAGGATGTGTCCCATTGAGACCCCGGAAGGACCCAACATCGGACTGATCAACTCCCTGGCTACCTATGCCCGGATCAATCAGTACGGTTTCGTGGAGGCGCCCTACCGCAAGATCGACAAGTCGGACCCCAAGAATCCCCGGGTAACCGACGAGGTCGTATATATGACCGCGGACGAGGAGGACAATTACCATGTGGCCCAGGCCAATGAGGCCCTGGACGAGGAGGGCCATTTTGTCCGGAACACCGTATCCGGCCGTTACCGGGAGGAGACCCAGGAATATGAGAAGGGCATGTTCGACTACATGGACGTATCCCCCAAGATGGTGTTCTCCGTGGCTACCGCTCTGATCCCCTTCCTGGAAAATGACGACGCCAACCGGGCGCTGATGGGCTCCAACATGCAGCGTCAGGCCGTGCCCCTTCTGACTACGGAGGCCCCTGTGGTGGGGACCGGAATGGAGACCAAGACCGCCGTGGACTCCGGCGTCTGCGTCATCGCCAAGAAATCCGGCGTGGTGGAGCGCTCCGTGGCCAATGAGATCACCGTCAAGAACGAGGACGGTACCAGGGATGTTTATAAATTGACGAAATTCACCCGCAGCAACCAGTCCAACTGCTACAACCAGAGGCCCATCGTGTTCAAGGGCGACAAGGTAGAGGCCGGACAGGTGATCGCGGACGGCCCCTCCACCTCCGGCGGAGAGATCGCCCTGGGCAAGAACCCCCTGATCGGGTTCATGACCTGGGAGGGCTATAACTATGAGGATGCCGTTCTGTTGAGCGAGCGGCTGGTGCAGGAGGATGTATACACCTCCGTGCACATTGAGGAATATGAGGCGGAAGCCCGTGATACCAAGCTGGGACCGGAGGAGATCACCCGGGACGTTCCCGGCGTGGGCGACGACGCCTTGAAGGATCTGGACGAGAGAGGCATCATCCGCATCGGCGCTGAGGTGCGCGCCGGCGATATCCTGGTGGGCAAGGTGACTCCCAAGGGAGAGACTGAGCTGACGGCGGAGGAGCGCCTGCTGCGGGCCATTTTCGGCGAGAAGGCCAGAGAGGTCCGGGACACCTCTCTGAAGGTACCTCACGGAGAGTACGGTATCGTGGTGGATGCCAAGGTATTTACCAGGGAGAACGGCGACGAGCTGTCTCCGGGCGTCAATCAGGCCGTGCGCATTTACATTGCCCAGAAGC
>CALWDR010000291.1 GCA_944376745.1 uncultured Lachnospiraceae bacterium
TATCCCAGATTTCCGGGGCCGCGGCTTCGATCTTCAGTTGAATGGTGCCCGCCTTCATGCCGGTCCACTCCTCCACCTGGGCGCAGGAGCTCTCCCAGAAAACCGTCATTTTCCTCTGATAGGCCGGAAAATTGGCAGCCAGCTTCCTAAGCTGTTCCACCAGGCTTCCCCCCGCCATCCACAGCGCCCAGAGAAGCGCCGCAAGAAACAGGAGCAGAATCACTGCGGATATCAGCCCCCGCTTCCATTGAAGCCGCCTATGAATTTTTTCTACCAACGGATGTAAGAGCTTCGCCAAAAGGAAGGCAAACAAAAAGGGAAGCACCAGGGGCAGCAAATACCGCATGGTCAGATACACTGCCAGAGTGATTCCCAGAATCCGCACAGCCTCCAGCAAAGGCTTTTTTAAGTCTTGTCTCATAGCGGTAGTATGCGCGGTTTCATTTCTTATTATGTTGCAAACTCTCTTTTCATAGGTCACGGCAGAATGGCAGTCAGCCATGCGTCGGCAACAAGCGCTGGATCGCGTTGACGCCATAGCGACAAAGCGAGTCACATGGATGCCATAGCGGCGAAGGCCGAGTCACATGGCCGCCACAGCGGCGAAGGCCGGTCCCGCCGGCTCTATGGAAAATTCCATCCGTTTGCCGGTAACCGGGTGCTCGAAAGCCAGACGGACCGAGCAGAGACCGATGGGAAGATACCCGCTCTGACACCCGGCATTGTACTTTTTATCCCCCACCAGAGGATGACCCGCATGGGCAAGCTGGACGCGGATCTGATGATGGCGTCCGGTCTCCAGCTGGATTTCCAGGAGGCTGACAGGCCCTTGGGGTTCCCCGCCGGCGGCCGCTCCCGGCTCCCATTGGCCGGGAACTGCTCCAGACTCCCATTGGGCAGCGGTTGCTCCCGGCATTCTGTCCGCCCCGTATAGCCGGGTCCCTTGGGACCCGCCTTTTTCCCGGAGCCCGGCAGAGCGGCTTTCCACCACCCGGTAGCGGAGCACCGCTTTCTTCGCGCCCTTCGTCCCCTGGGGCACCACCCTGGAGGTGTTGGTCTTTCCATCCCGCAGCAGATAATCCTCCAGGGTCCCCTGCTGTGGCTTTGGGATTCCCTCCACGACGGCCCGGTAATATTTGTCCACGCTTTTCTGCTGAATCTGCCTGCTTAGGGAGGCCGCTGCCTTCTGGGTCTTGGCGAAGACCATCAGCCCCTCCACCGGCTGGTCCAGGCGGTGAACTACATAAAGCTCCGGGGCCTCGCCCCTGCCGGCCCGGTAATTCTTCAGGAGGCTTTCCATATCCTGCTGGCCCGGCTTCGCCGTCTGCACCGGAATGCCTGCCGGTTTGCGGCAGACCAGAAGGGCGTGGTCCTCGTAGAGGATCTCAGGAGCGCCTGGTACTGTATGCATTAGTTCACCTCCGGTTCCTCACACCGTAAACCGGTACCCCGCGCCCCAGATGGTCTCGATATACTGGGGCGAGGAGGTTCTCAGCTCAATCTTCTCGCGGATCTTCTTGATGTGCACTGTGACCGTGGCGATATCTCCCACCGACTCCAGATCCCAGATCTTGCGGAACAGCTCCTCCTTGGTAAACACATGGTTGGGATTCTGGGCCAGGAATGTCAGAAGGTCAAATTCCTTGGTGGTAAACTGCTTCTCCTCCCCGTTGACCCACACCCGGCGGGCGGTCTTGTCGATCTTCAGCCCGCGGATCTCGATGATGTCGTTCTCCGCCGCGTTGCTGCCGATGAGCCGCTCGTACCGGGCCAGGTGGGCCTTCACCCGGGCAACCAGCTCGCTGGGGGAGAAGGGCTTGGTGATGTAGTCGTCGGCGCCCAGACCCAGGCCCCTTATCTTGTCAATGTCGTCCTTCTTGGCGGATACCATGAGAATGGGCGTATTCTTCTTCTCCCGGATCTTCTTGCAGATCTCAAAGCCGTCGGTGCCCGGCAGCATGAGGTCCAGGATATACATGTCGAAGTCCTCCTCCAGAGCCCGCTTCAGCCCCACGGTCCCGTCATTTTCAATCTCCACCTCAAAACCGCTCAGCTCCAGGTAGTCCTTTTCCAGGTCCGCGATAGCGACCTCGTCCTCGATGATCAATACTTTACTCATTTGGTACCTCCTGATATTTTCGTAAAACAAAATACATGATCGTTCCCGTGTGTTCCTTGCTGGTGGCCCAGATACTTCCGCCGTGATCCTCAATGATCTTCTTCACGATGGAAAGCCCGATGCCGCTGCCTCCGGTGGCGGAATTCCGGGAGGCGTCCGTCCGGTAAAAGCGGTCAAAGATGTAGGGCAGATCCTTGGCGGCAATGCCCCGGCCGTTGTCCTCGATCTCCACCTGGATAAAATCTCCCACGTCCCGGATACGGATGTTGATGAACCCCTTCTGCTTGTCCAGATATTTCACCGAATTGCTGATGATATTGTTGATCACCCGCTTCAACTGCTCCGGGTCCGCGATGATCTGCACGCTGTTATCCTCGATATAATTAAAATAGGCCAGGCCGATGTTCTTGGCCTCCAGCTCCAGGCTCAGCTCCTCCACGCAATCGTCAAAATACTCCGCCACATTCAGCCGGTTGAAATTGTAGGGAATGCGGTTGGTGTCGATCTTGGAGTACAGCGTCAGTTCATTGATGAGGGTGTCCATCTCATTAGCTTTATTATAAATGGTCCGGATGTATTTGTCCATCTTTTCCGGCGTGTCGGCCACTCCGTCGATGATGCCCTCCACATAGCCCTTGATGGCCGTGATGGGCGTCTTCAGGTCATGGGAAATGTTGCTGATGAGCACCTTATTTTCCCGCTCGTTGCTGATCTTCTCCTCCGCCGAGTCCTTTAAGCGCTTGCGCATCTCCTCGAAGCTCTGGCAGAGGGCACCGATCTCATCCTTATTTTCCGGCTCCAGGGTAAAATCCAGATTGCCCTCCTTGATATTCTCCGCCGCGATCTGCAATTTCCGTATGGGATTGAAAATTCCCTTGTAGATCCACATCACCAGCATACCCGCCGTGAACACCAGGATCAGCACCACCGACACCAGCATATCCACAACCATGCCCTTTAACTCCGGCAGCATCTTCACCATGGAGGTGACGATGAACAGGCTTCCCTCGCTGCCGTCCGAGTATTCAAAATCAATCTGCTTGATTAGGCACTGCCCGTCCTCGTCCACGTAGGTGCCGGACTCGCCGCCGCTGCCCTCGTGGTCAAAATCCTTCAGTCCCTCCGGAACCGTCTCAGCCCCGGTAAAAATCAGCTCCTGCTCCTTTCGCACCACCAGAAAAGAATATTTCTCGGCCAGCTCCTGGTTGAGCTTCCACAAATAATCGGAATCCTCCAGTTTCTGTGGGTCCTCCCGGGCCACCTCCAGAAGCTCCTCGTAGTCTCCCTTGGTGAAACGGCTCAGCACCTGAAAGGAATTGGTCAAATATTCATAAGGGTCGGTATTGACATTATATGCCTGACGGATTTCCCGCATCTGTAGCTGTCCAAAGCCCCACAGGGCAGCCGTGGCCAGCATCACAGGCACAAAAATAATAATGCAGAAAGACACGATCAGTCTCGTTCTCAATTTCATTTTTGTTTTCCTCGTTTCACTTTCCGTCTATCATAAAGCTTTCCCTGCGTTCCATGCCGGAAACACTCAGCGTATCTTACGATTCAAGCCTATTATAACAATCCCGGCCCCGGATTCCTATGTCCTTTTTCTAAAATATTATAAAATTTTTGTGAAGCGCAGCTATTTCTCATGAGCACGGAAAAATGGCGCAAAAATGAACCGTCCTTTTAATCTGAACGCATGGCACAAATCAGTTTTCCCACGGTAGTTCCTAATTCTGTCCGGAGCTTTTCCGGCACTTCACAAAATAATGCGGCCTGCTCAACTGCCAGATCCACCTGTGACTGAAACCGTTCAAATTTCAATTTACTGCCTTTGGAATAACCTGCGGAGTGTTTGGATACCAGAATTTCCAGATATTTTTTCTTATCGGAAGCATCCGAAAATAACTGATGCCGGAGATTCTTTTCCTTCCGAATCGATCCGCCCCATACACCGCAAGCATGCGTTTACAAGCTGTAGAGGATGGCTAAATGTCTCCTGTCCTTCTTCTTTCGGAACTACAATAAAATTGGATTCTTGGTTCTAAAGTACCTGCCTCGTCACTATAATCATACGGTTTTGGATTTCTCAGGTTCAATTTTTTCAAACGGAATCCCTCCCCCATACATATTCAAAATCTTTAAACGCTGGAACAGCCCCATATCTTCCAGCCAGGTAATCTTTCGATACCACCTTATCATAACGAATCTTAAATTTCTCCAAAGTACAGAGAGACGTTGTATTATCTCTTTCCCTCTCTGCCAGCCAGATTTCATCCCGTCTGAGGATTTTCAAATCCATCAGATTTGACTCATGGGTCGTAATGATCAACTGTGTATTCTTATTCGCCGAAAATTTTAAGAATGTCTCCACGAACTTAATTGTCATCTGCGGATGAAGGCTCCGGTCCAGCTCATCAATGACAAATACGTTCTCGCTGTCATCATTCAGAATAACATCCAACAACTCGATCAATCGCTGTGTTCCGTCAGACTCCTCTCCATATTCATAACTGGTTTCATCCTCACCATGCTGGAACATCAGCTTTTGAATCCTATCAGTCCCTTCTTTGCCATACTTCAGTTCAAACAAGGTTCCTCCAACATTTAAAATACTTTTCATATTTGGCCTTTTTTCTCTATCCGGGCCATTCAAAACTTTCTCGGCCAAAGATATATTGGGGAAATATTCCTTAAAGGCACTTTCATTTAATTCCCTCATTTCATAGCCCGTAATTCCCGTGTCAAAATATTGAAGGATATTTACCAGCTTTTCATTATCACTCCCGAACAAAAAATAACTTGCTCCGATTTTCGTCTGTGGGTAAATAATCGTCAATTTGTAACGGAACCAATCATATATTTTGGAAAAAATTTCAAAATCCTTCTCTTCCAGGTTCCTGCGCTTTATCTCGTACAAGACTAAGGAGGTATTGATTCGATTCGCATCCTTCATAAAATAATGAAACTGCTGAACGTTCTCCGCATTCTCAAACATTTCCTCATCAAAATAATACTGCTCCGATTCAACCAGCCGTTCAAAAATCGTATGCTCTTTTGCACCATTTAGTTCGTACAACCATTCTGATATAATACGACTTTTGTCAAGACTGACTTTAAAACCATAAGCAAAGCATTGTTCGCCAATCGTAAATTCATACTCAAACAGTGTAGGTCTGTATACATTTTCCTTTTTACTCCTACAGTATTTATCCCGGTAATCCGTTCCTTCCATTGTGGATAATAAAATTCTCCTGCCGCATTCCATGGCGCGAAGTAAATTTGTTTTACCGGAAGAATTGGCCCCATAAAGAGAAGCAAATTTCAAAACCTTCCGCCCTTCAAAATTTATCACTCTGTCTTTAAATTGTTCACTCCTGCCGGCGTACAGGCGAAATTCCTCGGGAATCACTACCCCTTTCTGATCTATTTTATAACCAAAGGACATAAAATTCGATACGGAAAATCTCATTAACATTCTTGTCACACTCCCGATTTTTTCTCTTTTTTAAAATATTTTTTAATCATATTTCAAATTATACCATATCATTCCTATTTTACAAGAGATTTTTTCACAGTTTATATATTGTTAGCAATTTCCTATCAACAAACGGCCCTTTGAAATGCGGTTCGCACGGAAGCAGAATCTCCTTCTAACCTCCATCAAGGCAA
>CALWDR010000292.1 GCA_944376745.1 uncultured Lachnospiraceae bacterium
AATCAGAACCAGACTTACGGAGGCGGCCCGGTTTATACGGGTGAGCCTGTGAACTATGGGTCCGGCAAGGGACAGGGCAAGGGCCTTGGAATTGCTTCCATGGTTTGTGGGATTGTTTCTCTTGTGATGTGCTGTTTGTTTTTCTATCTTGGTCTTATTCTCGGAATCGTTGCTGTTGTGCTTGGCGTGATCCAGATCGTGAAGAATGAGTCCAGAGGCATGGCTGTTGCGGGTATTATATGCGGAGCCATCGGGGCGCTGTTCTCACTGGTACTTCTGGTGCTTTACCTGATCGGTTCAGCTGTGATCGGAGGAGCCAGCATGGATTGGAATGAGATCATGCGTGAACTGGAGATGTATAATTAATCGAGTACGGCCATCAAAAAAGAAAACGCCTGGGAACGAAAGGAATTTCCTGTTTCGTTTCCCGGGCGTTTTTTGACAGCGGAGGAGCATTGTAAAAAAACAGATTGCCGGGTTCGGAAAAATATGGTAGAATGAAATCAGAGCAATCGTGTTACATGTTTTAGTCGCGCTGCTTGCCTACATAGATAGGAGAAACAGGCGAATACAATAGAAAGCACGCTCCGCGAACTTTCTATTGTCATGAATAAAAATGCCTACCTTGTACTTGGCAGTCGGGTAGGCATTTTGCCACATGAGATTAACCACTTTGTGGGCGGTTGCTCTTTTTATGTCTTTATTATGAGCCCACAGCCGGGAAAATGCAAGTGTTATTTTTGGCAAATAACATATCAAATAACATATCCTCAAATAACATATCACCAGCCGCCGCGTGTTCTCGGGATAAGCATATGTGAGACCGGACACCGGCGATACGGACGGACCGCACTCCTCCCGGAACTGGTGATAGGGATATTATAGTGCAGGGAAGCGAAAAAATCAAGAATGGAATGCGGAACCTTATCAGAGTGAAAATTTTTCAGAAAGCCTGCAAGAGCCTTGACAAAAAGCCCCGGCAGGCTTTATAATGTAACGAAGCGGCAGGAATCATATCAGGAATGTTTCTGCCGGAATAAGGAAATACTATGACAAAGACAGTAAGCTTTTGGAACAACGTCGCAGCGAGCCGGGAGGGTGGAAGCCGGTACCAGTAGCCGGAAGCCGAAGATCACTTTCGAGTAGCAGGCTGAAAACCGGAACCGTCCGGGCAACGGAGCGGTTGAGGTGCAGTAGGCGCTGACGGGTTGCTCCTCCGTTACGGGAGCCATGTATGCAAAGGGAGGTTCCCTTTAAGTACAATGTAACAGGTGGTATGCGCAGGTTTAACCTCGTCCTTTTACAGGACGGGGTTTTTTGTTCTACAGGAAAGTTCTTTGAACTTCCCTGTAGAATAAAAAGCCCGCCCGGCGGGATGCTATTTCTATAGGAAAGGAAGAATGCCATGTACAGCAAAGTGGACACAAACATGAACTTCGTGGAACGGGAAAAGGCCACGGAGCAGTTCTGGAAAGAAAACAGGATCTTTGAAAAAAGTATGGAGAACCGGGAGGGGTGCGAGACCTACACCTTCTACGACGGGCCGCCCACGGCCAACGGAAAGCCCCACATCGGCCATGTGCTGACCCGGGTCATCAAGGATATGATCCCCCGTTATCAGACCATGAAGGGCAAGATGGTGCCCCGGAAGGCCGGCTGGGACACCCACGGGCTGCCGGTGGAGCTGGAGGTGGAGAAGCTTCTGGGCATCAACGGCAAGGATCAGATCGAGGCCTACGGCCTGGAGCCCTTTATCAAGAAATGTAAGGAGAGCGTCTGGAAGTACAAGGGCATGTGGGAGGATTTCTCCGGCACCGTGGGCTTCTGGGCGGATATGGAGCATCCTTACGTGACCTATGAAAATGACTACATCGAGTCCGAGTGGTGGGCCTTAAAGGAGATCTGGAACAAGGGCCTTCTCTACAAGGGCTTTAAGATCGTGCCCTACTGCCCCCGGTGCGGCACGCCCCTGTCCGCCCAGGAGGTTGCGCAAGGGTATAAGGATGTGAAGGAGCGCTCCGCCATCGTTCGTTTTAAGGTGAAAAATGAGGACGCCTACATCCTGGCCTGGACCACCACCCCCTGGACCCTGCCCTCCAACGTGGCCCTCTGCGTCAATCCCAACGAGAAGTACGCCAAAGTTTCCTGCGTGGACGGTCACACCTACTATATGGCCGAAGCCCTGCTGGATAAGGTTCTGGGCCCCCTGGCCAAAGAGGGGGAGAAGGCTTATGAGGTGCTTGCGGTCTATACGGGGAAGGACCTGGAGTACAAGGAATACGAGCCGCTGTTTGCATACACCGGCGAGGTCACGGCGAAAATGGGCAAGAAGGCCCACTATGTGACCTGCGATACCTATGTGACGCTGACGGACGGTACCGGCGTGGTGCACATCGCCCCGGCCTTCGGTGAGGACGACGCCAATGTGGGCAGGCGGTACGATCTGCCCCTGGTACAGCTGGTAAACGGCAAGGGCGAGCTCACCGAGGAGACGCCCTACGCAGGGATTTTTGTAAAAAAGGCGGACCCCATGATCCTGCAGGACTTAGAGGATGCGGGGCTTCTCTTTGACGCGCCCAAGTTCGAGCACAGCTACCCCCACTGCTGGCGCTGTGATACGCCCCTCATCTACTACGCCAGAGAATCTTGGTTCATCAAGATGACCGCGGTGAAGGAGGATCTGATCCGCAACAACAACACCATCCACTGGATTCCCGAGAGCATCGGCAAGGGCCGGTTCGGGGACTGGCTGGAAAATGTTCAGGACTGGGGCATTTCCAGAAACCGCTACTGGGGCACGCCCTTGAATATCTGGGAGTGCGAGTGCGGCCATATGCATTCTGTGGGAAGCATCGCAGAGTTAAAATCCTTATCCGATAACTGTCCTGAGGACATTGAGCTGCATCGGCCCTACATTGACGCCGTGACCTTCCCCTGCCCAAAATGCGGGAAGGAGATGCACCGGGTGCCGGAGGTCATCGACTGCTGGTTCGATTCCGGCGCCATGCCCTTTGCCCAGCACCATTATCCCTTTGAGAATCAGGAGGTCTTCAAGGAGCAGTTCCCGGCCCAGTTCATTTCCGAGGCCGTGGACCAGACCCGGGGCTGGTTCTACTCCCTGCTGGCGGAGTCCACCCTGCTCTTCAACAAGGCCGCCTATGAAAATGTCATCGTGCTGGGCCATGTGCAGGATGAGAACGGACAGAAGATGAGCAAGTCCAAGGGAAATGCCGTGGACCCCTTTGAGGCGCTTGCGACCTACGGCGCAGACGCCATCCGCTGGTATTTCTACATCAACTCCGCCCCCTGGCTGCCCAACCGGTTCCACGGGAAGGCCGTCCAGGAGGGACAGCGGAAATTTATGGGAACCCTGTGGAATACCTACGCTTTCTTCGTGCTGTACGCCAATATCGACAATTTTGACGCCACAAAATATACCCTGGAGTACGACAAGCTCTCGGTGATGGACAAGTGGCTCCTCTCCAAGCTCAACACCATGGTACAGACCGTGGACGACGATCTTGGCAATTACCGGATCCCCGAGGCGGCCAGAGCTTTGCAGGAATTTGTGGATGACATGAGCAACTGGTACGTGCGAAGAAGCCGGGAGCGTTTCTGGGCCAAGGGCATGGAGCAGGATAAGATCAACGCCTATATGACCCTGTACACGGCGCTGGTGACCGTGGCCAAGGCGGCGGCTCCCATGATCCCCTTTATGACCGAGGACATTTACCGGAATCTGGTGTGCAGCATCGACAAAAACGCGCCGGAGAGCGTGCACCTGTGCGATTTCCCGGCGGCGGACCATTCCGTCATCGACACGGAGCTTGAGAAACATATGGACGCCGTCCTGAAGGTGGTGGTGATGGGCCGGGCCTGCCGGAACACCGCCAACATCAAGAACCGCCAGCCCATCGGAAGGATGTTCATCAAGGCGCCCTTCACGCTGCCGGAATTTTACACGGAGATCATCGCCGAGGAGCTGAATGTGAAGAAGGTGGATTTTATCGAGGACGCCAGCAGCTTCACCAGCTACACCTTCAAGCCCCAGCTTCGCACCGTGGGACCCAAGTATGGCAAATTCCTGGGCAAGATCCAGAAGGCCCTCATAGAGCTTGACGGAAATGCGGCCATGGCCCGGTTAAAGAGCGAGGGAGTCCTGAGATTCCCGGAGATCGACGAGAGTATCGCTCTGGCCGAGGAGGATCTTTTGATCACCGTAACCCAGGCGGAGGGGTACGTGACCGAGGCCGACAATGAGGTGACGGTGGTCCTTGACACGAACCTGACGCCGGAGCTCATCGAGGAGGGCTTTGTGCGGGAGCTGATCAGTAAGATCCAGACCATGCGCAAGGAGGCCGGCTTCGAGGTGATGGATAAGATCCGCGTTTCTTACCAGGCGCCGGACAAGGTGAAAAATATTTTTGCCCGTTACGGCGCGCAGATCCAGTCGGAGGTGCTGGCTGTGGAGCTTGCCGCCGACACGCTGGCCGGGTATCAGAAGGACTGGAACATCAACGGCGAGAGCGTGACGCTGGCTGTGGAAAAGCTGTAAGCGAGGGAGAAGATCATGCAGAAGAAAGCGTTTGAAAAAGAAGTATTTATCAAAAATGTAAAGGAAAATGTAAAATTACTGTTTCGCAAGACCATCGACGAGGCCAGCAACCAGGAGGTCTTTCAGGCGGTGTCCTACGCGGTCAAGGACGTCATCATCGACCAGTGGCTGGCCACCCAGCAGGAATTTGAAAGGCAGGACCCCAAGATCGTCTACTACATGTCCATGGAATTTCTCATGGGCCGGGCCCTGGGCAACAACCTCATCAACCTCACCGCCTATCAGGAGGTGAAGGAAGCCCTGGAGGAGATGGGCTTCAACTTAAACGCCATCGAGGATGAGGAGCCGGACCCGGCTCTGGGAAACGGCGGCCTGGGACGGCTGGCGGCCTGCTTCATGGAATCCCTGGCCACTCTGGGCTACGGGGCTTACGGCTGCGGCATCCGCTACCGCTACGGCATGTTCAAGCAGCAGATCAAGGACGGCTTCCAGGTGGAGGTGCCGGACAACTGGCTGAAGAACGGCTATCCCTTCGAGCTGCGCCGGCCGGAGCATACCTTCGAGGTGAAATTCGGCGGCTACGTCCGGGCGGAGTGGGCCGGAAACGGCAGGACCAATTTTATCCACGAGGGCTACCAGTCCGTGAAGGCGGTGCCCTACGACATGCCCATCATCGGCTACAACAACAATATGGTCAACACCCTGATGATCTGGGACGCGGAGCCGGTGGAGTGCTTCGAGCTGGATTCCTTTGACAAGGGGGATTACCGCAAGGCCGTGGAGCAGGAGAATCTGGCCCGGAACCTGGTGGAGGTCCTCTATCCCAACGACAACCACATCGCGGGCAAGGAGCTGCGGTTAAAGCAGCAGTATTTCTTTGTGTCCGCCAGCGTCCAGAGGGCCGTGGCCCGCTACAAGAAGAACCACCCGGACCTGCACCGGCTGCCGGAGAAGGTGGCGTTTCAGTTAAACGATACCCACCCCACCGTGGCGGTGGCGGAGCTTATGCGTATCCTTCTGGACGAGGAGGGCATGGAGTGGGACGAGGCCTGGGCGATCACCACCAAGACCTGTGCCTACACCAACCATACCATCATGGCGGAGGCCCTGGAAAAATGGCCCATCGAGATCTTCGCCCGGCTGCTGCCAAGAATTTACCAGATCGTGGAGGAGATCAACCGGCGGTTTTTGCTGGAGATCCAGGCAAAATACCCTGGAAATCAGGATAAGATCCGCAAGATGGCCATCGTCTATGACGGTCAGATCCGGATGGCGAATCTGGCCATTGTGGGCGGGTATTCCGTCAACGGGGTGGCCAGGCTCCACACGGAGATTTTGAAGAACCAGGAGCTTAAGGATTTCTATGAAATGTACCCCTGGAAATTCAACAACAAGACCAACGGCATCACCCAGCGCCGGTTTCTGTACCACGCCAACCCTCTGCTGGCAGACTGGGTGACGGCCCATGTGGGCAGAGAGTGGGTGACGGACCTGTCCCAGATCGGGAGACTGGCCGTCTATGCCGACGACCAGAAGGCCCAGCAGGAACTTATGAATATCAAGTATCAGAATAAGCTGCGGTTGGCCGATTACATTTTAAAGCACAACGGCATCGAGGTGAATCCCCGCTCCATCTTTGATGTACAGGTGAAGCGGCAGCACGAGTACAAGCGCCAGCTTCTGAACATTTTACATGTGATGTACCTGTACAATCAGATGAAGGAGCATCCAAACCTGGATTTTTATCCCCGGACCTTTATCTTCGGGGCTAAGGCGGCGGCGGGCTACAAGATCGCCAAGCTGACCATCAAGCTCATCAACGCGGTGGCGGACGTGATCAACCATGACAGGAGCATCGACGGCAAGCTGAAGGTGGTGTTTATCGAGGATTACAAGGTGTCCAACGCGGAACTGATCTTCGCGGCGGCGGACGTCAGCGAGCAGATCTCCACCGCCAGCAAGGAAGCCTCGGGAACCGGAAACATGAAATTTATGTTAAACGGCGCCGTGACCTTGGGAACCATGGACGGAGCCAACGTGGAGATCGTGGAGGAGGTAGGGGAGGAAAATGCCTTTATCTTCGGCATGAGCTCCGACGAGGTCATCGGCCACGAGCTGCGCAGGGATTATGACCCCATGCAGATCTTCAATTCGGACCAGGATATCCGCCTTGTGCTGACCCAGCTCATCAGCGGTTATTATTCCGCCAACGACACGGAACTGTTCCGGCCCCTTTACAATTCTCTGCTGAACACTCAGAGCACTCAGTACGCGGATACGTATTTCATTTTGAAGGATTTCCGCTCCTACGCCGAGGCTCAGAGAAAGGTGGAGGCGGCCTACCGGGACGAGGCGAGCTGGGCGAAGAAGGCCATTTTGAATGTGGCCCATTCCGGCAAATTCAGCTCTGACAGGACCATACAGGAGTATGTGGACGAGATCTGGCATCTGGATAAGATTACGGTAAATATGGATGAAAATTAAAAATAAAGAAAGGTGTGAGATACATGATACGGGTGACAATCTGGTATGAAATGGTGCAGGAGGCCGGGAGGCTTCCCGAGGAGGCGCTTCCCAAGGACGCCAAAGAGCGGGAGGAGCTTTTAGCGCACATGGCCAAGGGAGCCGAGGCCATCAAGGCGGTATATCCCAAGGGCCTGATGGGAACGTTGGCGGATTACCTGTCCAAGTGTGAGGACATGGAGGTAACTTATGTCAACCTCTTTATGCCGGAGTACGGACTGCCGGAAGAGCTTCTAAACAACACGGATGTGCTGATCTGGTGGGCCCACTGGTCCCATGGCCTGGTGCCCGACAGCCTGGCGGAGAAGGTGCGGGAGAGAGTCTTGAAGGGTATGGGCTTTATCCCCCTGCACTCCGCCCATCCCTGCAAGCCCCTGCAGAAGCTTCTCGGCACCTCCGGCAGCCTGAAATGGCGGGAGGGAGATGCCTGCCGGGTGTGGAACGTCAACCCCACCCATCCCATCGCCCAGGGGATCCCGGAGAGCTTCGAGCTTCCCGAGGAGGAGATGTACGGAGAATTTTTCGATATTCCAAAGCCCGACGACCTTATTTTCATCAGCTGGTACCGGGGCGGCGAGGTGTTCCGGGGCGGCTGCGTATGGAACCGGGGCTACGGGAGGATTTTCTACTTCCATCCGGGACACGAGACCAACCCCTCCTACCACAATCCCTATGTGCTTAAGATCATCGAGAACGCGGTGCGCTTTGTGGCGCCGGTGATGTGGCGGGAGAACCTGGACTGCCCCCATGTGGCGGAGTCGCCGGAGAGTAAGGTGCGGAAGTGAAAAAGCGTTTGTGGAATGCGGCGGTCCTTCTCCTGGCGGTGCTTTTGATCGGCTGCGGAGCCGGGGAAACGAAGCTGTCCGGCCAGACAGAGGAGGATATGCACCTGGCGGCGGAGGAGACCGGCGGTTCAGATATAGCATCAGGGGAAGAATCGGGTTCCGACGACCAGGACAGCTCCCCGGAGGAGGCCGGGACCCCCTCCGGTGGAGCCGAAAGCGCTTCAGAGAAGGAAAATGGAAGCGCTTCAAAGCCCGGGAAACCGGAGGCAGGTGCAGACGGTTCGGGAAGCTCTTCGGTGAAGCCCGGAAGCACTCCAGAGGAGGAAAATGGAGGCGCTGCAAAGCCCGGGAAACCGGAGGCGGGGGCAGACAGTTCGGGAAGCCCTTCGGTGGAAGCCGGAAGCACTTCCCAGCCGGAAGACCCATCGCCGGACCCGTCGCCGGCGCCGCAGACAAAGCCCGGCGGGACGGCGGAGGAGCTTCTGGCTTCCCTGACTCTGGAGGAGAAGGTGGCGCAGATGTTTGTGGTCCAGCCGGAATCCCTGACAGGAGCCAGCCATGTGACGGCGGCCGGACAGACTACCAGGGAGGCCTTCGACAGAATCCCGGTGGGCGGTGTGATCTACATGCAGTCCAATCTGGTATCCCCGGAGCAGGTGAAGACGATGCTCTCCAACACTCAGTCCTACAGCATGGAGCGGCTGGGCATCCCTGCTTTCCTTGCGGTGGACGAGGAGGGGGGAACCGTGGCCAGGATCGGCGGACGCCCGGAATTTGGCACGCCGGCCATTGAAAATATGTCGGAGGTGGGGGCGAGCGGGAAGCTTGACAGGGCGAGAGAGATTGGCTCCGTGATCGGCGGATATCTGTCGGAGCTTGGCTTTAACCTGGATTTCGCGCCGGTTGCGGATGTGTGGAGCAATCCCCAGAACGAGGTGGTGCGGTATCGTTCCTTCGGTTCGGACCCGGAAATGGTATCGAATATGTGCCAGGAGGTATTGACGGGTTTACAGGGGGCCGGGATCTACGGTACGCTGAAGCATTTTCCGGGACACGGAGGCACCGCGGGGGACACCCATGCGGGCTACGCCTATACCGACAGCACGCTGGAGGAGCTTCTGGCCTGCGAGCTGGTTCCCTTTCAGCGGGGGATTGACAACGGCGTGAAATTTCTCATGGTGGGCCACATTTCCGCTCCCAACGTCACCGGGGACGAGACGCCGGCGTCCCTGTCCAGAGTGCTGGTGACGGAGGTACTCCGGGAACGGATGGGGTATGACGGGATCGTTGTCACCGACGCGCTGGCCATGGGCGCCATAGCCCAGAACTATTCCTCCGGGGAGGCTGCCGTTTTGTCCATTCAGGCAGGCGTGGATATTCTCCTGATGCCGAAGGACCTGGAGGAGGCCTATGAGGCCGTGCTGACGGCGGTCCGAAACGGAACCATTTCTGAAGATCGAATTGATCAGTCCGTGCTGCGGATACTGCGGGTGAAGCTCTCCCTGATGTAAAAGGGAGGGCTTCCTTTGGTATGATCAAGAATTGATAAGAGGGAGACGGAGTTGAAGCTGCGGCTTTTGGAGAGCCGAAGCTATAATGGGATTACAGATTTGATTTATGAGCGCAGGTAGCAATCTCATGAAAAGCGTCTTCAAAGGACTGCCCGATATGGCTGGAGTCACCGAAATATTTATCAATGAGTACCAGCATCGTAATTGGGCAGAATGCCAGAATGTTTCTAAATAAAATACAAATAATCTAAATAAGATTAAAAAATAAATATTTGTTTCCATAATATTGACAATAGAGCCAAAACGGCATATACTCTATTTTAGAGAGGAGGGATACGATGATGGTAGATATGAATGCAGTGATTGCCAATAATATCAGCATGTTTCTGGAAAAGCAGAATAAAAAGCAGGTAGAATTGGCGGAGTATCTGGAGGTTTCCAGACAAACAGTGAACAAAATGCTGAGCGGCATCAGGTCGATCAGCGCAGGAGAGCTGCGAAAAATGGCAGATTTTTTTGACACCAGCATGGAAGAACTGACAACGATTCCTCAAAATTATGAAGAAACAGATGTATTTCGCGTATTTATGGGGAAAGCCGGAACAGAGGAAGCGCAGCAGACCATTAGGGATATAGATAAATTGATAGAATTGATTCTTTTTCATGAAAAGGTCAGGAAAAATGGCGTTTCTATGGGGAAGGAGTGGACAGAGTTTTAATGGGAACTATATTAGATAACAGCCTGTTTGTACAGAAACCGGACAAATTTCAAGAACTGTCCGGAGCAGTTGAACAGTTTAATGCCAGGTATAATGGAAGCAACATTATTCAGGATGATATTTTTTCTATATTGAAAAACTATGCCCGTACAAAAGAGATTGCATTGGAATTACTGCGTTTCCCTACAAGAGACGATGATTTTTGCGCACTTACCTGTGTGAAAAAAGGTACGATTTTTGTTTATGTAAATTCATGGCTTCCGCTATCGAACCAGATTTTTGCGGCAGCCCATGAGCTATATCATATTTGGTGTTTTATAGAAGAAAAAGACGCAAGTGTATTGCGGAAGGGTTCTTTCCTGAATGCGTCTGCTATGGAAGATGACGTAAAAGACAGCGAGGACCGGGAGGCAAATGCCTTCGCTGGGATGCTGCTGGTTCCAGCGAAAGCTTTGTTTGAGCAAATGAGGATATATGGAATTCCCAGGGAAAAACAAAGCCTGGAGGATATTGTCCGGTTAATGGCGATCTTTTCCGTGCCCTATAAGGCTATTTTATTACGTCTTTATGAAGAAAGATATATGGATATAGATCGTGTAAAAGAGTTCTTAGAAATAAAAAAAGAGGTGTTGGAAAAGGAAATTGGGTATGTTGCTGATGCGGAAAGATGGCGGCGGCGCACACCCGAAGTGATTCAAATGGGAAATTTAAGGCAACTGATGGAGCAAAATCAGGAGCATGAGTTACTTGCTGATTCCAGGGCAAATTCCGACCAGGAAATATATAGTCAGATTCTGCAAAGGCATAAATTTGGTAGAGGATGATGCCGATGGGAAAGAC
>CALWDR010000293.1 GCA_944376745.1 uncultured Lachnospiraceae bacterium
CGGGCAAACATTTTTATCAGAAGCTTACTGTCTGTTTGGCAGATATTTGCGACTTCCAGCTCTGCCGGATAAAAGCTTTGCAGTTCCAGCTTGGTTTCTATATGCATAAAATCCCTCCGATAGATAACCTTAATAATATCTTACCACATAAACGGGGATATTCAATAGGAAAACGGATAATTGCGGACGAACCGCCATCCACCGGAAAATACACAAAAACATCCTGATATCTTTCGTTTCGATAAGAGTCCAGCTGTTCCTTTACCACCAGGCTCTGATAAGATGTCCGGCTGGGCTGGTTGGCCGCATAGTATGAATAATTGGCACACTCGCTATCACTGGCAATGGAAATACAGATATTTCTCATCTCCTCGGCCACAGAATCCATCAGCCGAAAAAACTGATTCAGGGTATTTTGATTGGATACCATGATCTGATTTTTCACCGTACTCTCCGCCTGCGCATAGATAACAAAAATTGCAAGAACCGGTACGCACAGATTCAGTATGGAATTCAAAAGAAATTTATAAAAGTAGCTTCTTTTTCCTTTGAAATTTTCTTTTTTCTCCTCTTTTGCATGGCAGTCACCCTCTATTCTATCTCACTTATTTATACAATAGGAACCGCTTAGCCGCCCCTATTATCTTATATCATAGAACAATAGTCTATAAAAGTGTATTGATAAAATCGTTAATTATGGACTATTTTCGCAATCACAGCAAAATTCGTTCGACGCAAAAAGAGACTGGTATTCCCTTTCGTCATATACCAGTCTCTTTTATCTCTTTCGCTTCCTATACGGTCTCGATTCTGCATTCCTTACCATGGCAGGCAACGCCATACTTTAGGATTTTTCGCATTCCGTCTGCCAGAAGAGAGGCTGTATAACCTCTGCTGTCAATCTGATCCAGCGCCCTGCTGCATGCGTCCTTCAAATTTCCATCCTCTGCATACTTTACTTCTATAACAATTCCAACTTTCTCCCTGGCACTCTCCACCAATATATCGCAGTATCCGGCGCCGCTTTCTTTATTCGAATACACATACCACTCATCCTTATAAGCCAGAAGCCCCAGAAGAATACCATGGTAAAAGCTCTCTCTCAGATCCTGTCTGACAGCTGTATCCCGGATGCTGATCGTTTCCTGAAGATACCTGGTAAACCTGTTCTGAGCTTCCGCGGCATCCCCATTTTTAAACGCCTCGCAAAAGGCATTCAAAAACGCGCCGTCTTCTCTGGCTACATCCTGTATCCACTCCAGGATCTGATTCATAAACAGATTTCGGATCTCCTCATTCGGAATTGTCAAACGCACCTTTCTGCCGGAAGGCTTTCCCTGCTGCGTCAAATACCCCGTAGTAAAAAGCACGCTCCAGACATTTTCAATAGATTGATACAAATCCCGGTAGGTCAATTCCTCCTTTAACATTTTCACCACAGTCCCACCGGCGATCAGTTCCTCTATCTCACGCTTTGTCGTAGATTTTGCCATCCTCAGAAAACGCTTTAGAACCTCATTGCCGCTGGTATTCGACCAATAATCCTTCGGCTCAAGACTTCTGTCATCTTTAAGTTCATCCACATAACTGACCACATCCCATGGACAATATACATCCACATTACCAAAATGATATCCATCATACCATTTCTTCACTGTGTCATAAGCAGCAGACAGCTCATAATCATCCAGCAATTTTCTAACTTCCTGGTCCGTAAATCCAAAATACTCATCAAAACTTACACTGGTGATCGAACGGATCTTTGGATTATTCAATCCAGTAAAAACACTTTCCCTGGATACCCGCAGGCACCCGGTAAGCACGGCAAAATACAGACTTTCATTGGACTTTAACGCCTGTTCAAACAGATTGCGTATGAGAAGCACCATCTCATCATAGTAGCCATTTTCATTAGCCTTGGCCAGGGGAACGTCATACTCGTCAATCAAAATGATCACTTTACGTTCATAATGCTTCTGAAGCAGCATGGAAAGTGTCTGTAAGCTTTCCTTCAGTACAGAATCCGGCATGATAAAACTCTCCCGCTGCTGTGCATCCACCGTTGTCAGTTGATGATACATCGCCTTTTCTTTTTCTGTTAATTTATCGCTGTTCTCCAAAAATTGAAAACGCATCGCTTCCTTGCCGATTGCCGCGCACATCATCGCCCGGGCCGTCTCAAAATCAATACCGTTGACGCCTTTCAGCGACACTGACACTACCGGAAATTTTCCCATATACGCTTCACACAGATCCGTTTCCCCGGAAATCGCAAGACCGTCAAACAACTCTTTTTTAGCGCCAACCTCAAAGAAGCATTTCAGCATGCTCATGTTCAGGGATTTACCAAACCGTCTGGGGCGTGTGAAAAGATTTACTTTTCCCCAATCACGCAGCAAATCTCTGATCAGGCATGTCTTGTCAATATAATAAAACCCTTCGGTTCTTATTTCTTCAAAATTCTCAATTCCAACCGGAAGTTTCATTTTCGTAACATTTTCCATCTTCATCACACACTTCCTTTCCCTGCCTTTAAACATATGGGCCATTTTATATGAGGCACTATAACATCAACGGGAATACCTTGCGTCCTCACGCAAAACTCCTCCTACAACACCACCGTAAAAGTGCTCCCAACCCCCAGCTCGCTCTCCACCGTCACCTCGCCCCCATGGAGCCAGGCGATTTCCTGGACCATGGACAGGCCAAGCCCGGTGCCCCGACTGGAGCGGGCGGTGTCCACCTGGTAGAAGCGCCGGAAGATCTTCCCCTGCTCCTCCCTGGCGATCCCGATGCCGTCGTCGGATACGGACAGCTCTGTCCGTCCTGCGTCTCTTCTTAATTCCACCCGAATATGCCCGTTCTCCCTGCCGTAGCGGTAGGCGTTGTGGATGAGGTTCCGAAGAAGCCGCGTCAACAGCTCCCGGTTCCCCTTCAGGGTCACGCCGGGCTCGCAGACGCAGGTGAGGGTGATCTCCTTCTCCTTCAGCAGAGAAAGCTCCCCGCAGACCGTCTCCACAAGCTCTGACAGATTCAATTCCTCCATAGTATAACTGTCGGCTTTCCGTTCCAGCCGGGTGACGCTCAACATATCCTCAATGAGGGCCGTCATATGGTCCCCCTGCCGCTTGATGACCGTGAGGGCTTCCCGGTAATCCTCCTCATTTTCCGCGTATTCCATGGTAAATTCGCACTGGGCCATGATTACGGACATGGGGGTGCGAAGCTCGTGGGAGACGTCGGAGGCAAACTGCTTCTCCTGCTCGAAGGACTCCTCCAGCCGTTCAAACATCTGGTTGAAGCTGTCCGCCAGGGCGTGAAGCTCGTCTCTGCCGGGTCTTAAGACGATCCGCTTCTTCAGATCCCTCCCCTGGCCGATCTGGGAAGCCGTGGCGGCCATCTTCTTCATGGGCCGAAGAGTCCTCCCGGCGATGATGTAGCCGCCCAAAATCGCCACGATCACCAGCCCCGGCATCAGGATCAGGGACACCCGGGCCACCGAGGAGAGCTGCGTGTCTCCCTGGCGCTCCGAAACCACGCCCCGCAGCCACAGTCCCTCCAGATTCTCCGCGGGGAGAGCCCGGTCATAGACATAATAGGTTTCCTTGCCCACGGTGATCTCCCGCAGCGTATCGTCGGCAAAAGACAGATCCGAAGTGTGGTTGGCAACGGGGTTCTCCCCGTACAACAGTGTGCCGTCCTCCTGATACAGCCCGCTGGCAATGCCATTGACCCGGTCCAGGAAATCATCATCGATCTCCATGACGCCGCCCCGGAATTCCACATACAGATCGGCGTGATTCCACTGTCCCTCCGGGGGCATCGTTTCGTAATACTCCACCTCGTCCACATTGTCCTCCACGGTCTCCACCAGATTATCCCGCACCGTCTTTTGAATCACGGAGCGGCTGACGGAGAGGGCCACCAGAAATGTCATCGCCATCACGGCCACCAGCACCACGGAAAACCAGAGGGTGATTTTTACGCGAATGGATAAATTTTTCATGGCTCCTCCCGCAGGACATATCCGCTGCCCCGCACCGTGTGGATCAGCTTCTTCTCGTGGCCGTCGTCGATTTTCTTCCTGAGATAACGGATGTAGACGTCCACCACATTGGTGCCGCCCTCATAATCAAAGTTCCAGACATGATCCTCGATGGTCTCCCTTGACAGCACCACGCCCTTGTTGTGCAGAAGATATTCCAGCATGGCATATTCCCTGGCGGACAGCAGGATCTCCTCTCCCGCCCGGGAAACCCGGTGGGCGGCGCAGTCCATCACCAGATCCCCCGCCGTCAGCACGCTGGTGGCCTGTCCGAAGGAGCTTCTCGTCATGGCCCGGATCCGGGCCATCAATTCCTCGAAGGAAAAGGGCTTCACCAGATAGTCGTTGGCTCCGCTGTCTAAGCCCTTCACCCGGTCCACCACCGAATCCCGGGCCGTCAGAAAGAGCACCGGCGTGGTCTTTCCCGCCTTTCTCAAAGTGCCAAGCACCTGAAACCCGTCGGCCTTTGGCATCATAATATCCAGGATCGCGCCGTCATAATCCGCCGCCATGAGATAATCTATGGCCTCCGCCCCGTCGTGGCAGCTATCCACGCTGTAGCCCTCCCGCTCCAGCTTTTTCGTGATGATCTTGTTCAGATCCCGTTCGTCCTCGGCAAGTAAAATACGCATATACAAGCACCTCCTTGGTTCAGTATAGGGCGGAAAGATTAAAGTTCTATTAGAATATCCTGGCGACGCCGCTCTCCCTGGCGGCCTGGGCCACGGCTACCGCCACGGCCCTGCTCACCCTCCCGTCAAAGGCCGCCGGCAGAATATAGTCGGGCCTGCGCTCCTCATCGCTTACCAGTTCCGCTATGGCGTGAGCCGCCGCCATCTTCATCTCGTCGTTGATGTCCGACGCCCGGACGTCCAGGGCGCCCCGGAACAATCCGGGGAAGCACAGCACATTGTTCACCTGGTTTGGGAAATCCGAGCGCCCGGTTCCCACCACCAGCGCCCCCGCCTCCTTTGCCAGCTCCGGCATGATCTCCGGCACCGGGTTGGCCATGGCAAAGACGATGGCATCTTGGTTCATGGACTGTATCATCTCCCTGGTGACGATCCCCGGCGCAGAGACGCCGATAAAGATGTCCGCGCCCTTTAAGGCGTCCGCCAGGGTTCCCCGCTTCCCTTCCAGGTTCGTCACCTTCGCCATTTCCCTGTGCATCCAGTTGAGATTGGGGGAATCCGCCCCGATGATCCCGTTGATATCGCACATGGTGATCTGGGCAAAGCCATAGGTCAGCAGGAGCTTTGTGATGGCGACGCCGGCGGAACCGGCTCCGTTTACCACCACCCTGCAGTTTTCCTTCTGTTTTCCCGCAACCTTCAGGGCATTGATGATGCCCGCCAGGGTGATCACCGCCGTGCCGTGCTGATCGTCATGGAAAATGGGAATGTCGCAGCACTCCTTCAGCTTCTCCTCGATCTCAAAGCACCGGGGCGCGGAGATATCCTCCAGATTGACGCCCCCAAAGCTCCCCGCCAGCAGGCGCACGGTATTCACGATCTCCGACACCTCCTTGCTGCGGATACACAGAGGTATGGCATCCACGCCGCCAAATTCCTTAAAGAGCACGCATTTTCCTTCCATAACGGGCATCCCGGCCTCCGGGCCGATGTCCCCAAGCCCCAGCACCGCCGTGCCGTCCGTCACCACGGCCACCGTATTCCAGCGCCTGGTCAGCTCATAACTCCTGTCCACATCCTTCTGTATCTCCAGGCAGGGCTGCGCCACCCCCGGCGTGTAGGCCAGGCTTAAGGCCTCCCTGGAATCCACGGCCACCCGGGACTTCATCTCGATCTTTCCTTTTAATTCATAATGTAGCTTCAAGCTTTCCGCTGCGTAATCCATGTTCTTTTCCTCCTATACCATCTTCTCCGGCCGTACCTTTGCTTCATACTCTTCTTCCGTCAAAAGCTGCAGCGCAAGCACCGCTTCTTTCAGCGTAATATTCTCCCGCAGCGCCTTCTGAGCCGCCCTGGCGGCATTCTCATAGCCGATCTCCGGGGTCAGGCAGGTCACCGTCATCAGGGACTGATTCAGAAAGTACGCCATTTTTTCCCTGTCCGCCGTAAGACCCGACAGGCAGTTTTTGCAAAAGGATTTCATCCCGTCCGTCAGAAGCCTTATGGACTGCAGCATGTTGTAGGCGATCACCGGCATAAACACATTCAGCTCAAAATTTCCCTGGGAGGCGGCGAATCCGATGGCCGCGTCGTTTCCCATCACCTGGACGGCGATCATGGTGACGGCCTCGCACTGGGTGGGGTTGACCTTGCCCGGCATGATAGAGCTTCCCGGCTCATTTTCCGGGATATGGATCTCCCCCAGTCCGCACCGGGGCCCGCTGGCCAGCCAGCGGACGTCGTTGGCGATCTTCATGAGGTTTGCCGCCAGAGCCTTCAGGGCTCCGTGGGTAAACACAAATCCGTCCTTGGAGGTCAGGGCGTGAAATTTATTTTCCGCCGGCGCAAACGCCTCTCCGGTCAGACGGGAAATCTCCTCCCCGCAGGCCCTGGCAAATCCTTCGGGGCAGTTTAACCCCGTTCCCACCGCCGTCCCGCCGATGGCAAGGGAAAGAAGCGACTGCGAGGACTGCTCCAGCATTTTTTTGCTTTCCTCCAGCATCCCCCGCCAGCCGCTGATCTCCTGAGAAAACCGCAGGGGTACCGCGTCCTGCAGATGGGTCCTTCCGATCTTGATCACGTCTTCGTTTTCTTTCTCCAACCGCCGGAGTACCGCAAGCATGTTGTCCAGGGCCGGAAGCAACTTTTCCGTAATCTCCATCCGGGCCGCGATGTTCATGGCCGTGGGGAAGGTGTCGTTGGAGCTCTGGGACATATTGACGTGATCGTTGGGATGGATCCGCAGATCCGGCTGTCCGGCATTGGCGATATGGGCGATCACCTCGTTGACGTTCATCTTGCTCTGGGTGCCGCTCCCGGTCTGCCACACCTTCAGTGGGAATTCCTCCGGGTATTTTCCCTGCAAAATGCCGTCGCAGGCCTCCACAATGGCATTTTTGCGCGCTTCATCCAATTTTCCCACCTGATGATTGGCCTCTGCCGCCGCCCGCTTCAGTATCACAAAGGCGCGTATCACCTGATCGGGCATCCTTTCCGCGCCGATGTTGAAATTCTCAAGGCTTCTCTGTGTCTGGGCCCCCCAGCAGTGGTCTGCCGGGACCTTCACCTCACCCATGCTGTCATGCTCCACGCGATATTCCATCTTCTGTCTTCCTTTCTTATCTTAAGCGTATGGAAAAAGGCAACTTTATTCCATCTGCGCGGCTGTCCGGATCAGCAGCCCGCACAGGTGGAAATGCTTCGCCGTTTCCGATCACTTCCAGCTCTCTGTCACACCGGTATTTTATCACAGATCGAAAATGATTACAATAAGCAGAAATGGCATTGCCTTTTGCTAATATTTGTAGTAAAGGTTTAATCAATCCGAAACATAACAAACCATTTTTTAAAGCGGGAGGCATCCATATGGGACTATACCTAAATCCTGGAAATGAAAGTTTTCAAAAAGCAGTACGTTCTCAGATTTACATTGATAAAACAGAAATGATTTCTTACGTAAACAGTGTTTTGGGAACCGAGCAGGGATATCTCTGTGTCAGCCGCCCCCGTAGATTCGGGAAATCCATCACCGCCAATATGCTGTCTGCCTATTACTCCCGCGGCTGCGATTCAAAAGCATTATTTGCGAACCGGGCCATCGCGCACAGGGCAGATTATGAGGAGCATTTGAATCAGCATGATGTATTCTTTCTAAATATACAGCAATTCTTAAGCGCTGCGGGGAAAGCGGAAAATTTAGTTGATGTGATACAAAAAAACGTATTGTCCGAGCTGAAAGAAGTCTACGGTCAATATATCCCTTCTGATGAATACCGCCTATCCTCTGCACTGGCTACAGTCTACAGCAAAAGCACCGAGACACGCAAGGGATTCATTTTTATCATAGACGAATGGGATTGTGTCTTCCGGGAAGCCAAGAACGATACAAAAGCGCAGAAGATATATCTTGATTTTTTACGGGATTTACTAAAGGACAGATCTTATGTGCTGTTGTCTTATATGACAGGAATCCTGCCAATTAAAAAATATGGCACGCATTCGGCCTTAAATATTTTCAAGGAATTTTCCATGACAAACGCGAAAGGACTTGCTAAATATGTGGGCTTTACGGAAACAGAAGTCAAAAAACTCTGCAAAGAATACGGAATGCATTTTTCCGAAGCCAAAAAATGGTATGACGGATACCGCTTCAAAAAGGCTGCCCATATCTACAATCCCAAGTCCATTGTAGACGCCATGACGGAGGAAGAATATACCAGCTATTGGACCAGTACGGAAACCTACGAAGCACTCCAGATTTATATTGATCTGGATATGGATGGATTGAAGGAGACTATTATTTCCTTGCTTGGCGGAGTGTCCTGTGAAATAGATACCGGTTCCTTCCAGAACGATATGACCTCCTTCAAGAGCAAGGATGACGTGCTCACGCTTCTGGTTCATCTTGGCTATCTTGCCTATGATGAACAGACACATTCCGTATTCATTCCCAATGAAGAGGTCCGCATTGAATTCCTCCGTGCAATACGAAATGGCAGCCGCCCGGAGCTTGTAAAGGCGATCATAGCGCAAATAAAAGAAAAAAAATATATTCAGGCATTCGAACATTATGGCGGCGAAATTCTTCTGGTTGGAATTAACTATAACAAGAAAACCCGATCACATGAATGTGTGATCGAATCCGTACAGCAATAGTTTTTTCCCTTCCGCCCCCGCTCATAAAGCCGGATCTCATCCAAAACGCAGCTTCGCGCCAATCCTGCCAGCCGCAAAACTGGTAGGATTGGCGCGAAGAGTCCCCGCAGGCACTTGTTACTGCCGGGATTGCCATGCAATAAAGCCGCCCGGGCTGGCGCGAAGCGTCCCCTTAAAATTCCAGAAATTCTATTTTTTTATAGCCGTCCCCCCTATCATAGGAGACTGCGCCCTCCGGGCCCACAAGATAAAACCGGTCTCCGCTGTACAGCCCTCGATACTGGCTGCAGGCGTAATTGCCGCTCAATTCTTCTGCAAGCAGCCGCTCAAAGCCACCCTCCCTCCATCGATACAGATAGTAGAAATAACTCGACGTCCCGTATTCATCATAGGTTCCCCCCATAAACCCAAAAAGATTTTCTTCACTGTCCGCAAGAACCGTCTTATATTCATTCAGGGCCGGACTGTAAGAGAGCTCCTCCAGCACCAGACTGTCCTCCATCTTCACCTCAGAGGGATCGAAAATGTCAAACATGGACAGCTTAAGCCCCAGGCGCTCCCCGGTCTCTGGGTCCGTCTCACACCCGATCCCCAGCAGCCGGTCCGCTCCCCAGAAGTGAAGATAGTCCGAGAATCCGGTGATCTTCAGCTTCGACAGCACCTTTGGCTTAGAGGGGTCCGACAGGTCCACCGCAAAGAGCGGGTCCACGTTCCGGTAGGTGACAAAGTACGCCATATTTCCCAGAAACCGGGCGGAATAAATGGACTCTCCGGGGGCCAGGCCCTTAAGGCTGCCCAGAAGCTTTAAATTTTCATCAAAAATATAGAACTGATTTACGCTTTCCTCCTGCCAGTCCGTGGTCAGCACCCGCAGCTGCCCGTCATTGTCGCAGATGGCAAAGGTATCCGTGATCTGTCCCCGGAAGCTTACGGCGTCCACCGCGTTGATGGTTCCCTCCTCCAGGGAAAATTTCGCCAGCTGCGTCCCGGAGCCGAACCCATTCCAGGAGGTCTGGTACAGATACAGGGCCCCGGTGCTGACGTAAATATTTCCGTAACCGTAAATCAGCATGATGTGGTCCAATACCTGTCCCGGCTGCTTCACATCCACGGAGGACGCCGTAAGCACATACCCGCTCTGCTCCGAAAGATAGATCCGGTCATAGGCGATCCTGCTTCCGTTGATTTCCGGGATATCGAAGCCCCCATATTCCCTGGTAAAAAGATATACGATCTCCCCGATCTTCCGGGAGGTGTAGTAAGCGCCGTCCTGGGTCACCTCCCCCACAAGCTGTGGATTTTCCCGATCTCTGATGTCGTAGGTCCGCAGACAGGTCACACTCCGAGTATCCCAGAAAACCGTTTCCCCTTCCTCCTGTGGCTTCCGCAGAACGGTCTCCCACCGCTGCACCACCAGATTCAGCACGTCCCCGGATACATACAGCTCCGTCACACTGGCGTCCGGGTCCCCCATCGTGAGCTTTGCCGCCTGCCTCATGGTTTCCCCGGAAATATCCACGATCACCACGTCATTTTGGCAGACCGCGTAAATGTAATCCCCGTCCGTCTTGGCAATATCGCTCTCATCCACCCCCACCGTCTGCACGTTGGTCTGGGAGTGGCTCCCGCCGCCCGGCTTCGTGGCCCCGTTCTCGTAGCTTCCGTTGTC
>CALWDR010000294.1 GCA_944376745.1 uncultured Lachnospiraceae bacterium
AGATGGAGATCGCCAACTACCTTTACCGCCGGCTGGGAGTAAGCTATGACTATGCCCATGAGATCCTGGTGACGGTGGGCGGCAGCGAGGGCATTGACATTGCCATGCGGGCCATGCTGGACCCGGGGGACGAGGTGCTGATCCCCCAGCCCAGCTATGTTTCCTACGAGCCCTGTGCGGTGCTGGCCAATGGAAAGCCCGTGATCATCGAGCTGAAGGAGGAAAATGAGTTCCGTTTGACGGCCCAGGAGTTGGAGGCGGCCATCACGCCCAAGACCAAGCTTCTGGTGCTGCCCTTCCCCAACAACCCCACCGGGGCGGTGATGGAGCGAAAGGACTTAGAGGCGGTGGCTGAGGTGGTGAAGAAGCATGACCTCTTTGTGCTCAGCGATGAGATCTACAGTGAGCTTACTTATTTGGACAAGCATGTGTCCATCGCCTCCCTGCCGGGAATGAAGGAGCGGACGGTCCTCATCAACGGATTTTCCAAGGCCTACGCCATGACGGGCTGGCGGCTGGGCTATGCCTGCGCCCCCAGGGTGATTTTGGAGCAGATGCTGAAGATCCACCAGTTTGCCATTATGTGCGCCCCCACCACCAGCCAGTACGCGGCGGTGGACGCCCTGAAAAATGGAGACGAGGATGTGGCCCACATGCGGGAGGAGTATAACGGGCGCAGGAGGTTTCTGATGCACCGGTTCAAGGAGATGGGGCTTTCCTGCTTCGAGCCTTACGGGGCCTTTTACATTTTCCCCTCCATTCAGGAATTCGGCATGACCTCCGACGAATTTGCCACAAAGCTGCTGGAGCAGGAGAAGGTGGCGGTGGTTCCGGGCACGGCCTTCGGCGCCTGCGGGGAGGGCTTCGTGCGTATTTCCTACGCCTACTCCCTGGAAAATCTCAAGAAGGCCCTGGACCGGATCGAGCATTTTATCCGGGGACTGCGCGGGGAGAAGTAGGATGGCAGGCTTGAACGTGGTATTATTTGAGCCGGAGATTCCGGCCAACACCGGAAATATTGGCCGTACCTGCGTGGCTACGGGCACGAGGCTCCACCTCATAGAGCCTCTGGGCTTTCGGCTGAACGAGAAGGAGATCCGCCGGGCGGGCATGGATTACTGGAAGGACCTGGATGTGACGCGTTATGTAAACTACCAGGATTTCCTGGAAAAGAATCCTGGCGCGAAAATTTATATGGCAACCACCAAGGGAAGACAGGTGTACACGGAGGTATCCTATGAGCCGGACTGCTATCTGATGTTCGGCAAGGAGAGCGCCGGGATTCCCGAGGAGATCCTTGTGAAGCACCCAGAAGCGTGTGTGCGGATTCCCATGATCGGGGAGACCCGCTCCTTAAATCTTGCCAACTCCGTGGCCATTGTGCTCTATGAGGCTCTGCGGCAGAATCATTTTGAACATTTGAAGCTGGCGGGGGAGCTGCACCGATTAAGCTGGGATGGCAATGGAGAGTAGCCGGAACCGGGACAGCGATAGAGAACAGCGGGAACCGAGACGGCGATAGAGAACAGCGGGAACCGGGACGGCGGCCTGAGTTGGAACTGAGAGGGACAGAACATGAATTTTATTGAAGCCAGAAAACTGGTCCATGAATATATCCACAGGGACGATGAGGGAAATGTGGAGAGCGTACAGCGGGCCCTGGACGGTGTGGACGTGGATATCCGTCCGGGGGAGTTTGTGGCGGTGCTGGGCCACAACGGCTCCGGCAAATCCACCTTCGCCAAGCATCTGAACGTGCTGTTGTCCCCCACTGAGGGGACCCTGTGGGTGGACGGCAAGGACGTCTCCGACGAGGGGAACCTTTGGGACATCCGCAAAAACGCCGGGATGGTGTTTCAGAATCCCGACAACCAGATCATCGCCAGCGTGGTGGAGGAGGATGTGGGCTTCGGGCCGGAGAATATCGGCGTTCCCACCGATGAGATCTGGAAGCGGGTGGACCAAAGCCTTAGGAGCGTGGGCATGCTGGAATACCGGGAGCACTCCCCCAACAGGCTGTCCGGGGGCCAGAAGCAGCGGGTGGCCATCGCCGGCGTCATGGCCATGGAGCCCAAGTGCATCATTTTAGACGAGGCCACCGCCATGCTGGACCCAAATGGCCGCAGGGAGGTGCTCTCCGCGGTACAGGAGCTCAATGAGAAAAAGGGCGTCACCATCATCTGGATCACCCACTATATGGAGGAGGTCATAAAGGCTGACCGGGTCTATGTGATGGACGAGGGAAAGGTCGTGATGGAAGGGACGCCCCGGGAGATATTCTCCCAGGTGGAGCGGCTAAAGGAGCTGCGGCTGGACGTGCCCCAGATCACCCTTCTGGCCCATGAGCTGCGCCAGGAGGGCCTTGACATCCCGGAGGGGATCTTGACGAGACAGGAATTGGTGAATGCGCTATGCCGATGATATTAGATAAGATCAATTACACATACAGCCGTGATACCGCCTATGAGAGACATGCCCTTAAGGACGTGAGCTTAAAGCTTGAGGACGGCCAGTTTATCGGGATCATCGGCCATACCGGCTCCGGCAAGTCCACGCTGATCCAGCATCTCAACGGACTGATGCGGGCGGACTCCGGGACGATTTTTTTTAACGGCGAGAATATCTACGACAAGGAGTACGATATACGCACTCTGCGGGCAAAGGTGGGGCTGGTCTTCCAGTACCCGGAGCATCAGCTCTTTGAGGCTACGGTCTTCCAGGACGTGTGCTTCGGGCCCAAGAATCAGAAGCTGCCCAAGGAGGAAGTGGAGGCAAGAGCCGCCGACGCCCTGCGGGCGGCGGGCCTGCCGGAAAATCTCTGGCAGCAGTCTCCCTTTGAGCTGTCCGGGGGCCAGAAGCGGCGGGCGGCCATTGCCGGGGTGCTGGCCATGAGGCCCCAGATGCTGATCCTGGACGAGCCCACGGCGGGGTTGGACCCCAGGGGCCGGGATGAGATCTTCGAGCAGGTGGCCGGCATGCACCGGGACCTTCATATGACGGTGGTGCTGGTGTCCCACAGCATGGAGGACGTGGCAAACTATGTGGAGCGGCTCATCGTGATGAACCGGGGCCAGGTGATGTTAGACGGCACGCCCCGCCACGTCTTTTCTTATTATAAGGAGCTGGAGGCCGTGGGGCTGGCGGCTCCCCAGGTGACCTATCTCATGCACGAGCTTCGGAAGGCCGGACTTTCCGTGGATGTAAATGCGACGACCAAGGATGAGGCAAAGGCGTCGATATTGAAAGCACTTGCCCGGCCATAGCTCCCGCTTTGGAACATTGCGTCTTAAGAGGGCGGAGCGGAACGAAATATAAGGTGAATGATTATGTTGAGAGATATTACCATAGGACAATACTATCCGGCGGATTCCGTGATCCATAAGCTGGACCCGAGAGTGAAGCTGTTTGCAACACTACTCTATGTCGTATCGCTGTTTCTTTTTAAAAACTGGGCAGGATTTCTTCTGGCTGCCCTGTTTCTGTTTGGCTTCATCTGGCTGTCCAGGGTGCCCGTAAGCTATATGGTGAAGGGCCTGCGGACCATTGTGGTGATCCTGGTCATCACGGCCCTGTTCAATCTCTTTCTGACGCCGGGGGAGACCCTGGTGGAATTCTGGATCTTTCGGATCACCCGGGAGGGGATCGTCAGCGCCGTCACCATGGCGGTGCGGCTGATCTTTCTGATCCTGGGCACCTCCGTGGTGACCCTCACCACCACTCCCAACCAGTTGACGGACGGGCTGGAGAAATCCCTGGGACCGTTAAATAAGATCAGGATTCCCGTTCATGAGATCGCCATGATGATGTCCATCGCCCTGCGCTTCGTCCCCATCCTGGTGGAGGAGACCAACAAGATCATGAAGGCCCAGATCGCCAGAGGGGCGGATTTCGAGTCGGGAAACATCATCAAGAAGGCCAAAAATATGATTCCCCTTCTGGTACCCCTTTTTATCTCGGCCTTCCGCCGGGCCACTGATCTGGCCATGGCCATGGAGGCCCGCTGCTACCACGGCGGGGAGGGCCGCACCAAGATGAAGCCCTTAAAGTATAAGAAGCGGGACGGGGTGGCCTATCTGGTGGTACTGGTGTATCTTGCGGGGATCATACTGGTGCGGGTGCTGGTGAAATAGGAGGGAACCGATGAAACGGATCATGCTGATCGTGGCCTACGAGGGGACAAATTATAAGGGCTGGCAGGTGCAGGCCAACGGGATCACCATTGAGAGCGTGCTCAACGAGCAGCTCTCGAAGCTTCTGGGGGAGGAAATCACCGTCACTGGCGCCAGCCGCACGGATTCCGGGGTGCATTCTCTGGGGAACGCGGCGGTGTTTGACACGAATACCCGAATCCCGCCGGAGAAGCTTTCCTACGCCCTGAATCAGCGTCTGCCCGCGGACATTGCCGTCCAGGCCTCCTTTGAGGTGCCCGGCGATTTCCATCCCAGAAAATGCAACAGCAGAAAGACCTATGAATACCGGATCTTAAACCGGCGCTTCCCGCTGCCCACCCTGCGGCGGGATACCTATTTTTATTATTATCCCCTGGATGTGGAGAAGATGAACCAGGCGGCGGCCTGCCTGGTGGGAACCCACGATTTCAAGAGCTTCTGTTCCATTCACAGCCAGGCTCCGGACACGGTGCGCCGGGTGTATTCCTGCACCGTGACCAGGGAGGGGGATCTGATCACCATCCGCATAACGGGGGCGGGATTTTTGTACAACATGGTGCGGATCATCGCCGGAACCCTCATCGAGGTGGGCGGGGGAGTCCGGCCCCCGGAGGAGATGGCGCAGATCCTGGCGGGAAGGGACCGGGCGCTGGCGGGGCCTACGGCCCCGGCCCACGGGCTGACCATGATGGGGATCGAGTTTGAGGATTTGCAAAAAAGGAATTGACATCCCCGCCCCAATGTAATATAATATCCGGGTATGGCGAGTTAGAAATGCGAGCCGCTCCGGCGAAGCGTTTTTGCTTTGATGTACAAGGAAAAATGTAAATGGTGAGAAAATGATAGAACAGATGGAATACACCCTGAAGCGGAGGGCATTTTTTCCGCGGAAGGTATTTTGGTTGCGGTTCGCTCCATGAGAAGCGGCGCAGCCTGGGACGGCATCTGGATATCAGAGTACCACTGGAAAATTCAAGGAGGGAAACATCATGAAGACTTTTATGGCCAACCCGGCAACGATTGAAAGAAAATGGTACGTGGTTGACGCGGAGGGAAAGACCCTGGGACGTCTGGCAGCCGAGGTGGCGAAGGTGCTGAGAGGAAAGAACAAGCCCGTATTTACCCCCCATCTGGACATGGGAGACTATGTGATCGTGGTAAACGCGGAAAAGGTTAAGGTTTCCGGCAAGAAGCTGGATCAGAAGATTTACTACCGTCATTCCGATTATATCGGCGGGATGAAGGAGACAACCTTAAAAGAGATGCTGGCAAACAAACCTGAGCGGGTGATAGAGCTTGCAGTGAAGGGCATGCTTCCCAAGGGACCTCTGGGAAGACAGATGTACAAGAAATTATTCGTGTACGCGGGACCGGAGCACAAACATGCAGCTCAGAAACCAGAAGCTTTGACATTTTAAGGGAGGTAAATCATAATGGCTAACGCAAGGTATTACGGAACAGGAAGAAGAAAAAAATCCATCGCCAGAGTATACCTGGTACCCGGAACCGGGAAGGTTACGATCAATAAAAGAGACATCGACGAGTACCTGGGGCTTGAGACCCTGAAGGTGATCGTTCGTCAGCCCTTAGTGGCGACAGACACCGTCGATAAGTTCGACGTTCAGGTAAATGTAAAGGGCGGCGGCTACACCGGCCAGGCCGGAGCCATCCGTCACGGCATCGCGAGAGCTCTGCTTCAGGCAGACGCCGACTACAGACCCATCCTTAAGGCCAAGGGTTACCTGACCCGCGACCCGAGAATGAAGGAGAGAAAGAAGTACGGCCTCAAAGCCGCTCGTCGCGCGCCCCAGTTCTCCAAGAGATAACAGGCCCGACAAACCAATTCAAAAATGCTCAAAAAGCCCGGAACCATGCGGTTTTCCGGGCTTTTTCCTTTCC
>CALWDR010000295.1 GCA_944376745.1 uncultured Lachnospiraceae bacterium
TTGCAACCGTGTTGACGGTAATATCCCCTTTCCGCTCGGTCTTACATTCCCATCCCTGGGCCTTTATACGCCAGGGCTCAAATCCCTGCAGATAAAATCCCACCTGGTAATCCCGGTGCATTCTCTGAAGCCCGTCATCCAAGTGCGTATTTTCATACTGCGCCGGAAGCGTCCCCGTCTCTCTCCTGTAAAAATCCAGGTAACTCAAATCTGCCAGCCACGGAAGCCGGTCCGGCTGCTGATGATTTAAAACAGCAAGTACCCTTTCTCTCTCTGTCATAGTATCGATCCTTTCGGTTGAAATCTGATTTTCTTTATTGTATAGTAGACTATGGCATTCGTATATCCAAAAAATTAACTTCAATGTCCAAAAAAGTAAGGAGACTCACCCATGGAAGCAGACAGCATTTTTCTTTTGAATCAGATGATTCAAAATCTGCAGCTGAAAATGAAGGATACAGGCGCTGTCCTGTGCGGAGACGACTGGACCAGCGTCAACTGCCTTTTCCCCTATGACAGTATCGGATATGTGAACCACGGACGTATTTATATGGAGGTCAACGGAAAGGGCAGCCAGATAGACGAAGGCGGAATGTACTACATCCCGGCCATGAATCCCTACTCCCATCATGCCCTTTGCAAGGATACGGAAACCTACTATGTGCATTTTGAAATGAATACGCCGGGTCATAGATTATCAGAAAAAATTGATTTCCCGGTTTCTGTCCGCCCATCCGAACCGGAGCGGATCGCGCGCATTTATGAGAGACTCTTCTCCAGCAAAAATTCTCACCTGCTGGGCGCTCCGCTGCAAAGCACGGGGTTGACCTGTGAAATTGCCGCCGCCTTCTTTCAGTTGTGTCAGGAATATGCCTCCCTGAAAGACACAGGAAAAGCCGGGAAAATGCTGGATATCATTGAATATATACAGAAAAATCTGAATAAAAATCTGACCGTAGAGCTTCTGGCCTCCCAGATTGGCCTGGCCCCCAACTATTTCATCCGGGTCTTTCGACAGTTTTTTCATGAGACACCGATGCATTTTGTATTAAATGAGAGGGAAAAGACCGCGCGAAAGCTCCTGGAGCATTCCGAACTGAGCATCAAGGAGATCGGTCTCTCCCTGGGATTTGCCAATCAGAACTATTTTTCGGAATTTTTTAAAAAGCGCAATGGCTTCTCCCCTTCCGAATATCGGAGACTGAAAAGAAAAAGTCCATGACATCACCGGAATAAATAACCATACTTTCTTCGCTGTGTAATCGAGCTGCTCATCAAAATCCTGACAGAAGGTTTTTCGGCTCCACATTTTCCATTAAACCTTCCATCTCCACACCCAACGGATAATCCATTGTTGTGTCGGAAAGCAGCGCGCCTCCATTATCAAAAATGGGACAATTATGATAAACTCCTGTTTCGTCCATCAGCACTGCAATGTTGTGGGTATGACGGTCCTCATTTTTAAAAAGTGTAATCCGCCTTATACCAGATATCCTCACTCCGCCATTTTAATTGATTTCCCTTGGAGGACTGCCTGTCCACAGTATACAAATCCTGCTGGAATAATTCTACCATGCCCTCACCTCTCAATGCGTATCCAGAAATCGTCCTCCGCCATTCTGCCCTGGGTCTTTTCGATGATCATCAGCGAGTCATAAAAGGGCAGATCCAAATCCTTTAAAATCAATTTCATTTTGTCCCTGCTGCGGGGAAAGCATCTGGATTCCAGAAATTCCTCATACTGCTCAAAGGTAGGATGTTCCTCCCTTCCAAATGCCCGAAACATCAGATGCATCTACTTACCGTTACGCACATCTAACCGCGCCAAAGCCCGCTTCAGGGCCGCCTCGGCACGAGCCGCGTCTATCCCGGCCTCCCGCCTTGTCAGTCGCTCCTGTGCCCGCTTTTGTGCGGCTTTCGCCCTCTCCTCGTCGATCTCCTCCGGCCACTCCGCTGTCTCCGCCAGGATCGTGACCTTCTCCGGCAGGATTTCCGCAATGCCGGCGTGCAGCGCCGCCCGCTTCTCCCCCTGGGCCTCCTTGATGGTCAGAACCCCCGGCGCCAGCACGGTGGTCAGGGGAATATGGCGCTTCATCACGCCGATCCGCCCGTCCAGGGCCGTGAACTCCACCATCCAGGCCTCGCCCCGGTAGAAGATACGGTCCGGCGTGATGATCTCCAGCTGAAATAAATTATTTTCCTCCGCCATGCTATCCCCCTCCTCACGCCGTGCGCGCACGGCCAGACGCAAACATCTTCACGCTATGCGCGCGCATCCAAAATCATACATCCTCACGCCATCCGGGCGCGCACCTCGTCGATGGTTCCCGCATTCAGGAAATACCCCTCGGGCACGTCGTCGTGCTTCCCCTCCAGGATCTCCTTAAAGCCGCGGATGGTCTCATAGACGGGCACATACTTGCCCTCCGTCCCGGTAAACTGGGTGGCCACAAAGAAGGGCTGGGACAGGAACCGCTGCACCTTCCTGGCGCGGCTTACCACCAGCTTGTCCTCCTCGGAAAGCTCGTCCATGCCGAGAATGGCGATAATATCCTGTAGTTCCTTATATCTCTGCAATAGCTCCTGAACCCCCCGGGCCACCTGAAAATGCTCCTGCCCCACTACCCTGGGGCTTAAGATCCGTGAAGAAGACTCCAGAGGGTCCACCGCCGGATAAATGCCCAACTCCACAATGGAGCGGGACAGCACGGTGGTGGCGTCCAGATGGGCGAAGGTGGTGGCCGGCGCCGGGTCCGTCAGGTCATCCGCCGGCACGTAAACCGCCTGCACGGAGGTGATGGAGCCGTTTTTCGTGGAGGTGATACGCTCCTGTAAGGCTCCCATCTCCGTCTGCAAGGTCGGCTGATAGCCCACCGCGGAGGGCATGCGGCCCAGCAGGGCGGACACCTCAGAGCCCGCCTGGGTAAACCGGAAAATATTGTCGATGAACAAGAGCACATCCTTGCCGCCCTTGTCTCGGAAATACTCCGCCATGGTCAGGCCCGTGAGGCCCACCCGCATACGGGCACCCGGAGGCTCGTTCATCTGGCCGAACACCATGCAGGTTTTGTCGATCACGCCGGATTCCTTCATCTCATAATATAGATCGTTCCCCTCACGGGTGCGCTCTCCCACGCCGGTAAACACGGAATAGCCGCCATGTTCCGTGGCGATATTGTGGATCAGCTCCTGAATCAGCACGGTTTTGCCCACCCCCGCGCCGCCAAAAAGTCCGATTTTCCCGCCCTTCTGATAGGGACAGAGCAAATCCACCACCTTGATGCCCGTCTCCAGAAGCTCCGTCCGGGTGGACTGCTCCTCGAAGGCCGGCGCTTTCCGGTGGATGGGCAGATATTCCACACCCTGGGGCGCAGGCAGCTCGTCTATGGGTTCCCCCAGAACATTGAACATGCGGCCCAGGGTCTTCTCTCCCACGGGAACGGAGATGGCCGCTCCCTCGGCAACCGCCTCCATGCCCCTCACCAGGCCGTCCGTGGGCCCCATGGCGATGCACCTTACCGTGTCGTCCCCCAAATGCTGGGCAACCTCCACCACCAGCCGCTCCCCATCCTTCCTGGAAATGCGGACAGCCTCGTTGATCTTGGGCAGTTCCCCGCCCGGAAACCGGATGTCCAGCACAGCGCCGATGATCTGGGTGATTTTTCCTGTCATTTTTTCTGCCATTTTCTACTCCTTTTTCTCCCGCCGTCAGGCGTACCCTGCTGCAGCTCCGGCACAGACGGCCCGCCGCAGGCCTGCGACAACGCCTCTGTCCCCGCAGCACGCCGCGAATCTATGACAACGCCTCTGTCCCCGCAGCAGGGCGCGGGCCTATGACAGCGCCTCCGCCCCCGCGATGATTTCCGTCAGCTCCTGGGTGATATTGCTCTGGCGGGCCCTGTTATACCGCAGCGTCAGCTCCTCGATCATCTCCTGGGCATTGCCGGTGGCGGAATCCATGGCCTGCATGCGGGCGCCGTTCTCACTGGCAACGGCCTCTGCCAGAGCGCCGTAAATGAGACTGGCCACATATTTGGGAATGATCAGGTTCAGGGCCTGCTCCTGACTGGGCTCGTAGTTCATAAGGACGCCCGCGTCAGGGTCTGCGGGCCCGGCCTCCGCCAGCATGCCCGCAGATCCGGCCTTCTCAGATGCCTCTGGGGCTCCAGCCCCCGCAAATGTCCCTGCGGCCCCGTCAACCGCCACCGGCAGCAGCCGCAGCAGCGTGGGCACATGGCTCACCGTATTTTGAAACCGAGTGTAAGCCAGATAGATCTCCCCGATCTGGCCGCCGGTAAATGCCCCAAGCACTTCCCCGCAGATAGCCGCCGCATCCCCGTAAACGGGGCCCTCCATCACCTGGGAATAGTCCGCCGCGATCTCGTAGCCCTTCCGCTCCAGAATTTCCCTGGCTTTGCGGCCCACGGCATAGACCTTCACGTTCTCCTTGGAGAAACCGCTCTCCGTCAGAAGCTTTGCCACGTTCATGTTATAGCCCCCGGCCAGTCCCCGGTTGGAGGAAAGGACCACCACCGCCTTTTTGGGGGAGCCGCCGCCCTTCAGGTAGGGATGGTCGAAATTGCCGGAGCGGGCCAGCATGGAGGTCACAGTCCGGTACATGCAGTCAAAATACGGCTGAACCGTCTCCGCCTGGGCCCTGGCCTTCTGCAGCTTCACCGTGGAGACCAGCTTCATGGCCCTGGTGATCTGCTGGGTACTCTGTATGCTGCCCTTTCGCTGCTTGATGTCTCGCAATGAAGCCATAACTTCCTCCTTCCCGCTCCTCTCCCTTTCAAAGTCTGCGCTGTTTCATGCTGTAGGCTCCGCCCTCTTACCAGCCTGTTTCATGACGTTGGCTCTGTCTTCTTACCGGCCCGTTTCATGATTCTGACTCTGCCCTCTTACCGGAAGGCCACCCTGCACTCCTCGATGGCTTTGACCAGCGCGGCCTCGGTCTCCTCCCCGATCTCCCGCTGGCTGCGGATCGCCTGGGGAAGCTCCGGGTACTTGGTGTCGATGTACGCAAAGAGCTCCTGCTCAAAGCGCAGGACATCCTCCACCGGAATATCCAGAAGATACTTCCGGGTGGCGGCATAGATGATGATCACCTGTTTTTCCACGGACATGGGCCTGTACTGGGGCTGCTTTAGCATCTCCCGGATGCGCTCCCCCTGCCTTAAACGCTGGCTGGTATCGGCGTCCAGCTCGGAGCCGAACTGGGCGAAGGCCGCCAGCTCCCGGTACTGGGCCAGCTCCACACGGATGGGGCCCGCAATCCTCTTCATGGCCTTGATCTGCGCGGCTCCCCCCACACGGGATACGGACAGGCCCGCGTTGACGGCGGGCCGGAAGCCGGCGTTGAACATTTCCGTCTCCAGATAGATCTGTCCGTCCGTAATGGAAATGACGTTGGTGGGAATGTAGGCGGACACGTCCCCGGCCTGGGTCTCGATGATGGGAAGGGCCGTGAGAGAGCCGCCGCCCAGCTCCTCGGACAGCCGCGCCGCCCGCTCCAGCAGACGGGAGTGCAGATAAAACACGTCTCCCGGATACGCCTCCCGCCCCGGCGGACGGCGCAGAAGCAGAGACAGGGTCCGGTAGGCAGCCGCGTGCTTGCTCAGGTCGTCGTAGACCACCAGCACGTCCTCCCCCCGCTCCATCCATTCCTCCCCGATGGTGCAGCCCGCATAGGGCGCGATGTACTGTAAAGGCGCCGGTTCGCTGGCGGTGGAGGCCACCACAGTGGTGTAATCCATGGCCCCGAATTCCTCCAAGATCTTCACCAGGGAAGCCACGGTAGAGGCCTTCTGTCCGATGGCCACATAGATGCATTTTACGCCCTGGCCCTTCTGATTTAAAATGGTATCCACGGCGATGGCCGTCTTTCCGGTCTGGCGGTCACCGATGATCAGCTCCCGCTGGCCTCTGCCGATGGGCACCATGGAGTCGATGGCCTTGATGCCGGTCTGCAGGGGCGTATCCACGGATTTCCGGGAAATGACGCCGGGGGCCACCCGCTCGATCTGCCGGTACCTGTCCGTCTCCACAGGTCCCTTGCCGTCGATGGGCTGTCCCAGAGCGTTCACCACCCGGCCCGTCAGCGCGTCTCCCACGGGGACCTCCGCCACCCGGCCCGTGGTCCTGGCCATATCTCCCTCGCTGACATTTCCCCGGTCACTTAACAGGACGGCACCCACGTTATCCTCCTCTAAATTCATCACCATGGCGTAAACCTCGCCGGGAAACTCCAAAAGCTCCCCCTGCATGGCATTTTGCAGGCCATGGATCCGAACGATCCCGTCAGCCGCCTGAATGACCGTTCCCACGTCGGACACCTCCAGCCGGGAGGCGTAGCGCTTGATTTGCTCTTTGATGACAGAGCTGATTTCCTCTGGTTTTAAATTCATGGAGGGCATTCACCTGCTTTCAACTGTATTTTCGATAATTCCCGGGCCAGGCTGGAAAGCCTGGTGCGGATACTGCTGTCCACCACCCGGTCTCCCACGCGGATCACCATGCCGCCGATCAGACCCGGCTCCACCTCCCAGCGCATTTCCAGAGACGCATAGCCGGTGGTCTCCAAAAGCCTCTTTTCGATCCGTTCCCGCTGGGCCTCTCTCAGCGGAAGGGCGGACGTGACGCAGGCCGCACCGATATTTTTATATTCCCTTACCTGTTCCCGGAAGCAGCGAAACACGCTTTCCAGCTCCTGAAAATGATTTCTGGCCGTCAGCAGCGCGAGAAGTCCCATAAGTCCGTCGCTGATACGGCCCTGAAACACCCTTTCCAGAATCTCCTTCTTTTCCTCTTTGCTGATCTGGGGATGGTTCATAAGCTTCATAAATCCGTCATTTTGGGCGAGAAGCTCAGAGACGGCGTTCACCTCCGAGAGCAGCTCCTCCACCCTGCCGGTTTCCACCGCCAGCTGAAAAAACGCGTCCCCGTATGTTTTGGATACTAGCTTTGCCATGTGCTCTCCCCTATCTCCCGCAGGGTCTCCTCCACCAGCGTATCCTGAATCCTGGTGTCGATGGAGGCTGCCACCACCTTGCCGGCCATCATGGAAGCGATGGCGATCATCTCCTGCTTCATCTCATCCAGCGCCCGTTTCTTCTCCAGCTCAGCCTCCCGGTTGGCATGGCGGATGATGCGGGCCGCCTCCTCCCTGGCCTCCTCCACGATCCGGGCTTCATTTTTCAGGGCCTTCCTGCGAGCTTCGCTTAAAATTTTCTCCGCCTCCAGCTCCACATCCCGCAGGCGGGCCTCGTACTCGGCTTTTACCCGGGCCGCCTCCTCCTTGTCCGTCCGGGCGGAGGCAATGTCGCCCTCTATCCGTTTCTTCCTGTCCTCCAGCATTTTCCGCACCGGATTAAAGAAGAGATAGGACAGCAGCGTAAACAGCACGAACACGGAAATTGCCAGCAATATCGTGTCGTGAAACAGCTGCGGATCTAAATCAACCAGTCTCTCCAAGGCCATGCCTCCTTTCCTTGCAGCTTTGCCTCCTTACGGCACCAGAGGTTTTACAAAAAGCAGGAGCAGGGCCACCAGAAGCCCATAGAGGCCGGTGGTCTCCGCCACGGCCTGTCCCAAAAGCATGGTGGAGGTGATCTCCCCTCTCGCCCCCGGATTGCGCCCCACGGCAGCCGCCGCATGGCCCGCGGCGATGCCCTGGCCGATGCCGGGCCCGATACCGGCGATAACCGCCAGACCCGCGCCGATGGCGGAGCAGGCCAAGATCAATTCCGTTCCTGTAATATTTTCCATTGTGATTTCCTCCTTTATCTAGGTTGCTTTTCTTTGTTTCCGAGCGCCGTTCTCCCGCCGCCTATGCCTCGTCCCCCATGGCGTTGCTGATATAGGTCATGGTCAGCATGCAGAATACATACGTCTGGATC
>CALWDR010000296.1 GCA_944376745.1 uncultured Lachnospiraceae bacterium
AGGACCGGCGGGAGGCATTTCCGGCCTTTGCCGCCAATCCCTCCGTCCTCCCAGAAAGCTTCCGGCCGCTCATTCTCTTTCCGGTGTCCGCCATTTCACTCCTCATAACCGGTACCCCACGCCCCGCACGGTGCGGATGAAATTTTCCGCCCCCAGCTTTTTTAATTTGTCCCGGAGGCGGTTCACATTCACGTAGAGGGTATTTTCATCGATGTACAGGCTGTTCTGCCACAGATCCTCGATGATCTCCTCCCGGGTGCAGAGCTCCTTGCCCATGAGACAGGCCAAAATTCTTGTCTCGTTCTTGGTTAGCTCCGCCGTCCCCTCCCCAAAGCTGACCGTCATATCCGCCAGGTTCAGGGTCAGGCCCCGCCGGGTCAGCACCGTACTGCCCTTCCGTCTCAGCAGCCGGGCGATCCTTGCCAGAAGCACCGTGGAATTGTAGGGCTTGCGGATATAATCATCCGCCCCCATGCCGAAGCCTAAGATCTCATCCTCCACAGAATCCCGGGCCGTGAGGAAGATCACGGGCACGTCCGAGACGGCCCGCAGCCTGCGGCAGATCTCAAAGCCGCTCTCTCCCGGCAGCTGAATGTCCAAAAGGGCCAGATCGCAGGGCGGCCCGCTGACCGCCTCATACCCATTGGCCCTAAGGAGTGTGGTTAATTCTTCTTTGATTGTCTGATCGTCTTCCACTACTAGTATTTTATCCAATTTTATGTCCTGCTTCCATTCTGTCCCGGTAAGCGTGGCAGGCACGCGCCAGGACAAATCTGCATTTCTATCCTTCTACATATTTCTTAATATTGGAGGCGTTCACATACTTCCTCGCCTATCCTTCTACATATTTTTTAATATTGGAGGCGTTCACATACTTCTTCGCCTGATCGTCCTCCACCACCACCAGGGTCGGGGCCTGCATGACGCCGTACCGTCTGGCCAGCTCCATATTTTCCTCGGCGTCGACGAGCTCATACTGCTGGCCCTTTAACATTTCTTTGGCCATGGCGCAGTTGGGGCACGTTTTGGTGGTGAAAAGATATTTCACGCTGCCGCTCTTTTCAATCTTCACGTCCTCCCCGGAAATGGTGACGATGTTGGTGTGCACCTTTTTCAGGCAGGAATGCTTGGCATCGTAAAGCTTCCGGTTCTTGTATTCCTGGGCCTTGCCGTCGTTCCAGTTCTGCACCGGACGGTAGTAGCCCGTGATCCGGCTGTACACCTCCGCCTTTCTGCCGCAGACGGGGCAGGTAAAATGCTCGCCGCTTAAGTACCCGTGCTCCTGACAGATGGAGTAGGTGGGTGACATGGTATAGTAGGGCAGCCTGTAATTTTCCGCGATCTTGCGCACCAGGCTGGCCGCCGCCTGCCAGTCGGGCAGCTTCTCGCCAAGGAAGGCGTGGAACACCGTGCCGGAGGTGTACAAGGTTTGCAGCTCGTCCTGAATATCCAGGGCGTCGAAAATATCGGCGGTGTAATCCACCGGAAGGTGGGAGCTGTTGGTGTAATAGGGCGTGTCCCCTTCCTTTCCGGCGGTGATAATGTCCGGGTAGCGCTTCTTGTCGTGCTTGGCCAGACGGTAGGTGGTGGACTCCGCCGGCGTAGCCTCCAGGTTGTAGAGATCTCCGTACTGCTCCTGGTAGTCGGAGAGCCGTTCCCTCATATGGTTCAGCACGTCCTTGGTAAACTGCTGGGTCTCCTCGTGAGTAAGATCCGCCCGGAGCCATTTTGCATTGAGGCCCACCTCATTCATGCCGATGAGGCCGATGGTGGAAAAATGATTTTCAAAGGTGCCCAGATACCGCTTGGTGTAAGGATAAAGTCCCGCCTCCAAAAGCCTGGTGATCACATCCCGCTTGATTTTCAGGGAGCGGGCGGAAATGTCCATCATCTTATCCAGTCTCTGGTAAAAATCCGCCTCGTCCCTGGCCAGATAGGCGATCCGCGGCATATTGATGGTCACCACGCCGATGGAGCCGGTGCTCTCGCCGGAACCGAAGAAGCCGCCGGATTTCTTCCGAAGCTCCCGAAGATCCAGGCGCAGGCGGCAGCACATGGAGCGCACATCCGAGGGCTCCATATCGCTGTTGATGTAGTTGGAAAAGTACGGCGTCCCATATTTTGCAGTCATCTCAAAAAGCAGGCGGTTGTTCTCCGTATCGGACCAGTCAAAATCCCGGGTGATGGAGTAAGTAGGGATGGGATACTGGAAGCCCCGTCCGTTGGCGTCCCCCTCGATCATGGTCTCTAAGAAAGCCTTATTCACCATGTCCATCTCTTTCTTGCAGTCCTTATATTTAAAATCCATCTCCTTCCCGCCCACGATGGCCGGCAGCTCCGCCAGATCCCCCGGCACGGTCCAGTCCAGGGTGATATTGGAAAAGGGCGCCTGGGTGCCCCAGCGGCTGGGGGTATTCACCCCGTAAATAAAGGATTCGATACACTTTTTTACTTCCTCATAGGACAGGTGATCCACCTTCACAAAGGGCGCAAGGTAGGTGTCGAAGGAGGAAAATGCCTGGGCGCCGGCCCACTCATTCTGCATGATCCCCAGGAAATTCACCATCTGGTTACAGAGCACCGAAAGATGCCTGGCCGGGGAGGAAGTGATCTTGCCGGGAATCCCGCCCAGCCCCTCCTGGATCAGCTGCCTTAGGGACCAGCCCGCGCAGTAGCCCGTGAGCATGGACAGATCGTGAAGATGAATGTCCGCGTTCCGATGGGCATTGGCGATCTCCTCGTCGTAGATCTCCGACAGCCAGTAGTTGGCGGTCACCGCCCCGGAATTGCTCAAGATCAGGCCGCCCACGGAGTAGGTGACGGTGGAATTTTCCTTCACCCGCCAGTCCTCAATCTTCACATAGCTGTTGACGATCTCCTTATAATCCAGGATCGTGGACTTTAAGTTCCGTATTTTCTCCCGCTGTTTCCGGTAGAGAATGTAGGCCTTGGCCACATCCGTGTAGCCCGCCTGCTCCAGCACGGTCTCCACGCTATCCTGAATATCCTCCACATGGATTTTCCCATCCTGGATCTTATTCTGGAAATCCGCCGTCACCCGCAGGGACAGCAGCTCGATAATGTCCTCGTTGGTCTCTTTCCCCGTGGCCACAAAGGCTTTGCTGATGGCTGCTCCGATCTTCTTTAAATGAAATTCCGCGACCTCGCCGTCCCGTTTTACTACTTCAAACATTTCCTTCCACCTTTCTTTATTTCTGTCCAGTTTTTTTGGACATACAGGTATACCCGGAGGGTATTTCCTTATTTCCGTCCTAATTTGTGTCAGCGAATCAATTCTACCAGATATAGTGTAGAAAGTCAATAGATATATACTAGATATTGTGAGCTGTGGACCTACGGATTTTGGCCGGAGGCAGCCTTGGATGGCGTTTTTCCAATTTTACATCGCTTTTACCGGAAAGCGTTTTGCAATTTACAATCTCATGCTATGATTTTCCCGAACTTGGTGTGGTCATTCAAAACGCAGAACCGGCGGGCAGCTTTTCAATCAGGAGGGACAGAAAAATGCAAACATTCATGATGATTGTAGCCATTTTATACTCAATATTCATTTGTGTATTGTCTTACACGGATAAAAAGAACTCGAAAATAGCTGTCATTGTATGGCGGGCGGGAAGCATCCTCACATTAAGCGACATCATTATTTCTTATTTTACAAAGAGACCTTTGTATACCTGTTGGGAAATAATCGCTCTTTTATTCATGTGCTTTCTCTTTTTCCCGCTGGCCTCCGAAACCTGCACCTGCCATAAATGCGGAAGACGGGTTTACTGGCGGCCTCTTTTCAGAAGCCGCTGCCGGCGCTGTTCGGAATATTATTGGTAATTCACAAGCCTGCGGTAAACCTCCTCCGGCACAAAGGCCTTGACATAAATGCCGTCGTCCCGATATTCTTCTGCCAGCAATTCGCCGTATCGCCGCACCTGCTGAAGCTGTCCCGCCCGGTCGTAGGGAAATACCTGCTCCAACAGCCGTTTGTCCTCCCGCAGAAGCTCTTCCAGGGCCTTTTTCACCTCCGAAAGTCCCTCCCCGGTTCTGGCGGAAATTTTTAAGGTCTTATCCGCCCGGAAATCTCTCAGCGGCTCCAATCCCCAGGCAGAGCCTCTGTAAGGTACCGCACCCACAGAATCCGTCGTTCTGTTCTCCTCCTGCGCTTCCGCAGCCTGTCCCTGCCGCTCCCCTTCCAGCTTATCCACCTTGTTAAACAGCGTGAGGATCTTCTTGTCCCGCACCTCCAGGCTGTCCAGGGTCTCGTATACAATATGCATCTGCTTCTCCATCTGAGGGTTGGAAGCGTCCACCACGTGGAGGATGTAGTCGGCGTACTTCGCCTCCTCCAGGGTACTCTTAAAGGCCTCGATCAGATGGTGGGGCAATTTTCGGATAAATCCCACCGTGTCCGTCAGCAAAATCTCCTGGCCGCTGTCCAGGGCCAGATTCCGGGTGGTGGGGTCCAGGGTGGCAAAGAGCTTGTCCTCCTCCAGCACCCCGGCGTCCGTCAACCTGTTTAAGAGGGTGGATTTTCCGGCGTTGGTGTAGCCCACAATGGCCGCTGTCTTGATGGGCTTCTGGGTGCGCTGGCTCCTTGTGAGTTCCCGGTGGCGGCGCACCTCGGCAAGCTCCCGGTTCCGCTGGGCAATGCGGTTTTTCACAAAGCGCCGGTCCATCTCCAGCTTCTTCTCTCCGGGACCTCTGGTTCCGATCCCGCCGCCCAGGCGGCTTAAGGATTTGCCCAGTCCCGCCAGACGGCTGAGCCGGTATTTTAACTGGGCCAGCTCCACCTGGATCTTTCCCTCGCTGGTGGAGGCCCTCGCCGCGAAAATGTCCAGGATGATCAGGGTTCTGTCCATCACCTTGGTATCCAGAAATTCCTCCATATTCCGAAGCTGGGCCGGAGAAAGCTCATCGTCGCAGACGATCCCGGTGGCGTCGGTCTCTATTAAAAGGCTTCTTAATTCCTCCATCTTCCCGCTTCCCACGTAGGTGCCGGGATGAATGGCCGCCCGGCTCTGGATGAGGGTTCCCACCACCTCCGCCCCGGCGGTGTCCACCAGGTCCGCCAGCTCTTCCAGGGAATCCTCCGTGTCGTCGTTGTCCTGAAGGCTCACCCCCACCAGGATGACCCGCTCCTTTAATTCTTCTATTTCAAATACGTCACTCATAAAATTTACCCCATCGCTTATGATTATCCTGTTTTTTGGAAGCAATATTATTTTTCATTTTCCGCGTTTTGAATCACAAGTATAAAACGAATTTTTACACCCGCATAATTTAGTTCCTTGATGTACTTCCCTATTTCTTCTATATTTTCCTTTCGTTTCAAGGCCACATTCAGAAGCATTTGCAAAGAATCAATAAATTTATCCGCTATTTCTGCAAAATATGCTTCAAACTTCTCTGCTTTTTCTTTGCTTTCTTCTTTGTTGAATGGGTTTGGGCAAGACGTCTTTGCCTCCACAAACAACAATTTCTCGCGGCCTTGAAGCAAAATAAATTCTACCGTCTTTATCCCCTCTCCAAAAGAAGCATGAAGTCCAGAGTCTTCAATCCGAAATACATTTTCCTCCGGGTATGGACCAAACACCATTTTCGATTCTTCAATCGTTATCACCTCATAGCCACCTCAACTTCATCTCTGTATAACTGCCGAAATGTAGACAAAATTGTATTATTTTTTAACGCTGAAAACTGTTCCGCTTTCTCACAACTTACCGTCTCCTCATCTTCTCCCCTATAAAAGGAATAGTAAGCTACTTTGTCCGTTTCCTTTTTCTTCACTTCAATATATTTGGACAGGAAATAATCATGCGTTGAAATAAACACCTGAACTCCATCCCGCTGAAGCATTAACAACATTTCCGCAAGCACAGGTATATGGATAGGGTTGATATTTGCCTCAGGTTCATCCCAAAATAAAATGGACCCGTTCTCTAATGTCCCGTTTTTGATAAGCTGCCAAAGCAGCGCAATCTTTCTGATTCCCTCCGCCACCAGATTAAACTCTATTTTTGCCTGCGTACCTGGCTTCAAATAAAATCTGTCTTCTACGACACGCACTTTCCCCTCATTGATTTTCTGCAATATTTCCAAATATTTCTTCCGATATTCCGTATCCTTTCCTGCCGAAATGTCTACCCGCGCAGAAGCGATCAGGTCCAAATAGGTATCATCAAACTCTACATTTCCCTTTGCTGTCGCCTCTCTCAGATTATAAGCATTGGAAAGAATCTCTTTTGCAGGGATAAAAACACTCTCCAGCCCTTGATTTTGTTTTTCCCAAGTCTCTTCATTCTTCACATCCGCGTCCCATTTTTTAGTCTTGGTCGTAAAAGACATTGATATATAAGAACGTTCAGATACTACTCGCACCTGAGCTGTTCCTCCCATATTTTTCCGTTTTACCAGACGCTGTATGCCAAATTTATCCGGCCAAAACACCCGCACGATTTTCTGCGGGAAAGAGACATCGTGCTTAGCCGCCTGACACGCGCTATAAAGAAGCTTCATAACATGTGTTTTTCCCAGACCATTTTCCCCTATAAAAACATTTACGCCCGCTTCAAAATCAATGTCAAGCTTTTTAAATACCGTGAAATTTTCCAGTTGGATTTTTTTTACTGCCATGTGTCCCTCCTCGCCCACGAACAGCGGGCGTTTATTTATCTCTACTATACTAGTTGCACAGTAACATTACTCTAATACGATTATTTTCACAGCCCTTTTCTGCAGACTACCCTACATCGCTTCCGGTAGCAGGCAATCCCATATTTTAAAATGTTCTCCATCCCATCCTCCAAAAGCCGCTCCTCATAATCCTTCGTCTCTATTTGGGCCAGGGCCTTCCGGCAGCCCTCCTCCAAGTCGGCGTCCTCCGGGTATTTCACCTCTATGACGATGCCCACATCCTTCTCGGTCTCGATCAAAATATCGCTGTACCCCTCCCCGCTCTCCCGGTTGGAGGTCACGTACCAGTCGGATTTGAAGCCGAGAAGACCCAGGAGAAGGCCGTGATAGAAATTCTCTTTCCGTCCCTTCCGCGCAAAGCTGTCCCGGATACTGATAGTTTTCCCAAGATACGCCGTAAGCTTCTCCTCCACCCCGGCGGCGTCCCCCTGCTCCAGCGCCTGGCAGAACTCCTGCAGCGCCTTCCCGTCCTCCTTCACCTTCTCCTTGAACCAGTCCATGATCTGGCTCTTGAAAATGTCCCGGATCTCCTGGTTGGGGATCACAAGCTGGTATACCCGGCCCTCCTGCTTCCCCCGCTGGGTCAGATACCCGGTGGTGAACAGCACGCTCCACACATTTTCCAGGGAATCGTAAAGCTCCCGGTAGGTCAATTCCTGCCGGATCTCCTTTCGGATGGCTTCTCCCGCCACCAGCTGCTCGATCTCCCGCTTAAGAGACCCCGTATCCGCATAGGAGATGAACCGCCGCACCACATCGTTTCCGCTGGTATTGACCCAGTAATTCTGAGGCTCCGCCTCCGGCTCCCAGCGAAGCTTCTGGCAATAGCAGACCACGTCCCATGGGCAGTACACGTCCACATCACCGAAATGATACCCGTCATACCAGTCTTTTACAGCCTCATAGGCGCCGCCGCACTCATAATAATCGAGAAGCCCCCGCACCTCGCTGTCCGTAAAGCCGAAATATTCATCAAATTCCACGTCCGTAACCGACAGCACCCGCGGATTATTAAGCCCTGTAAAAATGCTTTCCCTGGAAATGCGCAGGCAGCCGGTCAGCACCGCGAACTGCAGGCTGTCGTTGGTCTTTAAGGCCTCCCCAAACATATTCCGAATGAGGGTGATCATCTGGTCGTAATACCCCATGTCGAAGGCCTTGGCCAACGGCACATCGTACTCGTCGATCAAAATGATCGCTTTCTGGCCGTAATGCTTATAAAGAAGCTGAGAGAGCAGCTTCAGACTTGTGGTCAGCACAGCGTCCGGCATGATATAGGGGCTCTCTCCCGGTTCTTCCACGTGGATCAGAAGTTCATACTTTCGTTTCTCCTGTTCGCTCAAGGCATCGCTTTCCAGCAGAAAATCAAACCGCATGGCTTCCGTACTAATGATAGAACACATCATTTCCCGTGCCATAGCAAAATCATTCCCGTTTGCTCCCTTAAAGCTTACCGAGATCACCGGAAATTTCCCCATAAATTCCCGGCAGAGCGCCTCATCCCTGGCAATAGCCAGGCCCTCGAACAGCGCCGGGTCCGTACCGATCTCAAAAAAGTATTTCAACATACTCATATTCAAGGATTTGCCGAACCGCCTGGGGCGGGTAAAAAGGTTCACTTCCCCCCAATTCTGCAGCAATTCTTTGATAATCCCAGTCTTATCAATGTAATAAAATCCTTCCGTACGAATTTTTTCAAAATTTTCAATCCCAATAGGAAGCTTCTTTTTACATTCTGCCATTCCGCTGCACCCTCTTCCATTTCTTATTTTTTACAGTTTCATCGTTTTATGCTCTTTCATGCAGGCATGAAACGCTGAAACTTTTCACCCTGGTTTCTCATATCCAGTGTAGCACAGCGCGCGGAAAAAGTCTACTTCCAAGAACAGCGGGCCGCAACAACTGCTCCCTCTTAGTTACTTTTCATGAGGTGGGGAAAATAGACAAGCTTTCTAGCTTTTGACTGGAATGCAGCCCTGGATGGCACATTTGTTATAAGCAGACCATTGAAAGACGCCGGCACTTGGCGAACCGACCGCTTGCGGGCGGCGAGCCTAGTACCGTTGCGTCTTGATCTGAGCGAAAGCGTGTCTGCGTTAACAAATGTGCCATCCAGGGCGGTCTCCAGACAAAAACAGTTGAATATTTCCCCACCCCATGAAAAGTAACCCCTCTTACCTCCACCGGATCATTACCTTGAACAGATCCCCGTCCACCGTCACCTGGAATTCCCCCTTCTGAGCCTTGGTGAAGCTCTTGGCGATGGCAAGCCCCAGGCCGGAGCCCTCCGTGCTCCTGGAAGAATCTCCCCGGACAAACCGTTTTGTGATCTCCTCCCCGGATACATGAAGCTCCTGGGCGGACATATTTTTGATGACAATTTCCACGCCGGAATTCTCCCAGACAGCAACCGGAGCATTCTCTCCATCGGAAGGCGTGCCCGCCGCAACATTCTCTGCCTTGCGTTCCGGTGCGCTCACCGCAGGATTCTCTGCCTTACGTTCCGGCGTACCCGCTGCCACCGGCCTGCTCCCCGCCAGCATCCTTACCTCCACGTACACCCGGCTTCCCGGCATGGCGTATTTCTCAATATTCCCAAAAAGATTCTCAAAAATGCGGTAGGTCTTCTGATTGTCCAGCATGCGGATGACCTTCTCCTTCGGCAGCGTCCATTTCACAAGAAGACCCATCTGCGAGAAACGGGCTTCGTGCTCGGCCCACACCTGCTTTAAGAGATTGACCACGTCCACCTCCATCAGATCCAGCTTGATGGTATCGCTGGCGGCCTTGCTGACCTCGAACAGATCCTCCACCAGGATCTTCAGCCGCCGGGCCTTTTTGTCCAGGATCTCCACGTAGGCCGCCCGCTGCTCCGGGGTCAGGTTGGGGTCCTTTAAAAGCTCCACGTAGGTGGTGATAGCCGTCAGGGGCGTCTTTAAATCGTGGGACACGTTGGTGATCAGCTCCGTCTTCATCCGCTGGCTCTTGACCTCCTCCTCCACGGCCTTGGAAAAGCCGCTGCGGATCTTGGCAAGCTCCTGCTTGAAGGGCTCAAACATGCCCCAGTCCGAAGTGTCCTCGTACTGAAGCTCCCCCTGGGCGATGTGGGCCGTGGCCTCCATCAGGGAACGATAATCCCGCTCCACCCGGTCATACTGACGCTTTAAAATAAAAAACAAGACCACCGAATAGACCACCAGCGCAAAGATCCCGAAAAACCAGAAGAAGGAAAGCACCGCCAGAACAAGAAAATTCAGGATCACGATCCTGCGGATCAGCTTCATAGTCCTGCGGCTGAAATCCACATGGGCAAGCTCGTCCTTCAGGCAGTTCCACTTTCTTTGCAGCCAGGAAATCCCCTTTGTGGCCGCCAGATATACAAGGCTGTACTGGCGGATGTATTTTTTCGGGCCAAGGGTGAAAACCGGGCGCAGATAGTAGAGGGACAGATACCACATGGCGTATAAAAGTACCAGCAGCAGCCCGATCTCCAGCAGGCCATACACCTGGGCAAAGGTTCCCACCCCCAATATCTGGAACAGATTCTCATTTCCGGTCAGCACCCCGTACTCCACGTTCAGCTCCGTAAACTGGGTTTTCAGGGAACAGGTGCAGACAAAGCCGAAAATGGCCGGCTCCATCATGTATTGACGGCCCCTGCGCTGAAACGCTATGGTCCCTTTCCAGATTTTATTGCTGTTCAAAAGCACCGCCGCCAGCGCCAGGGCCGTAAGCGAGCCCAGAAACAGCGCGCTGTCGCCGGAAACCATATAGCTTAAGACCTCCCGCTCATAATTATCCCGCAGGGCCTTCTGGGAGGCCATGTTCACCGTGTCCGGGATTCCAAAGACCACCTGAAAATCCTTCGGCGCAAAGCCGCTGTACCAGGCGTCCTCCTGCACGTATCCTCCCTCCGCTCCGGCGATGTCTCCGGTCCTTTTGGCCTGAAGAGCCGTCTTGACAAGCTCATCCTCCAGGCCGTTCTCGCTCCAGACCTGGTCTATGGAAAATTCCCCTTCCCCGCCATACCGGAAAAGAAACCAGCACTGATAATGGCTCTTCAGATTTTCCAGAAGGGAGGTGTCCGTCTCCCCCGCTCCCAGCAGCACGCTTAAATTTCTGGAGGTGTTGGTGGTATGCTCCGATACGGTCATGGCATAGTAGTCCACCCTGTTCCGGTAGCCCTCAAAATCCGCCTGCCAGCCCTTGATCCCCTCCTGCACCCCTGGTCCAAATGTATCGCCGCCGCCCGCAAGCTCATAATAAAGCACATAGCTGCCCTCAATGAGCTCCTGCATAAAGCCGACCTCCACGCCCTCCTGGGTTTTCAGCTCTTCAAACTGCTTCTCCGCCTGGATTCCAATGGCCGGAAACAGCAGGAAATTCACCAGTGTGACCGCAAGGACCGCCGCCGCGGCCAGAAGCGTGCGCCATTTACGGCTGCTTTTCGATCTTGTATCCAACGCCCCACACCACCTTCAGATATTTTGGTTCCTTTGGGTTGATCTCAATCTTGTCCCGGATATTCCGCACATGCACCATGATGGTGTCCGTGTTGATGGCCTTCTCGTTCCAGATGCGCTCGTAAATCTCATCCGCGGAGAATACCCGGCCCTGGTTCTTCATCAGAAGGGCCAGGATCTTGAACTCGCTGGGGGTAAGATGGACCGGCTTTCCGTCCACAAGCACCTCCACCGTGTCCTCGTTAAGCTCCAGGCCCCCCGCTATATACACCCGCTCATGGTTCTTTCCCTCTCCCTTCCGGCCCTTGAACCTGCTGTAGCGCCGAAGCTGGGAGTTCACCCGCGCCATCAGCTCCAGGGGCGTGAAGGGCTTGGTCACATAATCGTCCGCCCCGATGTTTAACCCCATGACCTTGTCGGTCTCCTCGGATTTGGCGGAAAGTATGATCACGGGAAATTCGTACTTCTCCCGCAGCTTCACCGTCATGGTGATGCCGTCCATCTGCGGCATCATAACGTCCACAATGGCCAGGTCGATGGGCTCCTGCTCCAGGAGCTTAAGCCCCTCCACGCCGTTTCCGGCCTTATGTACCTGATAGCCCTGGCTCCTTAAAAAGATCTCGATGCCGTCCCGGATCTCCGGGTCGTCCTCCACGATCAGAATGTGATACTCGCTGTGATTGATGGGTTCCATGTCAAAAAAGCTCCTTCTGTTTTCTTTTCCTAGATTGTACCATAAATCCGGGGCAAAGAGGCAGCTTTTTGGCAAATTTCTTCGTAACAGGCCTCCGCCATGCAGGCCACCCGGTCCTCGCCATACCCCTGAGCCGTCTTTCGGGCTGCCCGGCTCATAGCATGATACCGTTTTTCATCCTTTAAGATTTCCACTACGCCCGCAGACCAGTCCTCTGCCGTCTCCCGGGTGAGGCAGCCGTTTCTGCCGCTCTCCACCACGTCCCGGACCCCGGTGGCATCCACAGCCGCCACCGGATTTCCCGCAGCCATGGCCTCCAGCACCACGATGCCCTGGGTCTCGGATTTGGATGTAAAGAGAAATGCGTCCGCCGCCGACTGGTAATTTTTCATCTGGCTGTTGGGAACGGTTCCCACAAACACCACGGTATCCAAAAGTCCCAGCTCCCGGGCCCGCGCCCCTAGCTCCTCCCGCTGGGGCCCCTCCCCGATCACCATATGGCGGAAGGTTTTCCCGTAGGCGGCCAGCTTCTCCTTCAAGAGGGCCAGCCCTTCCAGCTGAAACAACAGATTTTTCTCCCTGGCCAGCCGGGACACCGTCACAAAGAGATAGTCCGCGTCTTTCTTATAGTATCTTCGGATCTCCGCCGCCCGGTCCATATCCGGGTAAAAACAGTCCTCGGGGATTCCCGTGGGAAGCACCCGGATCGGGGCGCCGTCTCCAAGCCTCCTGGCCATCAGATCGTCCCGCATGCCGGGGGTGGGCGCCAGCAGCATATCGCAGCGTTTGCAGAAATACTCCAAATATTTCTGGATCAATCCCGTGCAGCGCTCGATGCGCTCCAAAGGCTTCACATAATAAAGGTACTGCTCATACCGGGTGTGATAGGTGTAGATCACGGGGATCTTATACTTCTTTTTCAGATACAGCGCCACATTTCCAACAATGGCCGGGTGATGGACGTGGATCACATCGATCTTTAACTCCTTCACCTTCTTCTCAAAGATCCGGGTGAGCACGTCCGGCACCGGGGCCTTGGCGATGGACACCGGGAAGGAGGGATAGCGGATGACGAACTCCTCCTCCGCCTGCTCTTTGTAGGTGGGGGCAAAGACATAGACCCTGTGTCCCCGCTGCCGCAGCGCCCCGGCCAGATGCTCGATGGAGATGGGCACGCCTCCGATGTAGGGCTTGTAGTTGTTGGTAAACATGGCAATGTTCATGACAATACCTCCTCTTAAAACATGGAAAATACGGCGTCGCCAAACAGATACCCGGCCCCCACGAAGGCCAGATTCCACAGAAAGATCCCCAGGGTGGAGCTGATACAGTAGTTGACGAAATTCATTTTTATCACACCGGCGGGAATGGAAATCAGCGTCCGCACCGCCGGGATCAGCTTGCACACAAAAATTCCCACGCATCCCTTGTTCTGAAGGTAGGCAATCTTCTTCTCCACCACCGCCTGGGCTCTGGGAAATTTTTTATAATATTTTTTCAGGAACAACTCCCCGCCGCCTCTGCCCAGGCCATAGAGGAGAATGCTTCCGGCAAGCCCCGCCGCCACGCTGATAAGCAGGGCGATCACAAAATTGATCCGGCCCCGGGAGGCCAAAATCCCCGCCACCGGCATGATGACCCCCGCCGGGAACCCCGGCAGATTCAGATATTCCA
>CALWDR010000297.1 GCA_944376745.1 uncultured Lachnospiraceae bacterium
TTCTAAAACACCTCAAATCCGCTCATTTTTCTTCGAAAAATGGCTACTTTTCGGTGTTTTGCGCGCCCCAAGGTCATACTTGCCTGCGCAAGCGCAGCCCGCATGACCTTTTGACGCTTGTATCATATTATACACTATTTTAAGGCGGCTTGCCACATTTTTCTGTGACAGCCGCCTTAATTAGGAAGCGAAAAGAATTACCGTTCATGGGGTGGGGAAAATAGACAAATTTCCAGCTTTTGTCTGGAACGTAGCCCTGGATGGCGCATTTGTTATAAGCAGACCATTGAAAGACGCCGGCACTTGGCGAACCGGCCGCTTGCGGACGGCGAGCCTAGTACCGCTGCGTCTTGAGCTGAGCGAGAGCGTGTCTGCGTTAACAAATGCGCCATCCAGGGCGTCCTCCTGACAAAACTGTTATTCGTTGCGTATTTCCCCACCCCATAAACCGTAACGCGAAACGCTTGTTCAGATATTCTTCACCGTGGCGATATTCACCAGATTCAGCGCGTCGTTGGCGCACTCCAGGCTAGTCACCAGCGCCTTGGCGGTGTCGATGGCGGTCAGGCAGTGGACGCCGGTCTCGATGGCGTTTCGACGGATCAGGAAGCCGTCCCTGGACTTATCCCGGCCCTGGGTGGGCGTGTCGATGACCAGGTCGATCTTGTGGCCCAGGATCAGGTCCATCACATTGGGGGATTCCTGACTGATCTTGTTGATCCGGCGGGCGCTGACCCCATGCTCCTGCAGATATTTCGCGGTGCTCCTGGTGGCGTAGATGATGTAGCCCAGGGCTTCAAACCGTCTGGCGATCTCCGCCGCCTCCGGCTTGTCCGCATCCTTCACCGTGATGATCATCTGCTTGTACTTGGGCAGGTTGACGCCAGCGCCCAGGAAAGCCTTGTACAGAGCCTCGTTGAAGGTCCTGGCAATCCCTAAGCACTCTCCCGTGGACTTCATCTCCGGTCCCAGGCTGATCTCCGCCCCCCGAAGCTTCTCAAAAGAGAATACGGGCATCTTGATGGCGATGTAATCGGCGGCGGGGGCCAGGCCGGTGGGATAGCCCATCTCCTTTAAGGTGTGGCCGATGATCACCTTGGTGGCCACGTCCACGATGGGGATCCCGGTCACCTTGCTGATGTAGGGCACCGTGCGGGAGGACCGGGGATTGACCTCGATCACATACACCTCGTCCCCCATGGCGATGAACTGGATGTTGATCAGGCCGATGACATGGAGGGCCTGGGCCAGCCGCTTCGTGTACTCCACAATGGTATCCTTCACCTTGTCGCTGATGGTAAAGGCCGGATACACGGAAATACTGTCGCCGGAGTGGACGCCGGTGCGCTCGATGTGCTCCATGATTCCGGGGATGAGAACGTCCGTGCCGTCGCAGACCGCGTCCACCTCGATCTCCTTGCCCTGAAGGTATTTGTCGATGAGGATGGGATGGTCCTGGGCGATCCGGTTGATGATCGCCATAAATTCCTCGATCTCCTCATCCGAATAGGCGATCTGCATGCCCTGGCCGCCCAGCACGTAGGAGGGGCGCACCAGCACCGGGTATCCCAGGCGGTTTGCCACTTCCTTGGCCTCGGCGGCGGTGAACACCGTTCCCCCCGCGGCTCTTGGGATCTTGGTCTGTTCCAGGATCTCATCGAACAGCTCCCGGTCCTCGGCGGCGTCCACGTCCTCGCCCTGGGTGCCCAGAATGGGAACGCCCATCTTGATCAGGCTTTCCGTCAGCTTGATGGCGGTCTGGCCGCCGAACTGCACCACGGCGCCGTCGGGCTTCTCGATGTCCACGATATTCTTCACATCCTCCGGGGTCAGAGGCTCGAAATACAGCTTGTCCGCCACGTCAAAGTCCGTGGACACGGTCTCCGGGTTGTTGTTGACAATGATGGTCTCGTACCCCTCCCTGGAAAATGCCCAGGTACAGTGCACGGAGCAATAATCAAACTCCACGCCTTGTCCGATGCGGATGGGGCCGCTGCCAAGGACCAGCACCTTCTTGCGGTCATGGCTGGGAATGGCCTCATTTTCCCCGCCGTAAACGGAATAGTAGTAGGGGGTGGCGGCGTCAAATTCCGCGGCGCAGGTGTCCACCATCTTGTAGGAGGCGACGATCCCGTTCTCATAGCGCATGGCCTGTACGGCCTCCTCGGATTTTCCTGTGAGCCGGGCGATGACCGTATCCGGAAATTCCAGACGCTTGGCCTCCCTTAAAAGCTCCACGGTGAGGGCCTCGCTGCGCAGACGCCGCTCCATTTCCACCAGAACCGCGATCTTGTCGATAAACCAGATGTCGATCTTGGTGATGTCAAAGATCGTCTCATAGGCGATCCCCCGCCGCACCGCCTCGGCGATCACGAAGATCCGCCTGTCGTCCACCACCTTCAGCCGCTCAATGAAATCCTCATAGGATAAATGGCTGTACTCGTCCGTCACCAGGCTGTCCACATGCTGCTCCAGGGAACGGATGGCTTTCATCAGCGCCCCCTCGAAGCTGGTGCAGATACTCATCACCTCTCCCGTGGCCTTCATTTGGGTGGTCAGGGTCCGCTTGGCCGTGATAAATTTATCAAAGGGCAGACGCGGAAGCTTCACCACGCAGTAGTCGATGGTGGGCTCAAAGCTGGCGTAGGTCTTGCCGGTGATGGCGTTGGGGATCTCATCCAGGTTATAGCCCAGGGCAATCTTGGTGGCCACCTTGGCGATGGGGAAGCCGGTGGCTTTGCTGGCCAGAGCGGAGGAACGGCTAAGCCGGGGATTTACCTCGATCACCACGTACTCCAGGCTGTCCGGGTGGAGGGCAAACTGCACGTTGCAGCCTCCGGTGATCTTGATCTCCTCAATGATCTTAAGGGCGGCAGTCCGAAGCATCTCGCACTCCAGGCTTCCCAGGGTCTGGGTGGGAGCTACCACCATACTGTCTCCGGTGTGCACGCCCACCGGGTCGATATTTTACATATTGCAGACGGCACTGCTGTTGCCGGCGGCGTCCCGCATGACCTCGTACTCGATCTCCTTCCAGCCGGCGATGCAGCGCTCCACCAGCACCTGTCCCACACGGGAGAGGCGCAGGCCGTTGCTCAAAATGTCGATGAGCTCCGACTCATTGTTGGCGATCCCGCCGCCGCTTCCGCCCAGGGTGTAGGCCGGACGCAGTACCACCGGGTAGCCGATGGTGTTGGTGAAGGCGATGCCGTCCTCTACATTTTCCACTACCAGGGAGGGCGCGCAGGGCTCGCCGATCTTCTCCATGGTCTCCTTGAAGGCCAGCCGGTCCTCGGCCTTCTTGATGGTGAGGGGCGTGGTTCCGATAAGTCTTACGCCGTGCTCGGCCAGGAAGCCGGACTCCGCCAGCTCCATACCCAGATTCAGGCCCGCCTGGCCGCCCAGGGTGGGCAGCACGCTGTCCGGGCGCTCCTTTAAGATGATCTGCTCCAGCACCTTGATGGTCAGAGGCTCGATGTAGACCTCATCCGCAATGTCCTTGTCGGTCATGATGGTGGCCGGGTTGGAATTGACCAGCACCACCTCCACGCCCTCCTCCTTCAGGGCCCGGCAGGCCTGGGTTCCAGCGTAGTCGAACTCCGCCGCCTGTCCGATGATGATCGGCCCGGAACCGATGACTAATACTTTCTTGATCTCTGGATTCTTTGGCATTATTGGTTCCCTCCCATCTTCTCGATAAACAAATCATACAGATAGCTGCTGCTCTGAACACCTGCGCTGGCCTCCGGATAAAACTGCACGGAAAAGGCTTTTCCGTTCCGGCAGGTGATTCCCTCGTTGGTCCTGTCATTGACATTTTCAAAGGAGGCCTCGGCCACCTCCGGGTCCAGGCTGTCCGTCTCCACCACGTAGCCGTGGCTCTGGGTGGAAATATACACCCGGCTGGTCTTTAGATCCCGCACGGGATAATTGCCGCCTCTGTGGCCGTGCTTCATTTTGGCGATGGTCGCTCCTACTGCCTGCGCCAGAAGCTGGTGCCCCAGACCGATTCCAAAGAGGGGCAGACCGCTCTCGTAGAGCTTCCTTACCTCCGTCACAAGCGCCCCGCAGTCCCTGGGGTCCCCCGGGCCTCCGCAGACAAGGATTCCGTCGGGCTTATCCGAAAGCACCGTCTCCGCCTGGGTGTCTGCCGGATAAACCGTCACGTGCAGGCCCCGCTCCTTTAAGATCCGCTCCACACTTTTCTTCGTGCCGCAATCCAAAAGGGCTACGCGCTTTCCCTTGCCGAGCAGCTCCTTTTTCTCCCTGCAGGTCACTTTTGACACCAGATCACCGGCCCGCCAGGCTTTTATTTTCGGCAAAATCTCCTCCAGCCTGTAATTTTCATCGGTGGTGATCATGCCGTTCATGGTTCCGCTGCTTCTGAGCAGCCTGGTAAGGGCTCGGGTGTCAACGCCGGCGATTCCCGGAATCTCCTGTTTCACCAGAAATTCCTCCAAGGTTCCCTGACAGCGGAAATTGCTGGGGCGTCTCACAAGCTCCCGCACGATCAGTCCGTCCACCCAGGGCCTTGTGGATTCCAGATCCGGCGTAACGCCGCAATTTCCGATTAAGGGGTAAGTCATTACTACTGCCTGTCCGGCATAAGAGGGGGTGGTGAGGACGTCAAGATAACCTGTCATAGAGGTGTTGAAAACAATTTCGCTGATGATTTCTCTGGGAGAGCCGATGCTGGTTCCCGGAAATACCGTGCCGTTTTCTAGGATGAGAAAAGCTTTCATAGGGTTTCACTTGTCCTTTCTACTGCTGTTGGGCAAAAAAAAAGAGGGACTCTGCCTGTGACCGCCCGCCGTGGGAGCCGTCATCTCTTTTTTCCTGTCGGTTCTTAAATTGTAAAAAGTTTATCATAACGGCTTTTATTTTTCAACTGTTTTTTTCACAAAAATTGTCACAAAATCCGGCAAAGGCTCCGGCAAAAAATTGTCGGAATTGTTTGCCGGAGTCTGCGCTCTGGCGCCGGGCGGCTAAAAACCGTCCGGCGTCTGACTTTCCTGTGGGCGCCGCCCGCAGCCTCCTTCCAGGAAGCCTACGGCAGCCCCGTAAGCAGCGCCCGGTTGGAGAGGGCGCTGACCCGGTCCACCGGATAGGCGCACCTGCCGTAGCCCGGATTGCTGTAGCAGGTGGCGGCGGATTCAAAGATCACATAGGTATGCTCGCCGTCGGAGGCCACCTCCTCCGCCATGGGCGGAAACCGGTATTCCGTCACCGGGGCAAGAGAAAATTCCCCCTCCCCCTGCACAAGCTCCCTCAGATATACCCGGGAATCCCGGTAACGTCCGCAGGAGGTGCTGATGAGGGCATAGGTCCTGTCTTCCTTCTGAAGAAACGCAATCCCCTGGGCATAGGCGGGAATTTCCGCCGCGCTCTCCCACTGAAGACGGACCGTATCCCCCTCCCGCTCCATGCGGTAGCTGTTCAGCGCGCCGGTCCTCCCCGCAGGCGAGCGGTAGGTACCCACCCACAGCCGGTCATCATAATAGCTCACAAAGGACGCCGTCACGCCGCAGTAGAGATTTTGTTCATAGGCCTCTACCCGGAAGCTGTCCTGGCCGCAGGCAGCCGCCTCCTCGATCAGTCCATAGGGCAGGGCGCTTACATAGCCGCTGGTGCTTTTTGCGATCCACACATTATTTCCGTCAAAGGCAATGCCGCCCACATGATTCTTGTCCGGCAGAATCAGCGTGGTCAGGAAGCTGTGGGTCCCATCGCCCCGGTTGGACAGGACGTAGACAACGGATTTTTCCGTCTTCTTGTTGTCGTAGGCGGTGATCAGCATATAGTCCCCGGCGATGCAGATGCCCTGGGGCACCATATGGCGGGAGCCGGCCTCCCCCATGCTGGTGTAGGAAAGCCCCGGCAGGGCCGTGCTGTATTCCTCCCGGTACAGCCGTTCAAACTGGCCGTACCGCTTCACGGTCCTGGCAAAGCCCTCCGGGAAACGGTAGCCGGTGCTGGTGAGGGACTCCGCCGGGCTGAAATTTCTGTAAAATATAGGAGAGCGCAGGAGATTCTGGCCAATCTGGCTGATCACCGCCGCCCAGAAAAGCCATGCCGTCAAAAACATTCCCATCCGTGTGATAATTCCGTACTCTCTGTGCCTCGTCCATACCATACCGCACCTTTTTCTTTCTGTCTGTCCGTTACTAAAGTTTCAGCAAAATGATACCAGTTTCAAAAGGTCCTGCTTTTCATGCCTCCATGCAAAAGAAAGACTTCCCGCATCATCAAACTTAGTATATCCAGAAAAAATATCGTCAGCATTAATAAAAAATGGATAGATTGTAAA
>CALWDR010000298.1 GCA_944376745.1 uncultured Lachnospiraceae bacterium
ATCATCACCAATTTTAGCCAAATCATAGTATTTGTTGATCAGGCCAATGTTCAATCCGGCAGGGCAGGGTGCGCAGTGATTGCAATATACACAGGTGCCCGTCACCTCCTTTGGCGTGAAAGTGCCCAGTACAGAGTAATCCCGTTCCTCGGGTGCGGCATGACGCTTCAAAAATCGGGCCGGTGCCAATGCCGATCACGCTGATCCTGTCGCCATTTTGGGGATGTATTCTGTATTCCATCGGATTTTTCATTTTTTCCGCGCTGCCCCCTGCCCTACAGAACTTCCACCCACTGCCGCAGGTCATCTTCCGAAGGATTCCCGTTCAAAAGCCTCCCGTTTTGGATATGGGCGCCGGGACAGCTATGGGACAGCTGGGATGCGGTCTGTCCAAGTCCGCTGCCGCCGGAAGTGGCGAAAAGCACGATATTCTTTCCGGTAAAATCATAGGCCTCCAGAAAGCTGTTGATGATCGTGGGCGCCGTATACCACCAGACGGGGAACCCCAGCAGGATAGTATCGTGCTCCGCGATGGGGGCGTCATGGTCGGCCAGCTTTGGGCGGGAAGCTTTATCGTTCATCTCCACCGAGCTGCGGGAGTTCTTGTCCCTCCAGTCCAGATCCGCCGGCGTATAGGGTACGGCGGGCCTTATTTCATACAGGTCCCCCTGTACGGCCCGTGCAAGCTTTTGGGCTGCCTGGGCGGTTGTCCCGCTGGCTGAAAAATACGCAACTAACAGTTTACTCATGATGGTTTCCTCCTCTGCTTAAAAAATATTAGGCCGTTCGTCCAGGCTTTGCAGCAGTCTTGCGGCGAAAGGCCTGACCAGACCATAGATCGAGTGGGGGACATACTCCACATGGGCCAGCTCCATGGCCTCCTTTTGCTTATCGGTGTGGGAGGTGTAGGGATAGACGCCGAACAGGAACGGAAAGAAGGCATAGAGAAAATCCTCCCTGTCCCTTCCCGTCATAGCCGGAAAAAACTGCTCCAGGCAGCAGGTGACCGCCCCCAGCGCCTCCGCGTATGCCTTTTTGAAAAGCACCAGATTCTCCAGGCGGCTGTTCACTTCCATATCATAAAGGTTCATGGACATGAGCTTTAACATGCACCCGCGTTTTTCAAGCGTATGGGCCAGCGCGTCCGCAAATTCCTCCGCGGACAGCTTCCGGTGGCGCCGGGCGATCTCCTTAAGATCCGCGATCCATACCTCATGCTCCCGCTGGAGCAGGGCCAGAAAAATTTCCTCCTTGGTATGAAAATAATTGTAAATGGAGGTGCGGGTAAATGAGGTTTTTGCCCCGATGTCCCGGATCGTAATGTCCCGAAATCCCATGGTCTCATAGAGCGCAGCGCAGGCGTCGATGATCTCCGCCTTTCTGGCATTTGTCAGTTCCTCAGAGCCTTTTGGCATGATGAGCCCCCCTCTTATCCTTGTGTCACTGCCTGTAATATATCACTGTCCTGACGCTGAGTCAATTCCATTTTCATTTCCAACAAGGCTCTCCCGCAGAATTTCCACGATCTCACTGTGCTTCAGCTCCTTATAGCCGCCGGACATGAGGATGGTGCCGTCGGCAATGCCTTCCAGCATATCCTCTGTGGCTCCCAGCTCGGAAATATTCAGGACTAATCCCAGTTCCTTCATCCATGCTTCCATAGCCTTAAGGCCTTCCTGCGCAGTCTGCTCATCTGTCTTTCCTTCCGGATTCACATCCCACACATTCACAGCGAACCGTTTGAATTTCTGTACGCCATAGGGCAGGATGTGCCTGTAATAGGGCAGGGAGACAGCCGCCAGCGTCATGCCGTGGGTGGCGTTGGTATACGCTCCCACCGACTGGCCGATCATGTGTACCATCCAGTCTGTGGATTTGCCCCGGGAGATCAGGGTATTCAGCGCCCAGGTGGCCGCCCACATCAGGTTGCTGCGGGCCTCGTAGTTCTGCGGGTCCTTATTGGCAATGCGGCTGGCGCTTACAACCGAACGCATCAGGCCCTCGCTGATGTAATCGCTGGTGTTGTCGTCCTCCCCGGAAAAATACTGCTCACAGATATGATTGAAGATGTCGTAGATACCCGCCGCCATCTGGTAGTGGGGCAGCGTCAGGGTATATTTCGGATTCAGGACGGCAAACCTGGGCATGATCTTCTCATCCGCAAACACATGGCCGATCTTCTGGTGGGTGTGGGGGTTGGTGATCACGGACCCGGCATTCATCTCGGAGCCGGTGCCCGCCATAGTCAGCACACAGCCCACCGGCAGCGTCTCGCAGGCAGGCTCCTCAAAGCGCAGGTAGTATTTCTCCCAGGGGTCCTCCTCACAGTTCACGGAAACGGAAACCGCTTTGGCATAGTCGCACACGGAACCGCCTCCCACAGCCAGCAGAAGATCCGCCTGGTGTTTCCGGGCAATCTCGATTCCCTCGTAGAGCTTGTCCACCGTGGGGTTGGGCATGACACCGGAGATCTCGGCCACATTCTTGCCGTTATCCTTTAAAATCCGCGTCACATCCTCGTAGATGCCGTTCTTCTTGATGGAGCCGCCCCCATAGATCAGCACGACGTTCCTGCCGTACCTGGGCAGCTCGGCGTTCAGACCCTCCAGGGCATCCTCACCGAAATACAGCTTCGTGGGGTTGCAGTACGAAAAATTACCTAACATGGCTTTATCCTCCTTTTATTCTGACACTGTGTCATTTTTCTGTAGTATAGCACTATTCTGACACTATGTCAACACCGATTTTCGAGATTTTCCAGATCAGTTCCCGGCGATCAGCTTCCCGCCCCGCTTGGAGACCACATCGAAAATAACGGCAGCCAGAAGCACCAGGCCCTTCACCACCTTCTGCATGTTCTGGTCCACGCCCATCAAGGACATCCCCAGGTTGATGACGCCCATGAGCACGGCTCCGATGATGACGCCGGGCACGGTCCCGATCCCGCCGTAGGCGGAGGCCCCGCCGATAAAGCAGGCCCCGATGGCGTCCATTTCATAGCTCTGACCGTAGGTGGGCTGGGCGCTGGTCATGCGGGCGATGGTCACCATGCCGGCCAGGGCCGCCAGAAAGCCCATGTTCAGATAGGCCAGAAAATACACCCGGTTGGTATTGATGCCCGACAGCCTGGTGGCCTTCTCATTGCCGCCCACGGCGTAGAAGTAACGGCCCACCCGGGTGTTGGAGGTGAGGTAGCCGTAGATCAGCACCACGATCAGCACCCAGATGAGCACCGTGGGAATGCCCTTGTGCTGAGACAGCCGCCAGGTGAAGGCCAATACCGCCGCCGACACCACCGAAAGCTTCAGCGCAAATCCAAAGGCGCCGCTCCTGTCGTAGCCCTTCCGCCTGCGTTCCCTGCAGGATCTGATCTGCAAAAAGAGAAAAATCCCCACTGCCAGAAAGCCGGCCAGCAGGCAGGTGAGATTCAGCGTTCCATTTCCGAAAAAATCCGGGATATAGCAGTTGGCCCCTCCGCCGAAGAGATTTACAAAGGCCTCCTGCTCCTTGATGGATACCGTCATGCCGTTTAACACCACATTGCTCAGGCCCCGGAACACCAACATGCCCGCCAATGTCACGATGAAGGGCGGAATCCGCACAAAGGCGATCCAGAAGCCCTGCCACGCCCCGATCAGGGTCCCCACCAGGGCCATGGCCAGGATGGCCAGATACATATTTACCTTAAAATTTACCATCAGCACGGCCCCGATGGCCCCCACAAAGCACACCACCGAGCCCACGGAGAGGTCGATATTTCCCCCGGTGAGGATGCACAGAAGCATCCCCGTGGCCAGTATAAACACGTAGGCGTTCTGGGAGATCAGGCTGCTGACGTTCATGGGCAGAAGGATCGCCCCGCCGGTCCGCCAGGCAAAAAACGAGAGGATCAGCGCCAACACAATAATCATGGTATACTTTTTTATAATATCTGTATTTTTAGTCTTTTCCATTCTGCTCTCCTCTTTCCCCGGACAGGATCCGGGCCATCACGGCCTCCTGGGTGGCCTCCCCGCCCGACAGCTCCCCCACGATCCTGCCCTCGTTCATCACATAGATCCGGTCGCTCATGGCCAGCACCTCCGGCAGCTCCGAGGAGATCAGGATCACCGATTTCCCCTCCTCCGCCAGCCGGTTGATGATGCAGTAAATCTCATATTTTGACCCCACATCGATGCCCCGGGTGGGCTCATCCAGAATGAGGATATCCGGGTCCGCAAACATCCATTTGGCCAAAAGCACCTTCTGCTGGTTGCCGCCGCTTAAGTTTCCCACCTGCCGGTCCACCCCCGGACATTTGATATTCAGCTTCTCCCGGTAATGGTTGGCCGCGCCGTACTCCCTGTCCCTGTCGATCACTCCCCACCGGCTCACCGCTCCAAGATTTGCCAGCGTGGTATTGACCCGGATGGAATTTTTCAGGATGAGACCGTTGCCCTTGCGGTCCTCCGTCACATAGGCCAGCTTATGTAAAATGGCGTCCCGGACGGAATTCAGCCGCACCCTGCGCCCCTCCAGAAAAAGGCTGCCGCTGACAGCTTCCCCGTAGCTTTTCCCGAAAATGCTCATAAAAAGCTCCGTCCGCCCCGCCCCCATCAGACCGGAAATGCCCAGCACCTCCCCCCGTCTCACGGTAAAGCTCACGTCGTCCACCACCCTGCGCTCCGGGTAAAGAGGATGGAAGACCGTCCAGTTTCGGACCTCCATCCGCACCGCTCCCACCCTCCGGTTCCCCCGGCCCGGGAAGCGGTCAGACAGCTCCCGGCCCACCATCCCCCGGATGATCCGGTCCTCCGTAATAAGGTCCTGCTTCTTATCCAGCGTCTCGATGACGGCGCCATCCCTGAGGATCGTGATCTTATCCGCCACGCTGGCGATCTCATTGAGCTTGTGGGAAATGAGGATGGAGGTAAGGCCCTGCCTCTTAAAATGCAAAAGCAGCTCCAGAAGCGCCCCGGACTCCGCCTCATTCAAGGAAGCCGTGGGCTCGTCCAGGATCAGCAGCCGGGCCTGCTTGGCCAGCGCCTTGGCGATCTCCGCAAGCTGCTGTTTGCCCACCCCGATATCCTTGATCAACGTTCGGGGGGACTCCTTGAGGCCCACGGTCAAAAGCAGCTCCTCCGCCTGGGCGTAGGTCTCGTTCCAGTTGATCTTACCGCTGCGCCCCCGCTCATTTCCCAGAAACATATTTTCCCCGATGGTCATGTAGGGGATCAGGGCCAGCTCCTGGTGGATGATGACGATCCCCCTGCTCTCGCTGTCCCTGATGGTGTGGAACCGGCACAGTCCGCCCTGATAAAAGATCTCCCCCTGATAGCTCCCGTGGGGGTACACGCCGCTCAACACGTTCATCAGCGTGGATTTTCCAGCGCCGTTCTCCCCCACCAGGGCATGGATCTCCCCTCCCGCCACCTTCAGGTTTACGTCATCCAGTGCCTTCACGCCGGGGAAGGTCTTGGTGATGTGCTTCATTTCCAGCAATACTTTTTCCATGTAAAACTCCTTCCACAGCGGCTGGCCGGACGTGGCCCCTGCTGTCTTTCCAGAGCGGCTGGCCGGATGTGGCCCCTGCTGTCTTTCCACAGCGGCTGGCCAGATGTGGCCCCTACTGTGCCAGCTGCTCCTCGGTGTAGTAGCCGGAATCAATGAGCAGCTCCACATAATTGTCCTTGTCGGCAAATACCGGCTCGCAGAGATAGGAAGGGATCACGCCGGTGCCGTTGTTGTAGGTGATGGTGTCGTTGACGGGGGCCTCGCCGCCCTGCATGATGGCGTCCACCATCTCCACCACCTTGGTGGCCAGCGTCCGGGTGTCCTTGAAAATGGACATGGCCTGCTTGCCATCGATCATATTTTTCACATTGGCGATGTCACAGTCCTGACCGGTGATGATAGGCCACTCCCCGGTGTAGTTGGCTTCCAGGGAATTTACCACGCCAAGGGCCGTGGAATCGTTGGAGCAGAGCACCGCGTCCAGCCTGGTCCCGTCGGCATAATTGGCGGAGATGATGGCGTCCATCCGGGCCTGGGAGGCCTCGGAGGCCCAGTTTGCCGTGGCGACGGTCTCAAAATCTGTCTGGCCGGATTTTACCACCAGCTTTCCCGCGTCTATGTAGGGCTGCAGCACATCCATGGCTCCGCCGAAGAAATACCTGGCGTTGTTGTCCCCCGGATCTCCGGTAACCAGCTCGATGTGGAAGGGACCGTCCGCATTTTCAAGGTCCAGCTGATCCCTTAGATATTCTCCCTGCTTGGTCCCCACCATATAATTGTCGAAGGTGGCGTAATAGCTGACCGCGTCGGAATTCATGATCAAACGGTCATAGGCGATGACCGGGATGGATTTTTCCTTTGCCAGCTCCAGCACGGTGCCCAGGGAATCCCCGTCGATGGAAGCGATCACCAAAAGCTCACAGCCGGAGTTGATCATATTTTCAAGCTGGGACACCTGGGTTGCGATCTCGTTGGAGGCATACTGCAGATCCACCTCGTAGCCCGCCTCCAGAAGCTCCGCCTCCATGTTGGTGCCGTCCTGGTTCCACCGCTGCAGATCCTTGGTGGGCATGGCCACACCGATCTTTCCGCCTCCCGCTTCTTCCCTGACTGCCGCTCCTTCCTCATCTCCCGCAGGCTCCTGGCCCGCTTCCTCCTGTTCCAGTTGAACGTCCTTATCCACGTTCGTACCTGCGGCGGTGCCGCAGCCGGCAAGCATGGCCGCAGCCAGTGCTCCCGCAAGGATAGCGCTCATAAATTTCTGTTTCATACAAATCCTCCTTCTTTCTGCTGTTGGACTTTGTCCAAGATTTTCAGCCTGTACCGCCCTCACTCCCCGCCCGGCAACGCGCCCCGGGGCGCGGATGCGTAAACGGCGGCCAGTCTATAACTATATATATGCGGCGGTCCGGGAAGGTAGAACTAAAATTCTGAAAAAATCTTGACAGTGCCCGGCAGCCTTGCTAAAATAAAGTTACATATCTGGGCAGATTCTTTTACCGTTTCGGCAAGAAATCCCCATATGAATGAAACTGAACACACGGTGGGGGTAGAAACGGAAGGGAACGCATACTTCATCTGCTTATTTGTTTCTTCCTTCACCGGCAGTCAAAGCCCCCGGCGAGCGATGCTGACGGCCAAAGTTAAAAGGCCGGGCAGACAGAAAGGAGAAGCGAATGGCAAGAAGAACATTGGAAGAATTGAACCTGCTGGACGATTTTTTATTCGGTTCCGTGGTATCCTATCCTGGAATCGGAGAACAGTTTGCACGGATTCTTTTGCGGATCATTTTTCAAAAAGAATTCGGGAAGCTTACGGTGATTTCCCAGAAAAATTATTATGGCGTTGACACCGATAAGCACGGCGCCAGACTGGATGTGTACCTGGAGGAAACAGCCTCCGGGGATTCCCTGGAAAATGTAACCATCTATGACGTGGAGCCGGAAAAGAAATCTTCCGAAAAGGTGGTGACAGCCCTGCCAAAGCGGGTCCGCTTTTATCACGCAAAGATCGACGCGGAGAATCTGAAATCCGGCACAGATTATCACACCCTGAAAAATGTGATCATCATCATGATAACGCCTTACGACCCATTCGGATTAAACCGGATGGTCTACACCATAAAAAACGGCTGTGTGGAGGAGCCGCAGATGCCCTATGACGACGGGGCCACAACGCTCTTTCTCTATACAAAGGGCACGGCAGGCAACCCGCCAAAGGAATTGCGGCAGCTGCTTTTGTATTTTGAAAATACCACAAAATCCAACGCCAGCAATGAGGATTTAAAAGAAATGCAGGCAATGGTTGAAACTGTAAAACGAGACAAGGAGGTGTCCATAGGCTATATGAAAACATTTGAAATGGAACGGTTTCTGCTCGACCAGGGCCGCGAGGAAGGCCGGGAAGAGGGAAGAAAAGAGGAACGCGTCAACACGGAAAGAGAACGGAAAATTGCCGCCCGGGAACGGAAGCGCGCGGAGGCCGCCGAGGAGGAACTCCGCCTTCTCAGGGAGGAATTGCGGCGGCTGAAGGAAAGGTA
>CALWDR010000299.1 GCA_944376745.1 uncultured Lachnospiraceae bacterium
CCCGGGTCCAGCATGGCCCGCATGGCAATGTCAATGCCCTCGCTGCCGCCCACCGTCACCAGGATCTCATGGGCATAGTCATAGCTTACTCCCAGCCGGCGGTAAAGGTAGTTGGCGATCTCCATCTTCAGCTCCTTTAAGCCCGCGTTGGAGGTGTAGAAGGTCCTGCCCTTCTCCAGGGAATAGATCCCCTCGTCCCGGATGTGCCAGGGGGTGTCAAAATCCGGCTCCCCCACGCCCAGGGAAATGGCGTCCTTCATCTCGTTTACGATATCGAAAAATTTGCGGATGCCGGAGGGCTGTATGCCCGTGATCCGCTCAGACAATGGATTTCTCATGGGGTAACCAGCATCCTTTCATCCTTTTTCTTCTCAGCGATCACCGTGCCGTGATCCTTGTATTTTTTCAAAATAAAATTCGTCTTGGTGCTCAAAACGGAGTCCAGAGTGGACAGCTTGTCGGATACGAACTGGGCCACCTCCCGTAAGGTCTTGCCCTCCAGGGTCACCAGAAGGTCGTAGCCCCCGGAGATCAGGTACACGGCGTTCACCTCAGCGTAGTTGTAGATGCGCTCGGCCACAGTGTCAAAGCCCCGGCCTCTCTGGGGCGTCACCCGCACCTCGATCAGGGCGTTCACCTTCTCAATGCTGGTCTTCTCCCAGTCAATGAGCGTGTGGTAGCCGCAGATGATGTGCTCCTCCTCCATGGCCGCCATCTCGTTGGCTACGGTGGCCTCGTCCACCCCCAGGATGATGGCCAGTTCCTTTAAATCCACCCGGCTGTTCTTCTCGATAAAGGTCAGAATCTTCTCTCTCATTTCCATCGGTTGTTCCTCTCCATTCTTTTTATTTTACACCACTTTATACAATTCATCGGTCTTGGGAGGCTCCAGGAATCTTCGCTCCTCCCCATTCAGAAGGACCCTGTCGTTTCCCGAAGTGGCCCTGCCCACCACCACGGCGTGGATGCCTGCCTTTTCAAGCTCCCGCACCAGCCCGCCGCCGTCGGGGGCCGCCATGAGCATGCTTCCGCTTGAGATCAGCTCATAGGGGTTGATGCCGAAAAGCTCGCACACCTCGATGGTCTCCTGCCGCACGGGAATCTTCCTTAGGTCCACCTCCAGGCCCACGCCGGAGCTCTCCGCCATCTCCCAGAGGGCCCCGAAAATGCCGCCCTCGGTCACGTCGTGCATGGCGCTGACGCCAAATTTCACCGCGACAGCCGCCTCCGGCTGAACGGACAGATACTGGTCAAAGGCTTTGGCCGTCTCGACCAGGTCCGCCGGGTATCGGGCCAAGAGCTCCGCCTCCTTCTCCTTGGCGATGATGGAGGTGCCCTCCAGGCCGATCCACTTGGTGATCACAAGATCCTCGCCCGGCTTCGCCCCGGCGGTGGATACAAGCTCCTCCTCCCGGGCTTTCCCGATGCCGCAGACGGAAATGAGGGGCTGGGTCACGGCCCGGGTCACCTCCGTGTGGCCTCCCATGATCTGCACCCCGGCTTTGGCGCAGCACTCCTCCATCTGTGCCATCATCTGCTTTAAATCCTGCTCTTCGCTTCCCTCCGGCAGCAGGATGGTGAGCATGACGCCCACCGGCTCCGCCCCGGCGGAGGCCAGATCGTTGACCGTCACATGAATGGCCAGGCGGCCAATATCCCTTGCCGTCCCCGTGATGGGGTCTGTGGAGACCACAAACACCTCCCCGGGCTCCAGCTTCAGGGCGGCGCAGTCCTCGCCCACGCCCGCCCCCAGCAGGACCTCCCGGCGCCTGGTATGAATCTGTCTGAATATGGAGCGCTTCAAAACGCTCTCCGGGACTTTTCCCACTTTTAACATTTTCTTTGTCCCTGCCTTTTTATCCCTTTTCGCGGCGCTCCCTTTGCGGAGGGCCGCAAAGCATCCATTTATAATAGCAGGAGGCTGTCTCAAGGTTGAGGCAGCCTCTTAAGTGCTGTATCCATTTCCCGCGCTTTCCCCCTGATCGGGAATTTCCAGATTGCCGCAATGCGGATATCCCCTGCCGCGGGTCTCACGGAGCAGCGGTTCCGCCCCCTGCCGGAAATCTCACGGGGCAACAGCTCCGCCTCCCTGCCGGAAATCTCATGGGCAGCGGTTCCGCCCTCTGCCGGAAATCTCACGGGACAGCGGCTCCGCCCCCTGCCGGTGTCGTACTTCCATCCCCGGCTCCGCCAGCAGGCGGAGTTGTCTCCGTGCCAGTTCCGCCCTCCGGTGTGGTGTTTCCGCCCTCCGGCGTGGTAGTTCCGCCTTCCGCGGGAGGCGTCGCCGGCTGCTGGGCCGCCGCTTCACGCTGGGCTATGGCCTCATCGCTCCAGTATTCCGCCGCTGCCCGGATGGTCGCCTCGTCCTGGGTGGCAAGGGCCGCGTTGATGTTGGCCACCGCCTCCGGGTTGGCCGAAACGGTTCCCACCTCATAAATGGCCGGCGACGGATTGTAGGTGCTCCTGTTAAACTCTTCCCGGCTCTCCTCCACGCCGTCCACGGTCACGATCTTCCACAGCTTGGCGCTGATCCCGTTGTGGGCGCCCTGCACCCGCTTCACATGGCCCACGGGCATCTCCACCGCCTTGAACTGAGTGGCGGGAGCTTCATTACTTAAGATCTCGCTCTCAAAGGTGACCTTGCGGTTCTCCGGCCTGGTCTCCTGGCCGTAAATGGTAAAGTAAATATCTCTTCCCACGGTGTAGCCCTCGATGTAGATAGGGGCCTCCGTGTTGTTCACAAATTTCAGATCCTTGTAGGTGCCGGCAATGGCCGCGTCCTCAGAGGGCTCCACGTAGGACACCGTCATGGAGTGGGGATAGCGCTCCGTGATCTCCAGCTCCGCCCGGATGGCCGCGTTGTAAAGGGTGGTGGACACCTGGCAGACGCCCCCGCCGTAGGATTCTATCGTAGTACCGTTCTCATAGGCGCCGGCCAGCTCATAGCCGTTCTCGGCGTTGATGGGACTCAGGTACGCATAGGCGGAAAATTCCTCCCCCGGATAGATGACCGCCCCGTTGATCTTGGCGGCTCCCACCTGAAGGTTCGTCACACGTCCGTCCGCCGAGCTGCTGAAATTGGTGTGATAGCTGCCCAGCTCATCCTGCACCTTACTCAGTTCTTCCTCCGTGCCTCTGGGCTCCACTACCTCCGCCGTCAGCTCAATGGTAACCTCCTGCTCCTCCCACTGGGTGGAAAAAAATTTCTCCAGCAGGGTCACGGATTCCGCCACGTTCACGCTGACGCCCTGGCTGCCGGGAGTGATCACGAACTCGCCGTCCTCCCTGGTCAGGGACGCGTCCACAGCCGGCGTATTCAAAGTCTCCTGGCTGGCCTCCAGAAATGCCTGCACCTTGGCGGCGTCCAGTTCATAGGCGATGCCATACACCTGATCCTCATGCTCCAGATCCTTCATCACCTTGTAGCGGGCGATGAGATTCCCGGTCTTGCCCAGACCGGCAGCCTCCTCCACGATCTCAGGATTGCTCCAGGATAAGCCCAGCTCCCCGGCTGTGGTCTCCAGCGAGTTCTCCCCAGCCGTGAGCGTCACCTTGGTTCCGCCCAGCTGCTCCACATAAGCCTCGATGGCCTTTACAGCCTCCTCCTTACTCATGCCGCCGCCGTCAATACTCCCGAAAAAAACCCGCTCCGGAATCGTATCCTCCTCCGGCTCCTGGGCCCTTACGCTGAAGGTAAAGGCCGCCGCGATCACCAGCACCAGGGCCAGCACGCCTGCGGGCAAATATTGTTTCCACTTTTTCATATTCATACCTCGCTGTCAATCTATCCGATGGGGGATCGACTCCCTCCATTGCTGCGCATTTATGACTCACCGCCTAAGAGGCGGGTGTCCTCTCCCATCTAATGTAAGTCTAACCCTTATTCTACACATAATCTCCCGGTTTTTCAAGATATATTTCAACTAATATCCCCGGCATAATCTTTCCCTTTCTGTGTATTATGAACAGCAGCACCAATATGAAGGCGGCAGTCCCCGCTCGCTGCGGCATCAGTATGAAGGCGGCAGTCCCCGCTCGCTGCGGCACCGATATAAAGGCGGCAGTCCCTGTACGCTGCGGCCCTACACAAAAGCCGAGATCAGCACGGACAACACCATGGAGGCCACCAGCAGGATCACGATCACCGCCGCCAGGGCCCGTTTCTTTTTGGAATTACGAAAATTCATACATTTCACCTCATTTTTTCAGATTAGCGCGGCCTTCGCCTGGCCTGTCAGCGGATCTCGCTCCCCGTAGGAGAAGCGGTAAAACCGCCATTCTGCCCGCCGGGCCGGATAGCCCCTCTGCTTCTTTTCCAGCAGAAGGGAGAAATCATAGTAGAAGGGCTCCAGGTGGCAGTTCTTGTGGTCCTGCCCAAGGCGCCTGGCCTCATCCTTAAAGAGCGCCGGGTCCGGCGCCCAGGAAGGCCGGCTCTTCATATTTTCCCGGTAATACAGGTCGAAGGTCAGAGCCTCCTCGTAGAGCTCCCGGCAGGGAAGTCCCCGCTCCTTCACAAATTCCAGCAGGATCTCACATCTGCGGATTCTGGAATGCTTCTGGTAAAACCACCCTCTTGCCTCATAAAATCGCCCCAGAGCCAGAAACATCTCAAAAGGGCTCGCAAAGGCCAGCTCCAGGATCTGCATGGTCATCTCAAACTGCCCGCTGTTGTAATAGACCTCCAGCATCTCCTCCACCTGCTTGATACGGATCAGCTCGTCATAGGACAGCCAGCGGGTCTTCAGCACCTCGTAGGGCGGCGTCTCCTGACAGACCAGTCCATAGGCCTGCCGGTTCTCATACAGGAAGGAGCCCTTTAACACCTTCAGAAACCCCAGTTGGAGCTGCTGGGGATGCAGGGCGTAAATCTCGTCGAAGGATTTTTGGAAGCTCTGATAGTCCTCAAAGGGCAGTCCCGCGATCAGATCCAGATGCACGTGGATGTTCCTCCGCTCCCTGATCCTTACCGCCGCCGCCTTCAGCCTCTCTATATCCATGGTGCGGCGGATCTCCCGTATGGTCCTGGGATTGACGGTCTGCACCCCGATCTCAAGCTGCACCAGCCCCGGACGCAGACTGCCAAGAAGCTCCAGCTCCTCCCCGGTGAGCAGGTCCGCGGAAATCTCAAAGTGGAAGTTGGTGATCCCATTGTCATGGTCCTTCAAAAACTGCCAGACCGCCCTCGCATGCTCATGGTCACAGTTGAAGGTCCGGTCCACAAATTTCACCTGAGGCACCTGCTCCTCCAGGAAAAATCCAAGCTCCTCAAACACCCGGGGGAGGCTTTTGAAACGCAGTCCCTTCTCCACGGAGGACAGGCAGTAGCTGCACTGGAAGGGACAGCCCCGGCTGGTTTCATAATAAATGATACGGTTGGTAAAATCCGAAAGATCCCCGTAGCAGAAGGGAATCTCATCCAGGGAAAGCAGCTCCCGCCCGGACGTCGCCGCCACCTGTCCCGCAGGATTCCGGTACGCGATCCCCTCTATTTCCTCCAGCGCTCTGGTATGATCCACATAATGCTCACACAGCTCCCGGAAGGTCCCCTCGCCCTCCCCCAGCATAAGCCCTGTGAGCTCCGGGTGTTCCAACAAAAATCTCTCCCACTCATAGGAGACCTCCGGACCCCCGGCCCAGAGAGGCACCTCCGGCCGCAGGGCATGAAACGCCCCGGCCAGCTGCTTTACCAGGTCAATGTTCCAGATATAACAGGAAAAGCACACCACATCCGGCTTCCGTTTGTAGATTTCCTGCAGGATCACATCCGCCCGGTGATTGATGGTGTACTCAAAAAGCTCCACCTGATCCCCATATTTCTCCGCATAGGCCTTAAGGCTGTAGACCGCCAGGTTGGAGTGGATATATTTCGCATTGATCGCCACCAGTAAAATTTTCATCTTATGCCTGCTTTCCTTATGACATGGGCTGCGGCTCCCGCTGCCGTTTGGCCAGCACCGCCTCCCTGGCCATCAGGGCCGCGCTGCCCGCGTCACGGGTGTAGATGTCCGCGCCGATGTTCCGGGAGAAAGCCTCCGTCACGGGGGCGCCTCCCACCATCACGATGTACTGATCCCGCAGCCGCCTGTTCACCAGCTTGCCGATGACCTTCTTCATCTCCGGCATGGTGGTGGTCAGCATGGCCGACATGCAGATGATGTCCGCCTGATACTCCCGTGCCTTCCCGATAAAGGTGTCCACCTCCACATCATAGCCCAGGTCGTAAACCGTAAGCCCCAGCCCCCGCAGCATCATGGCCACCAGATTTTTTCCGATGTTGTGCAGATCCCCCTTCACCGTCCCGATGACAACCGTTCCCAGCGGCTCCCGGGGGGCCTGCTCCTTCATATACTCCTCCAGGACGGCGGTGCCCACCTCCATGGCCCGGGAGGCAAGGATCACCTCCGGCACAAAAACCTGCTCGTTCTGATACTTTCTGCTGACCCGCTCCATGGCCGGGAGCAGCCCCTGATTCAGGACCTCCTCGGGGGAGATGCCCTCCTCCATGGCGTCCTCGATCAGGCGCTTTACCTGCTTTCCTTTTCCGTCCTCAATGGCCTGGCTGATTTCCTCAAAGCTTGTCATTTCCATCACCTATTCAAAAAACATAAACTCCGTATAGAAATTATTAAAATCCTTATCGGAGGACAGCTCCACCTCGGAGGACAGCTCCACGATCTTGGCCAGGCGCTCCTTCGCCCTGTCTTCGGTGAGATAGCGGATGGTTCCCCCCAGGGAGCTGTTGCCCACAGCCGTGGTCTTCTCCTGAAATTCCTCCGGCAGCATGCCGATGCCGATGGCCTTCCTAAGATCGATCTTGTAGCCGAAGCCCCCGGCCAGGAACACCTGCTCCACGTCCTCGTAGGTGACGCCGTAGCGAAGAAGCAGCGTCTCCATGCCGGCCCGCACCGCGGACTTGGCAAGCTGGATCTCCCGCACGTCCTTCTGAGTGAAGCGGATGGGCTCACCCTCAGGCGTCTTCGCCAGCTCAAAGCCCTCCTCAAAATACTCTTCATCAAGCATCCCCGTCTCGTCCACCAGCTCCTCCTTCACCAGCTCACAGGCCGTCTCGATGACCCCGGTGCCGCACAGCCCTACCGGAGGCTGATCCCCGATGGTCGTCACCGACGCCTGGCCGTCCCGGATGGAAACACCGGCTATGGCTCCGGGGACGCTGCCCATGCCGCAGGAGATATTTCCGCCCTCGAAGGCCGGGCCTGCCGCCGTGGAGGTGACAAGGATCCTGTCCCGGTTGCCGATGGCCATTTCTCCGTTGGTTCCCAGATCGATGAGCAGACAGGGCTTTTCCCGCTGGTCGAAGCCGCAGGCCAGCATTCCCGCGGAAATATCCGCCCCCACATAGGTGGAGATCCCGGGCAGCAGGACGATCCCGGCAGAAATGGCCGGGGCATTTTCCGTATCCGCCTGTATCTGCGCCTCAAAAAGCTCCGCAAAGCTGGTGGTGATGGTGCCGATGTTCACCGGGGTAAAGGGGTATACCCCAAGGGTCTTGCAGGAGTAGCCCATCAGCAGATGGCCCATGGTGGTATTTCCGGCGATGGCGATCCGTCCCACCCTGCCGGCATCGGCCCCGCTCTCCTTAAGAAGCCGCTTGATCCCCTCATACAGATCCCTGCGGATACTTTCCTTTAAGGCCTCCCCCTGGCCCTCGTTGGATGCCTGGATGCGGGAGATCACATCCGCCCCGAAGGCTCTCTGGTGGTTGATGTCCGTGACAGTGTGGAGAATCTGGGTTTTCTCCGTATCTACCAGCTCAATGGCGATGGTGGTGGTGCCGATGTCAATGCCGATGTCATAGCTTAAGCTCTCCGCCGCGCCGGCCTCTCCCTGGCCCTGGTACTCCGAGACCACCTCGAAACGGGATTCGTCGTCGGAGCAGACGAGCACCCGGCAATCCTCCCTGGGGTAAGCCGTACAGGCCAGCCGCCAGCCCTCCCTCAGCTCCTCCTCCTGGAAAAACCGGCGGTCTCCCTCCGTGATCTTTGTGGCCCCGGTCACCATCCGCACCTTGCATTTTCCGCAGGTCCCCCTGCCGCCGCAGGCCGCGCTGATGTAAATATTTTCCTTCCTTAACTGCTGCAGCAGGGATACGCCTTCCTCTCCCGGAAAGGTGGTTTCCTTTCCTGCTCTTATCACTGTTATGTTCATGATCCTACCCTCTGTAATTTCTGTTAAAGTCCGCCCCCGGCGCTAAACTGAATATAACACAAGCCCCCCGAAAAAGCAACCGCGTCCTTCTGCCGAAAATATAGAGAAAAACGTTATGCAGCGGGAGCTCCGCATTCGCATAACGTTTTTATCATCAATCTCTTATTGGCAACGGTTGTCTTTGCAGTCTCTTATTTTGTAACGGCTGCCTTGGCGGTCTCCGCTGCGGTAGCCGCGTCGGGCGTATAGTAGTCCGCGCCGATCTGGTCCGCAAAGCTCTGGTTTACGGGAGCTCCGCCAACCATCACGATGTACTTGTCTCTCAGGCCGCGGCTTGCAAGCTCGTCGATCACAAGCTGCATGCTGGGCATGGTGGTGGTCAGAAGCGCGGACATGCAGATCACGTTTGCGCCGTTCTCCTCAGCCTTGTCCACAAATGTGGCGGGCTCCACGTCAACTCCAAGGTCGATGACCTCGAAGCCCACGCCCTTCATCATCATAGCCACCAGGTTCTTGCCGATGTCATGCAGGTCGCCCTTCACGGTTCCGATGACAACCTTGCCCACAGGCTCGTTTCCAACCTCGATAAGCTTGGGCTCCAGAATGGCAAGTCCGGCGTTCAAAGCTCTGGCCGCTACCAGAACCTCCGGCACGAACACCTCGTTGTTCTTAAATTTCTCGCCGATGACCATCATACCGGCCAGAAGACCTTCATTCAGGATAACCTTGGGGTCCTGTCCCTCTGCCAGTGCTTCCTCCACCAGCGCCTTTACATTTTTTGCTCTTCCTTTTTGTAGAAATTCGCTGATCTCATGAACGTCTGCCATGATTACATCCTCCTTTAAATCCCGCGGGAAGCCTCCCGTGCTTTACTCGTTGGATTCAGTATAAAGGAATTGCCGTTTTGCTTTTGTACTTTTTTTGGAAAACAGGTATTTTTTTTACAACTATCCGTCAAAGCCCTACGTCACTCCACCCTGGCAGTCCATGGAAGCTCTGTGTCACTCCACCTTGGGCAGTCCGTCGAAGCCCACCTTCAGATCCGCCTCCGTGGGCACATAGTCGGTCATTTCCTGATTGTGGAACCGCTCGTAGGCCAGCATGTCGAAATAGCCGGTTCCAGTAAGGCCGAACAGGATCGTCTTCTCCTCCCCGGTCTCCTTGCACTTCATGGCCTCGTCGATGGCCGCCTTGATGGCGTGGCTGCTCTCCGGCGCAGGCAGGATACCCTCCACTCTGGCGAACTGCTCCGCCGCCTCGAAGACCTCCGTCTGGCCCACGCTCCTGGCCTCCATCAGGCCGTCGTCATAAAGCTGGGACAAAACGGCGCTCATGCCGTGATAGCGCAGTCCTCCGGCGTGGTTGGGAGAGGGGATGAAGCCGCTTCCCAGAGTGTACATTTTCTGTAAGGGGCAGACCTTGCCCGTATCGCAGTAATCGTAGGCGTACACGCCCCGGGTGAGGCTGGGGCAGGAAGCCGGCTCCACGGCGATAAACCGGTAGTCCCGCTCTCCTCTTAACATCTCGCCCATGAAGGGAGAGATCAGACCGCCCAGGTTGGAGCCGCCGCCGGCACAGCCGATGATGATGTCCGGCACGATCCCATACTTGTCCATGGCAATCTTAGATTCCAGACCTATGATAGACTGATGGAGCAGCACCTGGCTTAAGACGCTGCCCAGCACATAGCGGTAGCCTTCCCTGGTGGTGGCTGCCTCCACGGCCTCGGAGATGGCGCAGCCCAGGCTTCCGGTGGTTCCCGGATGCTCCGCCAGGATCCGTTTTCCCACCTCGGTGGTCTCGGAGGGGGAAGGCGTCACGCTGGCGCCGTAGGTGCGCATGACCTCCCGGCGGAAGGGCTTCTGCTCATAGGAAACCTTCACCATATAGACCTTGCAGTCCAGATCGAAGTAGGCGCAGGCCATGGACAGGGCCGTGCCCCACTGTCCCGCTCCGGTCTCGGTGGTCACCCCCTTAAGGCCCTGCTTTTTGGCGTAGTAGGCCTGGGCGATGGCGGAATTGAGCTTGTGGCTTCCGCTGGTGTTATTGCCCTCGAATTTGTAATAAATCTTGGCGGGCGTCTGTAATTTTTCCTCCAGGCAGTAGGCCCGCACCAGGGGAGAGGGACGGTACATTTTATAGAAATTGCGGATTTCCTCGGGGATCTCGATGTAGGGGGTGGTGTCGTCCAACTCCTGCTGTACCAGCTCCTTACAGAACACGGTCTCCAGCTCCTCTGCCGTCATGGGCTTTAAGGTGGCCGGGTTTAACAGGGGGGCCGGCTTATTTTTCATATCCGCCCGGACGTTATACCAGCTTGTGGGCAGCTCGTTTTCTTCCAGATATATCTTGTAGGGGATGGTTTTTTCGCTCATAGTGGTGCTCCTCTCACTTTTCATTCTATTTTACAGGGAACGTCAAAATTATCTGCCGTTACGTTAGCATTTTACCACTGTGAAGCGCCCGCTGTCAACAGCTTTCCTTGATGATGTAGAGGGGCCGCTCCTTGCTCTCCAGGTAGGTTTTCGATATGTACTCCCCGATCACCGCCGTCACCAGAAGCTGGATCCCGCCCAGGAACAAGATCAGGCAGACGATGGTGGTGTAGCCGCTGACCTCATTTCCGAAGATCAGCGTGCTGATCCCCGTGCCAAGCCCGTAGAGCATGGACAGTACAAACAACACCACGCCCACTACCCCGGCGATGGTGATTGGAGTGGTGGAGAAGGAAAAAATCCCGTCCAGGGCGTAGTGGAACAAACTTTTGAAATTCCACTTGGTTTTTCCCGCTGCCCGCTCCACATTTTCAAAGGGGAGCCATTTGGTGTCAAAGCCCACAAAGGAGAAGATTCCCTTCATATAGCGGTTATATTCTTTGACGGAGAGGATGGCGTCCACCATTTTGCGGCTCATCATGCGGAAGTCCCCGGCCCCGTCCTCCATTTTCATATGGCTCATTTTCTGGAGCACCTTGTAAAAGGCTTTCGACAGCAGGCTGCGGAGGGCGCTCTCCCCCTTCCGGTTCTCCCGAAAACCGGCGCAGCAGTCGTAGCCCTCATTTTTCACGGCCTGATACATTCCGGGAAGCAGTGCCGGGGGATGCTGTAAGTCTGCGTCCATGATCACGCAGTAGTCCCCGGTGGCGGCCTGAAGTCCCGCGTACATGGCGGCCTCCTTGCCGAAATTTCTGGAAAATGCCAGGTAGCGGCAGTTCTCGTCGCAGGCTCTTAAGGCCCGCAGCACCTTCAGGGTGTTGTCCCGGCTGCCGTCGTCGATAAACAGAAGCTCCGGCTCCACCTCCGGCATGCCCTGAAGCACTTTTTTCACTTCCTTATAAAATACAGGCAGTACCTCCTCCTCGTTATAGCAGGGTACAATGATCGTCAGCTTATCCATGTGTATTCTCCTTCCTGTCTCTCGCTGTTTCGATTTATTCCGTCCGTAATTTTTCTTTTGCCGATCTCCCATTTCCGGTCCCGAAAATGTGTTTCTGGCAGATCACATAGTTGGCCAGCACGGTGACGACGCTGACCAGGATTTTGGATACCCCGGAGGGGACGCTTAACTGCTCCACCAAAAAAAGCAGCAGCAGATTTTCCACCCCCAGGGTGACGAAGCGCATGCCCGTAAAGGCGATAAATTCCTTTTTCCAGTTTCCCTTGGAGGCGAACACCCACCTGCGGTTGATGAAAAAAGCAAAGAGCACCGCGCCGGCCCAGGCCAGGGTGTTGGCCAGAAGGTAATCCACCCGGAAAAATCCCAGGCCAAAATAAAGGATGTAGTTGACCAGGGTCGTCAGGAC
>CALWDR010000300.1 GCA_944376745.1 uncultured Lachnospiraceae bacterium
CCTTTCATGCAAAACGGAATACACGTTTTCTTATATAGAATAGTGGATTCCCCGCCGGAAAGAAAGGGACAAAATCCGTAAAGTGTCCAAAAAGGTAACACTTTCCCCGTTTGTTCCCATTTTTCCCGTCCGCTCACCGGCATTGGGGAAATTCCATGGTCACGGAAAACAGCTCCCCCTTCAGCTCCCCGGTGATGGTGCCGCCCATTTTTTCCACAAGGCCCCTGGCAATGGCGAGGCCCAGGCCGGCGGAGGTGTGGGTCCTGGCCGAATCCGCCTTGTAAAACCGCGAAAACACCTGCTCCATATCAATTTCCTCCGGATTTTCCACCTGGTTCTCACACCGGAAGCACACAGCTCCCGGTTTTTGAAATAAGGAGAAGGAAATATAGCCCCCGCCGTGCTCCAGGGCATTTTTGACGAGATTTTGGATGGAACGCCGGATGGCCTCCCCGTTGCCGCGAATCCTCAGATGGCCGTCGCAGAATGCGGTCTTCGGCTCGATCCCCTTTTCCTTAAACTCCTCATAAAAGGAGAACAGGGTATCGTAGACGCAGGCTCCGAAGTCCAGAGGCTCCAGTTCCAGCTCGTACCCGGGGTCCTGAAGCCTGGTGTAGGTAAACAATTCCTCCAGCATGTCCTTTAAGCTGCCGATGCGGGACTGAATGACGGCGCTGTACCGCTGCCGCTCCTCCTCCGATTGGCTCCCCACAAGAAGCTGAAAATAGCCGTCCAGGGATGTGAGAGGCGTGCGGATGTCGTGGGACAGATTTGTGATGGTCTCCTTCAAATGCGCTTCGCTCTGCCGGGTATTTTGCTGGATTTCCCGGGAGAGGTCCAGGATCTCATTGACACCGTCCACCAGCTCGTCAAGCTCCCGGAAAGGCAGGCCGGAGGTCAGCCGCAGATTCGTCCGGTGGGATTTTAAGAACGCCAACTGGCAGCAGGTCTTTCTGACCTGCCGCCGGTAAAGGATAAATAGAAGGATGAAGATCACTGCCGCAGCGGTTGCGGCAATCGCCCAGAGAATCATCGAATCAGCTCCTTATCGAATGTCCCGCTTCTGCATGACCGCCATGGAGAGAAGGGCGCAGACCGCCAGGAAAACACCTCCCACCACCGCGGCCCGGACCATGGTCCCCGGCGCCGCGCCGATGGACGCCATGAGCACGTTGCCGTCCAGGGTAAATTTGCTGATGTCAAACTTCCAGTCCGGCTGGATGTCGTATACCAGCTTATTTACCATGGAGTAAATCGGAACCAGCGTCCCCATGCCGGCCAGCAGGCCCACCACCATGCTGAAGGCGGAGCTTCGGGACAAAATGCTTAAAAACAGGATCACCGAGGCAAATCCCAGGTGCAGAAGGTACTGCACGCCCAGAAACCGCAGCAGAGAGAATACCGACCCCAGATAAAACCTGCCGCCCCAGAGAAGCGCTCCGGTCAGGGCCGTGACCAGCGCGAAAACCGCCAGCAGGAAACAGAGCTGCACCGCCAGGACCGCCAGCTTGGAGAGGGCCAGCATGCCGCGGTTTGGAAGCTGTCCGGCGATATTTTTCACATACCCGTTTTTCTGCTCGGCGCTGGCGAACATGGCGGTGAAAATGACGCAGAGCAGTACCAGAAGCCCGCTGCTTACCTGGGTGCTGATGAGCTCCCCGGCCTCAATATCGCCGTCCACCCACTCCGGATTGGCAGTGGTGGAGATGCCGATCATCCGGTCTTCATTTCCATCCACCTCCCCCTGCTGCTCATTGGCATATTGGGGATCTTCAGTCATAGCCTGGATGTCCGTCTCCGTCATGGAGACGGCGAACACCGCCAGGACAACGGTAATGGCCAGGATCACCCAGGTGGAAACAGAATGCAGCATGCGGTAAAAATCCATTTTGATCAGGTTAAACATTTGCGGCACCTCCCGTAAGATTTAGATAATAATCCTCCAACGCTTCATTTTTCACGGTGATCCCCATGGTCTTTACCTGATGTTCGGCCAGCGCCATGGTGATCTCGCCGCCGTCGTTTAGGCGTTCAAAAATGTGGATGGTATCCGCGTCCACCACCTTATAATCCGTGATCCCCATGCGCTCCAGCACGGTGCAGGCCCTGCGGGTATCGCTGGTCTTCAGCTCGATGCGCTCGCTGCACCTTTTTAAAAGCTCCTCTCTTGTCAGCTCCTGCAGCAAAACGCCGTCGTGGATGATGCCATAATGGGTGGCGATCTTGGAAAGCTCCTCCAAAATGTGGCTGGAAATGATCAGCGTGATGTTCTGCTCCTTGTTGAGGCGAAAAAGCGTCTCCCGGACCTCGGCGATGCCCTGGGGGTCAAGTCCGTTGATGGGCTCGTCCAGCACCAGAAGATCAGGATTTCCGACAAGCGCCAGAGCGATGCCCAGCCGCTGCTTCATCCCAAGGGAAAAGTTCTTCACCTTCTTCTTGCCGGTGTCCGAAAGCCCCACGGTCTTTAGCAGTTCCTCAATGACGCCTTTCTTGCGGACGCCCATAGCCAGGCATTTTAATTTTAAATTTTCCGCCGCCGTCATGTTGGGATAAACGCCGGGAGCCTCGATCAGCGTTCCGATGCGGGACATATAACCCGCGGCGTCCCTCCCGGATTTTCCAAACAGGGAAAAGTCCCCGGACGTAGGGGCCGCCAGCCCGCTGATGATCTTTAAGATGGTGGTTTTCCCGGCCCCGTTGCGGCCAATGAGGCCGTAAATATCGCCCTGCCGGATATGCAGATTTACGGCGTTTACCGCCCTATGCCTGCCATAGGCCTTCGACAGGCTGTTTGTCGTAAGTAAGTATTCCATACTGTTGCCTCCTTTGCTTTACGGTTCTTATCATACAGCCCAAAGGTCAATCAATCGCAAAGCAAAGTTTAAGAAAGGTTAAAGTTATCGGCACAGTTTCGCCAAATGCCCAAATACATTACTGCGCATAAAGGAAACCGTAACTTGTTATTTTACCAGCCGGAAACCGATCCCCCACACGGTTTCGATATATTCCTGGTCGGAGACCGCCTTGAGCTTCTTGCGGATATTGCTGATATGGACATTGATGGTCTTGTCCTCCCCGATGTAAATATCGTCCCAGGCATAATCGTAGATATCCTGCTTGGAATAGACCCGCTCCGGGTGGGAAAGAAGAAGCTCCAGAATCTTAAATTCCTGCCGGGTCAGTTCAATACTTTTCCCCTGCACTGTGGCGGTAAAGGAATCCAGGCGGAGCTGCAAATCCTTATAGGTAAGGACCTCCGGCTTCCCGCTTTGGGTATCGGCAAAGCGACGGATCTGCACCCCGATTCTGGCAATCAGTTCCTGGATTTCAAAGGGCTTTGTCAGATAATCCTCCGCGCCGGCGGTCAGAAGGCCCACCTTGCTGTCCAGACTGTCCTTGGCGGAGACCACGATGACCGGAATGGCCTGCTTCGCCTTGATCTGGGGCAGCAGCGCCTCCCCGTTCATCCCCGGCAGCATCAAGTCCAGGAGTACCAGAGAAAAGGGCTCCTTTTCGATATACAGAAGGCCCTCCGTCCCGGAAAATGCCTGGGTGCAGCCGTAGCCCGCTTTTTTGAGGGCATCCGCCGTCATGTTGTTGATGTCGGTGTCGTCTTCTATGATTAGTATGTTGTGGTTCATGGTTGTTGCCTTTCTACACAATTACTACTGTTTTATGTAAGTACTTCTTATCTTTTCAAGAACAGCTGCTTGTGACTGGTTTCGGATTCCCAACTGCTTTACGTCAATCTGCAAGCTTCCTGCTTCATCCAAAAAACGCCTGATATCCATATAAATCTCTTCTGATACTACAATCCGCGTATCACCCGTCAAAAGCATACTGAGCCGCAGAACATCATTTTTATGCTTACGGATATTTTTGCTGTCCACGGATTCTCCATTTTCTCTCCGCGCCGTTAAATCGAGATAAGCGCGCATTTTAAAGGGAATCAGATACCCGGTATCTAAAATCGGTAAGCCGTCCAATACAATCCTGCCTTCCAGCAGGAACTGATAATATTCTTCATCCATCAATATCGCGGACAGACTGGCCACTTCTTCATCCAATGGAAGCGATGTCAAATGCGCTTCCTCTGGTAACTTAATCATTTCACTGCGTCTTGAAAACAGTTCGATCATATATGGATAGTGATCATTGATTGGATGTGCAAAACGATAAAATTGCGGTTCTCCAGTACTTTTATTTTGGTGTTCATATCCTGCTTCATGGACATACTGCCAAAAATGTGCACCAAATTCCGGGGTAAGACTTTCCAAAATAAGCACCATATCAATATCTCGTGTTGCCCGAAAATCAAAATTATCCCTGCTCATCAACATATCACAGGCCGTTCCCCCAATGACTACATACTGATCTCTATAATCCGCAAACCATTTTCTAAAGCTTTCTATTCCTGACACCATTTTGTCTCACCACGCTTTCTCTAATAATTCTTCCACACACTGCTCCACCCTCTCATCCCCATTCTCTCTCAATGAAACAGCAAGTGAAAAAATGTCTATCCTGCCATCCCGGCTGATCAGACGCGGATCATAACGCCATAACTGCACCGCGCATTGTTTTTCCGTATCCAGCAATTCTGCATTTCTATATGAAAATTCACGCTCTGGGCAGGTACATCCCAGTGTTTCCAGGATCGGCGGGTTCAACATACTCCGTTCCGACAATGCCGTAAGTCCCGCCGAAAACATATCCTTGCTTTTCTCATCCCTTCCAATATAGATTGTTTTTTTTACCGGCATTACCAGAAAAGGTTCTGCTTTCTGAAACAATTCTTTTGGCGTATATTGAGACACCAGCAATTTTTGATTCCCAACCGCAGCTTTTTCCAGAAGGCCCGACTCTGTCAACTGACGGGCCGCACGAGAAATCGTCATGGCGGAAAAACGTAGTTGTTCTGCCATCCTTCTCATCTGCATGGGTATTCCTTTGCCAAGAAGAAACGCAAACAGCAGCATTTGTGCGGAAGGCTGCAGTTTATCCGCTGCCAGCATATGCTGCGCACCATCACATTTTTCTGTAAGCAGCATCCCCAGAAACGGCAGATAAATCTGCTTTCCCGGTACAACAAAGGGAATCTTCGCCTCAATAAAGGATTTTTTTCGCTGTCTCGTAATATGATTCAACTCAAATACAATGGGATACCGTGTCACCGCATTTAGCCGCTTGATATGTTTTTTTACCGCGCCCACCGTCCCTAATTCCCCATTTGGCTTCAACAGCAGACAAGTTATCCCATCCATCCTGGCTAATTCAAAATGGTATTCATTTGTCAGATAATAGGGCAACCTGCGCTCATCGCCCCATTCTGACCGGACCACCTTTATTCCTAATACCTCTTCCACATAGTCCATAAGTCATCAAAACCGCCCTTTAACCTTTTTCTTTATTATAACTTTTACAAAGTTATAAGTCAATATTTTAGTTAGATTCACTGTAATCCGCAGCAATATCCTCCTCCACATCCCCGCGGAGATCGTCTCCGCTCCCTTTCCCCGTCGTCGGTGACAACGCATAAACCTTCTCGATCCTGCGGCGCATCGCGGACACGATAGCGTCAAGCCTGGCCGCATCCACATATTCTCCCGCCCCGGAGAGAATATTACGCGCCTCCGCCGTGATGCCATCAAGGGCTTTAAAATCGATCCAGGAAAAATCTGTGACCAGCTTCAGCTGCTCCTCATGACTTTTTTTGAAGGGCTTGCATTCCATTCCAACGCCGGAGCGTATCTGCGAAGCCAGTTTGTCATAGCCGAGAGAGGAACCGCTGTCATAGATCGGCGCGAAGCCCAGCATTTTAAGGGTATTTGCGTCGCGTATCACGCCAAAATTATTGAGATGCCTGTCCTCATTGGCGAGAATATAATCCGCCACGATCATCTGATCCACCCCATGCACGATCTCCGGCACACCCAGCGCCTCACAGCAATTTATAAAATGACGGTAAACAGAAATGTTGTTCGGGCGTTTCCGGGTCTGCATCACGCGCCACGCGCTGACAAGCTCCGTATCACGGGTAATAAAATCACCGCATACGCTGTACGGTATGCCGTCATCCCACAGCACCGTGTAGGGGACATGGGGTATACACAGTCTGCGAAACAGGGCCGAAGCGATCGCCTCGTTGAAGGGCTGCTGCATAAACGGCGGACTTCCTGCTTTGATCAGGCAGAGTTCCCCGTTCAGGATCTTCCAGCGCTTTTTTAGAAAGCCGTCCGATGTATTATCCGGTGATCTTAAATCAAGAGCCTCCTTATGCACCGGCTTTCCCAACAGGATATCTCCGATATCCTCCGAAAAAGGATTGTCAAAAAAATTGATCTCCCTCCACTCCAGTTTCTCATCCTTCGGCCTGATCCAATACTGATCCGACAGGCTTAATCCAAAGCATTTGGTCAAAAGCATCTGCGGCGTGGCAACCTTCAATGTTTCAAGGGCCTGCCGGACACCTGACCTGCCTGCGGGAATGGAACGGCTGATCCACCAGTCATTCAGCCTCTGCCTGTCAACGATTCCGCGGCGGATGCGCACCCCCACAGGCAGGTGTTCCAGGTTCAAACTCCCGGTAATCCGCAAAATACCGCCTGTCACCGTATCCAGCACGATCTCCGCTACAGGGATATTCTTATGCATCAACAAATAAGAAGTATCTATACCGGAACGCTTTCCCGCAGGAAGCTTCCCCATCTGCCGTTCCGGTTCTTTGAACTGTACGTCCATTCTGCACCGCCTTCTTTCTGAGATTCTTTCTGTGAACAGTGTACCCGTTTTTACCCCATTCTGTCAACACGGGATCATGCCGCAAGATCATCTACGGCTTCCAGTAAGTCTCAATACTCTCCTTCGCCAGCTGCACGTACCGTTTTCCCCGGTTATAATCCCCGTAAATGGTTCCCACTTCCCGCTGGGCCACCTCCAGGAGGCATCCGCTGGCGGCCTCGGCCACGCCTTTGAAATACGCCCGGATGGCCTCCTCGTCCAGGGGCCCCGGATTGGTCACATACTCCGCCCGGGGCTTGCTGTAGTAGACCACATTGCTGCCCCGCAGGTACTCGCCCACCTGCGCCTCGTTGTTAAAGGGCGACACGGAGAGCTTGCGCAGATGCTTCCATCTGGAAACGTATTCCGGCCAGATGGCGTCCACCCGCTCACAGCAGCCATAGGAGAGCAGGCCGAAGCGCTTTGCCAGCCGGTCCTGGTAAGGAAATACAAACTCCCCGAACATGTCCGCGGAGATGGCCGTGGCTTCCTGGGCCTCCATAAAGCCCCAGCACTGGGTGGTCTTTGTGACATTTTCCGCGGGCAGCTCATGATTGAAGGCGAAGCTCTCCTGGGAGACCGGGCTGATGTCCACAGTGGGCAGCAGCAATTTTTCCTTTTCCAGGAAATCATAGTAATTTTCGTAGACCGTACAGGCCATGTCCATAACTTCATGAAGCTCCTCGCTGCAATCGTACATGGACAGATAATAATTCTCCATGCCCATCAGGGCAACCAGCGGATTGGTGAGCGCGCCGGGCAGGCTTCCCATCACCATCCGCACCGGCAGGATGTCCCCAAACAGCTCCTGGGCCAGCGTGATCTGCTCCTGGGTGCCTTCCCGGTCCGCCCCGAAGCTTCCGCCCCGAAGCTTGTCGATATCCTCATCCAGATCCCCGATCACCGGATCGATATGAAAGCCCATGGCATTTTCGCCGGGGGCCCTGGTGATCTTCGGCTGCGCCCCAAAAGGAGAGACATAGGTGTGCCAGGCCACATCATAGGTGGCGGATATGGGGGTGTCGTCGTCAAAAAGCTCCCGCCCCACCAGAGTGGCCAGCAGGGAGCGCTCGATACTCCGGGCTTTCTCCCCCTCACACTGAAGCCGGGGTTCTATGACCTCGTGAGGGAAATTGGAAAAAAGCAGGCGCACGGTGGGCGACTCCCTTCTGCCCTCCTTGAGGGCGTTCCATTTCTTTAAGATCTCGTCATTTTTGGCGGAATTGGCGTACTCGGCCTGTTTGTGGGCCAGACTGCGGAGACGGTTTTTGTCTTTTTCATTTATCGTGTGCATCCTGATCTTCCATCCTTTCCCTCTGCCCAGGCACCGCCGAAAAGCCGTGCCTGGATTTTCACTCAGACACCAGCCGGAAAGCTATACCTGAACAGCTTTTTCTTACGGTTATCATACAGGATGCGGAAGGATTTTTCAATTACCAGGTTTAAAAATAATAGAAAGTTCCCTTCGCGATCCTACCGTCACGAACAATAGCATTTCGGCAATCAACAGGTTGCTGTCCCCATTGCCGAAATGCTACCTATAAATCAGATATATCATCCACCTGCTTTGATTTTAAACAGCTCTTTTCAACTCAGATAATAATACACACCAGCCCCCCGCTGCTGTCGTTGACAATCTTCTGCATGGTCTCCTGGAGCTTCAACTGGCTCTCGTCGTCCATCATGGTAATCTTGCTGCGAATCCCGTCCTCCACCAGTTCCCCTACGGACTTTCCGAAAATATTGGTCTGCCAGATTCCATCCTCCGCTTCCCGTGACTGCTTCACATAGGCAATCAAATCATTGGCCTGCTCCTCACTGCCGATGATGGGCGCAATCTCCGTCTCGATGTTGGCCCGAATCATATGAATGGAGGGTGAGGAAGCCTTGATTTTCACCCCGAATTTATTCCCGTGGCGAATCAGCACCGGCTCCTGAATGGCGATATCCGAAAGCTCCGGCGACACCACCCCATAGCCCTTTTGCCGCACCGCCTCCATGGCGCTGGCCACCTTGCCGTACTCCTGCCGCATCTGGGCCAGTTCCCGCACCATAGAGATCAGCTGATACTCTCCCTGGATGGGCACGCCGGTAAGCTCGCTCATATTTTCATAATAGTAGGCGTCGTCCACCTCCATAGCAATGGCCACCCGTCCTTTGGCCAGGTCCACCCGCTCCAGCTTCATGCGTTTTATGTATTCCCCAAGAGGCGTAAGCTCCTGCTTTCGGATATCCCGGGCAAAGGTAATGTTCTGCAAAATATGCTTGGCGTTCTCAATCATGCTGGCCTTGATGCGGTGCCCGTTTTCCAGCATTTCCACCCATTTGGGCAGGAAAAAGTCCACCCGGGCCACCGGAAATTCATACAGAATGCTCTCCAGGATATGTAGAATGTCATCCTTCCGAAGCTGTTCACAGTTTACCGGAAGCACTGTCACCTTGTATTTTTCCTGAAGCTCCTCCGCGGCCCGCTGAGCCTCCTCCCCGTAGGGTTTTGGCGTATTATAAAGCACCACAAAGGGCTTTCCCAAACGTTTTAACTCCCCCACCGTGCGCTCCTCCGCCTGGATATAGGCCTCCCGGGGAAGATCCGTAAAGGAGCCGTCGGTAGTCACCACAATCCCTATGGTGGCATGCTCCTTGATGACCTTCTGGGTCCCGATTTCCGCCGCCTGGGTGAAGGGCACCTCGTAGTCAAACCAGGGGGTTTTCACCATCCGCTCCGTTCCGTCCTCCAGGTGCCCGGAGGCTCCCTCCACCATAAAGCCCACGCAGTCGATGAGCCTGACGCTAACCGCCACGTCCTCAGCAAGGGGTATGACGGCCGCCTCCTTTGGCACAAATTTCGGCTCCGTGGTCATAATCGTCTTGCCCTGAGCCGACTGGGGCAGCTCGTCGATGGTCCGCTCCCTGCTATGTACGTCTTCCATTTTCGGAAGCACCATCAAATCCATAAACCGCTTGATGAAGGTGGATTTTCCGGTCCGCACCGGCCCCACCACTCCCAGGTAAATCTCTCCCTTGGTGCGTTCACTGATGTCCTTGTAGACATCGTATGCGCTGGTATTTATATTGTCCATAAAAAATCCTCCTGCATTTACTGATACAGTATATGCGGGAGGATTCTTTCCTATGCTTTATGGAAGCTTCCACATGAGCGCTGAACTTATCTTGTGCTTTATGGAAGCTTCCACATGGGCACTGAACTTATCTTGATGTCTGGCATTGGGAGAGTATCTCCTGGTCGCCCATCTCCGGGTGCAGCGTGATCAACTCATAAATTGGCTTGATGATGGCAATATCTTCTTCCAGGTCTTCCGCGGTTTCCTGAACACCCTTTCCTTTCTGACATTTTTTCCGCACCTGAACGATCATTTTCAGCCATTCACCCTGCTCAATCCCTTTCTCAATCCCTTTCTCAATTCCTCTGTTCTCAATCTCATCTTCAATCTTCCACATGGTCAATTCCTCCGTCATTTCACCACCCGAAGCTTCCCCTTCTCACAGACGTACCGAAGAGTCGTCTGCTCCCCCAGATACTCCCCGTCCGTATGAAGCACCATGGGCCGGTTCAGCCGGAGCTCATAGCTCTCGCAGTCGATGATCTCAAAGCCCCGAAGCTTTCCCTCATGCTTTCCCATCACCAGCAGGGGCAGCAGAAAGAAGGTCTTCCACCGGGGAATCCCGTACACGCAGCACACGGACAGCTTCCCGTCCCGGGCGTCGGCATGGGGCGCCATGGGAACGCCGCCGCCCTCCCAGGGATGGTTCATGCCGGCCACAAAGATCATCCTGTGTATCTTTCGGGGCTCGCCGCCGTCAAAAACGGCGGTCACATCAGAGGTGGGCATGGTAAAGAGCGCCTTCACCGTCAAAAACACATAGGTCAGGCTTCCCAGCCCCAGATAATTCAGAAAGGTCTTAAGCCGGGAGGTTAAGGCCATCCTGCACACGTCCGCGTCGATGCCGATGCCGGAGCTGATGGCAAACCGGCGGGTATTTCCGGCTTCGTCGGTGACAAGCCCCAGATCCATGGGAAACACCTCCTTAGCCTTCAGCATGTGCTCCAGGGCCTCCAGGGGATTTTTGGAGATGCGAAGCCCCCGGCCCAGATCATTGCCGGAGCCGGTGGGTATATAGCCAAAGTGGATCTCCTCAAAATGGTGCATGCCATTGACCACCTCGTTGGCCGTGCCGTCGCCGCCCACCACCACCAGACAGACCCGCTCTCCTTCGTGGGTCTTTTTATAATCCACGCCTCTTTCGCAGAGCTCCTTCGCCAGCTCCCTGGCGTGGCCCTCGTGCCGGGTCACATAAGCCTCATATGGCACCTTCTGTCTCTTTAACTCCCGCTCGATATCGATCCAGATCTTCCTGGCCTTCCCGGTGCGGGAAGTGAGATTCACAATAAAATAATACATCTGCCCCTGCTTCCTTTCTCAAGCTGCAGCCGACAGATGTATCGTTCTATTTTGGCATACGTCCGTACAACTGCATGTTTTTGCGGATCTTGCCGGCCAGGGCGCCGCCCGCGGCGTCCTTCTTCATTCTCCACTGCCAGTTGGCGCCCAGCGTGGAGGGGGTGTTCATCCTGGCCTCGCTGCCAAGCCCCAGGACATCCTGCATGGTGACGATCACCAGATCTCCCACACTTGCCCATGCCCCTTTCATCATGCCCCAGTTGTAGCCTTCCTCCTTGGTCAGCCGCAGATACTCCTTTGCGAACTTCACACTGTCCTTGGGCGCCGTCTTCATCCACCCTAATATTGTATCATTATCGTGGGTTCCTGTATAGACCACACAGTGATTTTTATAATTGTGGGGCAGATAATCTCCGTCCTCCCGGCTGTCGAAGGCGAACTGGATGAGCTTCATGCCGGGAAATCCCGAATCCTCCACCAGCCGCTTCACGGAGTCCGTCAGGTACCCCAGATCCTCCACGATGATATTCACCTCGCCCAGGCGCTCCCGGATAGCCGAAAACAGCTCCATCCCCGGCCCCTCCCTCCACCTTCCGTTCCGCGCGGTGGCGTCGCCGTAGGGGATGGCATAGTAGGAATCAAAGCCCCGGAAATGATCGATGCGCACCACGTCAAAGAGCCGCGCCATGTGCTCCACCCGTTTGATCCACCAGGCGAAGCCGTCCTTTCTCATCTCGTCCCAGCGAAACAGCGGATTGCCCCAGAGCTGCCCGTCCTCGGAGAAGGCGTCCGGCGGGCATCCGGCCACCTCGATGGGCAAAAGCTCCTCGTCCAGATAAAACTGGCCGGGATTGGCCCACACATCCGCGCTGTCCGCGGACACGTAGATGGGGGTATCTCCGATGATCTGAATCCCTCTGCCGTTGGCGTAAGCCTTCAGGGCGTTCCACTGCTTATAAAAAAGGTACTGGAGCATCTCGTAGAACCGGATCTCCCGGTGAAGCTCCGCCCGGGCCCGTTCCAGGGCCCGTTTCTCCCTGCGCTTGACGGCTGGCTCCCATTTCCTCCACTCCACGCCGCCGTTCTTGTCCTTCAGGGCCATAAAGAGAGCGTAATCCGAAAGCCAGGGCTGCTCCTGGCGGAAGGCTTCATAATCCTTCGGCAGCTTTTTTTCAAAACGCCCAAAGGCCTTCCAGAAAAGCGGATAACGGTTCTCATAGAGCAGGCCGTAATCCACCTTCTGGGCCTTCCGCCCCCACTGACAGCTCTCACATTCCTGCCTGGTTAACAGCTTTTCCTTCACCAGGGTATCCAGATCGATAAAATAAGGATTCCCCGCAAAGGCGGAGAAGGACTGATAGGGGGAGTCCCCATAGCTGGTGGGCCCCAAGGGCAGCACCTGCCAATAGGACTGCCCGGCTTTCACGAGAAAATCCACAAATTTTCTGGCCTCCCTGCCCATGGTCCCGATCCCATAGGGCGAGGGCAGAGAAGAAATATGCATTAAGATTCCACTGCTGCGCATACACTGCCTCCTTGCATTTTACTGTAAAAATCCCGGCCGGCGGATGATGTCTGCCGGGGCAGACAGAACCGCCCGGATTCTTTGGCGCCTCTAGCCTTTGACCGCGCCGGCCACCACGCCCTCGATGATATATTTCTGGCACGCCATATAAAATAGGATGATGGGCAGAATGGACAGCACCAGCATGGCCATCAGAGCTCCCATATCCTTGTTGCCGTTGGTCCCCACCAGCATCTGGATCACCACGGGGATGGTCTTATAGGGCGTGCTCACCCCGATCACCAGATAAGGCAGAAGGTAGTCGTTCCAGATCCACATCACCTGCAGAATAGCCACCGTCACCGCCGTGGGCCGAAGCACCGGAAATACCACCCGTGCGAAATTCTGCAGGGGATTGCAGCCGTCGATCATGGCCGCTTCCTCGATCTCCTTGGGGATACTCTTCACAAAGCCCGCGAACATGAACACACAGAGCCCGGCGCCAAATCCTAGGTATAGTATACACATTCCCAGGGGATTTCGCAAATGTAATTTTTCGGCCAGATCCACCATGGTAAACATCACCATCTGGAAGGGCACCACCATGGAAAATACAAACAGGAAATACAGGGCGCTGGTCCAGGCCGTTTTTACCCGGGTCAGATAGTAGGCCGTCATGGAGGTAAACAGGATCAGCAGTCCCGCCGACACCACCGTGATGAAGAAGGACCAGCCCGCCGCCTGCAAAAGCCCCGTTTTCAGAAGGCCGTTGCTGTAATTTTCCAGTCCCACGAAGAGATTTCCCACCGGAAGGTCGAAGGGCTGCTTGCTGATGAAAAATTTGCCCTTAAAGGAATTCATCAAAATGAAAAGCAGGGGAAACAGTATCACGACGGTCACAGCCGCCAGCACCAGATAGGTAAAGGTTTTTCCCAGTTTATTTCTCATTATTGCTCCACCTCCTTACGTCTCGTCACCAGAAGCTGGGCCACCACGATGGCCGCCACGATCACGAAGAACACCACGGCCTTGGCCTGTCCCACCCCCTGATAACCGTTCTTGCCGTAAAAGGTATCGTAAATATTCAAGGCCAGCATCTGGGTCCTGTTCATGGGCGCTCCCGCCGTCAGCGCCAGGTTCTGGTCAA
>CALWDR010000301.1 GCA_944376745.1 uncultured Lachnospiraceae bacterium
ACATGGCGTCCTTATCCGCGAAGGTCAGGCTGGCATTGTTCAATGTCAGCTCATAGGAAGCGCCCTCGTGAAAGCCCTCCGGCGCATAGACCGTGAAGGTGCCGTCTCCGTTTTCTTTCACATCGACTGCCACAGGCTCAGAACCGTCCTTCGGCAGGACGGTGATGCCTGCCCTGACATCCTCTATACTCGAAAGTCCGGTTATTACAAAGGAAACATCCGGCTTCTGATCCTCCAAACTAAAGGAGGTGATATTGAGCTGCTCTTTGTATGGAACCGGTTCGTAAACCGCCGTCAGTACCAGGTCTTCTGATATGACATGAGTAAGCGGATAGTAGACGTCCCCGTCTTCCGTCTGCCAGTTAACGAAGACATAGTTGTCCTTTGCCGGAGTTGGTATTTCTCCCTTATATGGGTAGCCTTCGCCGGCCTGGATGGACGCAAAATCACCGCCGCCGTCCGTCACAAAGCTGAGCGTATGCAGCGTCGGCGTCAGGCTGTCGAGATTTCCGACCAGATAGTCCTTCACCATCTGAACGTCCGTATCGTCAATGGCGCCATCCGCATTGACGTCGGCTTCGATGAAGCGGATGTCTGCTTTTGCCTCTTCATCCCCTTCTATGTACCGTTCCATCAAGTTGACGTCCAGCAATTCCACACTGCCATTCCCATCAGCGTCACCGTACAGGGTACTGTCCTGAGCAAATGCCGTCAGGGTACTTGCCGGAAGTGTGGACAGCAGGATGCTGAAGGTCAGTACCATGCTTAAAATCCGTTTTTTCATCCTTGCAATCCTCCTTTATATGGTTTGTCTTCAATGCTATACCGATCGGTCTCTCCCATCACTTAAACATCCTCCTCTCTGAATACCATGAGGGGCATAGCTATACACGCTGGAAACGCCCCCTCATCATGATCCGGGACTGTCGGAACAGAAAAGGGACGTGGTGCGCCCACGGAATATCCGCAGACGCATCGCGCCCCTTAATAAGAATATGATAAAATATGTACTGAAAGAAAAGACAGAACCATCCTGTCTGTCAAAAGTGCAGCAGCTTTGACATATTTGTCAAGACTGTTTTTGTGAATTTGCATTTCTCCACACCCGCTTTCTCTCCGGTAAGTCCCGTCACCTTCCTTATGTGTTTCGGGTAAAGTAATATACACTTATTATACCGAAAAAAAATCGGGAATTCCATCCCCCATTTTGACCCCTGAAATGGGGGGGGGAGATGGACGACATTTTCTGTCCTTTTTCCTATCGAAGCATATATTTTTTCAGGTCTTTCCGGGTCTCCACCCGGAGCTTTCTCATGGCCTCGGAGATGTGGTCCTTGACCGTGTTTGCTGAAATATTCAGGTGTTTCGCTATCTCCTGGGTCGTCCAGCCGCGGGCTGCGAGCATGGCAATGGCAAACTCTGTAGTCGTCAGATCGTCCGCCACATCATGCCCGGTGATGGGATTATGAATTCTACGCCAACCGGAAGAGAAGCGATAGGTAATGTCAATAATCCGCTTGAAATCTTCCGGCCATTTCGGTTTGATGACCGCCTCCAGCGTGGCTCCCAAAAGTCCGTGGTGTTCACCGAACCCCTCGATCAGATCATCCGGACGGGCGATCTCCCACGCTGTCAGGAGATGGTTCTGCGCACGGTCCAGCTGCTTTAAGCTCACGTAGTCCATTACTGCCACCAAATGCAGATAGATGGCGGAGATGGCGTAAGCGTCTGCTCCCATAGCAAGAGTAGCCTCCACCATTCCGGCGCTTTGCCCGTATTCCTCTTTTAAGTACAGATAGTGAGCCAGCACATACAGCGCAAACGCCCGAAGGCCGGGCGGCAGCAGCGGCAAAAATGTTTCCATGGGCGGCATTTTCTCCGGCAAGGGAAGATGCAGCAGCACCGCCGCTGCAAACGCCACAAAAGCTTCCATGGCACGTATCGGAGGGGCAGTTTTCCCACTGTCCGCCAGCGTATTTTGAATCTCCTGTAAAGCGCGGCGGGCGTGATCGATCCGCCCCATGGTCAGACAGGAATAGGCAAAAATCAAACAGGCGGAAAGCCGGATGGCTCCGTCCCGATCGGTCAGATAGGCTTCCGTTTCCTGCATGGCCTTTTCCGCCTGCCCGCTAAAATAGTGGTACTCTGCCAGGGCAATATCTTTTTTCGGTCCTGCTTTCATCTTCTCAATCGTTTCCACACAGCAGCCAGGCTTAAAGGCTGTGTTCATCAAAGGCATAAAGCCGGAAAACAACTCCGGCGCTTTGGATGGCTTATGGGATCCGGACTGCTTTTTCGTTTTGCGGGGATCGCCGGGTTTTTCTGCGTCGACGGGGATAACCCAAGCTTTCCCGATTCTCTCCGCGCCGGGTATGCGTCCCTCGGAACAGTATTGATGGATCCGGCGTTCCGACACGCCCCATTTTTCTGCCGCCTCCCGAATAGACAAATAGCGTTCCATATTATATCTCCTCTGTAAAAATTCTGTCAAAAGGCAGAGGATACGGCTCCTCTGCCTTTTCATCCGCTTCAACAACCATTCTGCGTACTTTTCCGCCCCTACGCCTAGTAGCTCACCATCCGGTCCAGATCCAGCACAAACACCTTGACCCCGCCGAACACGGTCTGCACCGGGATAGAGGGCGAGGAGGCCATCATTCCTCCCGGGGGCAGCATGGCGCTCTGATAGATCGTCTCCGTCCGCTGGCTGTACTCATTCTCGAAAATGCTTAAAGCCTCGCTGAGACGGGATTCCGGCAGACCAATCATGACGGTCACGCTCTTTCTTCTCAAAAATCCCCCTACAGAATTTAAAACGGTCACGGAAAATCCGTTCTTGTTCAGCTGGCCCACCACACTATCATAATCCTCACCGTGCAGAACTGCCAAAATCAATTTGTTATATTTGCTTTCATCCATTTTGTTTTCCTCCTTCACCTGATAGATTCTTATACTAACATTTACTCCGTGCTTTACTGAATCCCTGTTACTTTATAATCCAGATCCTCCACGGCTTTCTTCAACGCCTCATCCGAGATCTCCGCGTTTAAGGTAACCACCGCCGTTCCTTTCTCATGGCTGACCTGCGCCTGTTCCACCTGGTCCAGAGCCTCCAGTCCCTTCTTCACCGTGGCCTCGCAGTGCCCGCACATCATTCCTTCGATCGTCATTGTTTTTTGCATTTTTGTGTCCTCCATTTTCTTATAAAGTAGTCTCGGAAACTCTTAACCTTTGAAACGCCAGGGTCGATAAGCTCAAGGCTGACCATCTCCTGGCTTACCTCATCGGCTGCTCCCCGGACTCCCTCCCGCCTCTCGGCTCATATTTTGATTTTATGGACCGTCTCTGGCTCCTGAAAAAGAACTTCCA
>CALWDR010000302.1 GCA_944376745.1 uncultured Lachnospiraceae bacterium
CCAGGGAAAAAGAACTTTTCTGCGAGATGGCGAAAGGGATTCAGAGCTTACAGGACGAGAGCGGTTTGTGGCATCAGGTATTGAACCGGACGGAGGAAGGCTCTTATCTGGAAACCTCCTGTACAGGAATGTTTTTATTGGCTTTTACAAGAGGTGTGAAGTATGGCTGGCTCCCGGAGGATTTCCTGGAAACGATACAAAGAGCGTGGCAGGGGCTTCTTACCCACAGCGTGGACAGGGAAGGAAACGTATACGGCGTCTGCATGGGCTCCGGCTGTCAGATGGAAGCGGAGTATTATTTTTCCATACCGACGACCATCAATGACGATCATGGAACAGGCGTTATTTTAGCGGCAGGAGCGGAATATGGCGCTTTACTGGAGGAGAGAAGAAATGAATCAGCGGCTGCGTGAAAAAATGATTTCTGAATTGCTGACAGGCGATTTGGAAAAGGACACTTTTGGCGGTCTGAGTATTGCGAGATTATTGTTTGGCTCTGGAGGGGAGGAGGAAGCGGCGGCAGTCGAGAGGATCAACCGTATTGCCAGATGGTTTGAGCTGCCGCACCCCACGACTCCGGGAAGAGATCTTAAGGGAGAGCCGGATTTTGTCGCTCATAAGCTTGTAAGAGCCTGTTACAGTGCGGAGGACAAGCTCCCGGAAGAGACAAAGAAGCTTATTCACAGATTTTTTACCCAATGGGATTTTGAAAGCAAATATAAGTCAGAGAACCACATGTTTTTCTTCCATACATCCAGGTATTTGTATGGATTGAAATATCCCGATACTGTATTTCAACAGTACGGAATGAATGCAAAGGAGGTGGTGGAGGCGGACCGTGATTTCCTTCAGGAATTCATCCGGTTCCGGGCACAGAGAGGCTGGGCGGAGTTCGACTCCTATGGCTATGGCGCAGAGGTTTTCAACATCTTATTAAGTCTGTATGATTTCGGGGAGCCTCAGATGAAAAAATACGCGGAGATGTCCGCGAATGTGATGCTTCTTGATATGATCATGGACTGCTCCAAGCAGGGGTATTATGGCGGAGCCCACGGCAGAATCTATGAGGATACGGTGTTTGACCATAGAAAGAGCGGGATGTATGTCATTTACCAGCTGTATTTTGGAGAGGATCTGCCGGACGGCCAGTTCTTAGAGGCGGCCGCAAGCGATTTTGTTCCGGCAGACTATGTGTATGAGGTGTTAAATGGAAGGCCGGATGTTTGGGAGAACCGGGAGTGCAAGCATCTGCACAGCATTACTTATGAGACGCCCCACAGACAGGTCCCACAGGTGCCGGGAAATATTAACAAGCGCACCCTTGTGACGCCGGATTATATAATTGGCGGCGTTGCCTGGCAGGATGATTATCCAAAGGGAAGTGAAGCGGCCTGGTACGCGCATCATCAGCAGCACGAATGGGAGCTGACGATCCTTCCGGAGCCGGATGTCCGTATCTTTACGCATCATCCGGGCAGCACAGGGCCGGAGGGGAAAGAGCACGGATATTGGACCGGGGATCTGTTCTGCTGCTGCGGCCAGTTTTTCAGTGACAGAAATGTGGCAATGGCGACTTATGACATCCCGCCCAAGGAGGAGCAGTTTATTCATGCCAGCGTTCCTTTTCAGAAGCTTGAGACCCGGCTGGAAGACAGGTTTCTCTGGATGAACTATAAGGACAGGGTTTACGCTGTCCTGTGGTGTTCGGAAGGTATCTCGGAGGGAAGGCCGGATCTTAGGGATGTGGAAGTCAGAAGCTATGGCAGTAAGCATGGTGTTGTGTGTACTGTCGCGACAAAAGAGGAATGTGGAAGTTTTGAGAAATTTCAGGAGATGGTGAAGGCAAATCAGCCCGTCTTTGACCGCGAGAGCATGACCCTGACCTACGGGAATCTGAAGATGAACCGTCAGGGGAGATGGATTGACGAAAAGCCTGCGGCATTTCCCTATGAAACCTATGACAGCCCCTGTGTGTATTCCAAATGGGGGAGCGGCGTCATTACTACCGATACGGTCCGGCTGGATTTTGACGGCTGGGGAAGCGTTACCTATAAGGACGGCCATATCGGACAAAACAGAAACAATTAAAAAGGAGAAGCAGAATGGAAAAAGTGAAAAAATATTGGCTTACGCTTGCGTTTGCGCTGGTGCTGGTATTTTCCAGCTGCATGACATTGACAAACGTAAGGGCGGCGGCCTTAGGGACGAACTCTAAGGATGGTCTGGAAGCGGTTCTGACCACGTCAAAAACAGCATATGCTGTGGATGAGAAGGTAGATGTGACTCTTACGGTGACCAATAAGGGGGATCAGGATATTCGAAATATCCGTACCGTCATCCATGTGCCGGAGGGGATGGAGGCTGTGTCTGGCAATGTGACCATGGACAGCTTCATGCTGGCTCCCGGAGCTTCCAGGACCGGTGATACAGTGCTTTTGGCGATGAAATCCGTCGCAGGTACAGACAGCACGACTCCCAAGACAGGCGACGGGTTGCTAGGTATATGGATCCTCCTGATGCTCGCGTCGGCAGGCGGTCTGGGCGTGTTCTTTGTGAGAAACCGAAAGGTGAAAGGAAGCGCGCTGCTTTCTCTGTTAGTAGCGGTATGCATGATCGCTACGATGCTGCCGGCTTCGGCACTGGCGGCTTCCGAGCGGGGAGAATTCTCGGTGACGAAGAATGTGAAGGTTGGCGATCAGGACGTTGTGATATCTGCCGACATTAGTTATGATATTGTAACTACCGACACTCCGGTAGATCCGGATGACCCGGTAGATCCGGATGACCCGGTAGATCCCGATGATCCGGCAGATCCGGATGATCCCGATACCCCGCAGGCATCGGATGAGACCGGTTATTATGTGGTATGGGATGATTTCACCATGGTGAGCGCCAACTCCAACAGCGTACAGGGTTACAGCAGCTGGGATGCGGCCACGCCTACTTCCGTACCGGCGCAGGCCAATGGCGGAGCAGCCTATACGGATGCCAGCCAATATTCGGACGCGCACATGCAGAGACAGTTTAACGCGATTTCCGATGATTTTGTCTGGGAATTCCCGTTGAAGGCATATACCGGATTAAGCGGCATGACTGTTGATCTGAGATATGAAGATACGGTGGGTATCCGGTTCCTTCTGGATGAAGGGATGCTGAAGGCCGTGACGCCGGAGGGAGAGACTGCACTGTGCGAGGTTAC
>CALWDR010000303.1 GCA_944376745.1 uncultured Lachnospiraceae bacterium
GCAACCAGCTTGACTATGAGGATGCGACCGCCATTACCTATGCACTTGCGCTGCTGGAAACCAGCATTCACAAAGGTACATCTGCCGGGACGTAAGTCCCGGCACTGTCCGGCAGTCTGCGGACAGCTTACAGAGCAACTGACGGACGAGCAAACGTATCATTCCGGAGACAATTCGGAAAGTCAACAACACCATAGCGGCGCTGCAGATTATCGGCAGGAAGGGAGGGGGCGGCGATCAAGGGATTGCCTGTCTCTCGCCGGCCTTTGACCGGATCCGGCTCCACAGCTTTTTCATCTGGAACTGGCAGCAGATTCACGGGAGAGCGGAGGCGGTCTTCACCCCGCAGCAGGCCCAGCAATGGCGGGACGCCGTGGTAAGGGTTTATGGGAAGGCCTGCAAAAGCAATGAAGAGGATGCATTTTTAGCTTATCCCGGCGCCATCCGGGAAAATCCCATGGACCATCCCGATCTTCAGCAGGACATTCAGAAGCTGTTGACGGAGGGCCAGAGGGACGCGCTGCAGGCTCTGTATGACGGGCCCAGGGACCCGGTGACCGGGGAGCGGATCATCGCGGCTTTCCTGCCCGGCACGGAGGCGGAAGGTCTGAGCCTTTCGGATATCAGCAATAGGGAGGCCTTCGCCCACGATTTCTTTTATCTGTTCCGCTGGATCTGGGGAAAGGATTTCGACTTTATGAAATTTGATTTTCGGAAAGATCTGGCGGAGGCCATCAAGCGGCTGGGGCCTGTGCTGGACGCGGACGACCCGGATCTGAGCGCTTTTCAGAACCGGGGCGGGAAGCTATTCGCCGAATATCAGGGCGGGGACCCCAAGGAGCCGCAGAATTATGCTCCGGTGGAGAGGGAAGAGATCTACGGGTAGGGTGTACGGAAAAGCGGCCTGCTCCCGGAAGGCTTTGACCGGGAGGCCTATGAGAAGGGCGGAACCGGATATCTGATACCCGTGGAGGAAGGAACGGTCTTCGATCTGGGCGGGAAAACATTGGAGGTTGTGGAGCTTCCCGGCCATACCGGCGGCAGCATTGGGCTTTTGTACCGGGAGGAAAAGGTTCTCTATGTGGGAGACGCGATGAACAGCGCGTTGCTTTTATTTTTCCCGGAAGCCACAAGCCTCAAGGTATATACGCAGACGCTGGAAAAAGCCCGGAACCTGGATTTCGTGGAGATGGTACAGTCTCACCCGCCGAAAATCTTCGGGAAGGAGGTCCTGGAAAGATATTTAAAGCTTGCAAAAAGTGTGGACTGGGAGACCGCCAGGCCTTATATACATGAGGGAAAAGAGCTTCCCAATGTCCGTTATGTGTGTACGGAGGGGATGACTCTGGCGGATATGCAGAATCCTGATTTTGACTGTATTGTGGTTGCGAAGGATAAGCTGTAGGAGATAGGAGGCGCACTTTTTGTTCGTTTTCGCTTAAATTTATCATCCCATTTATCACCTCATTTATTGCCTCATTTATTACCCCGTTTGTTGCCTCGTGGCCGGGGGTGATGGAATCAGGTCCCACAGGTGCAGTGTGAAATACCGGGAGGGCCCATGGCCTCCCGGTATCTGGACAGAGTAATATTTTTTCGATAAATACATAAAATATTCCCAACTTTATTCCCAATGTGTTATAATGCTGTTGTTGGGAATAAAACTGGGAAAAGGATGATGATTTATGAATATCGAAAAACTAGTTTTGGACTTATGTGCATATGATGATGAGCAGGAATGGTTTGAGTTTAAAGAAAACTGGTTTCAGCCGGAAGTGCTTGGCGAATATGTATCGGCCTTGTCAAATGCGGCGGCATTTCATTACAAGGCTTATGCATATTTTGTGTGGGGCGTTAATAATGAAACACATGAAATTGTAGGTACGACATTCAATCAGTATCGTGATCATAATAAAGAGCCATATCAAAATTTTTTGGCAAGAAATCTGTCTCCGAGTATTAAAGTTTAAAATTCTGGGAGGAAGAGTGGAGACGATTGAAACATTGCCGGCAAAATATCAGGAACTGACATTTTCCAAATTATTTGGATATTATGGTTCAAAAGGAATCGTTTTAAATGAAAAGACCTTTGAGAAAAATCTTGGCTTAAGAAATAAAGATGGAGAATATAACTTGTTGGCACAGTTGCTCTCAGATAATTCGCATTTTCCATTAAGAGTATCGATATTTGAAGGAGAGACCAAAGGTTCTAATTTATTTTCTGTAAGAGAATTTGGTAATAATTGCTTACTCTATAGTTTGGACGAGGTTTTAAGATATGCGGATGTGTTAAATTTGATTCAGGCAGATGAGAGTGAGCGTGTAGTAGAACGTCTGGAAATGCCGCTGTTTGATAACAAAGCCTTTCGGGAAGCAATTATAAATGCTGTTTTGCATAATCTGTGGATCAGTGGAAATGAACCAATGATTTCTGTATTTTCGAATAGGATAGAAATTTTATCAAGAGGAACATTAGCACCGGCACAGACTATGGAGGGATTTTTCCTGGGGGAATCGATTCCGGTAAATGAAAAGTTATCAGAAATCTTTTTACAGCTGCATATCAGTGAAAAATCAGGTCGAGGTGTGCCTAAGATTGTCGAAACTTACGGAAAGGAAGCATTTACCTTTAGAGAAAATGCAATCGTTGTAACGATCCCCCTTCAGCGAATAAAGAAAGTTGGGAAAAAAGTTGGGGATAAGGTTGGGAATAAAAAAGGATTAAATGCGAGAAGAAAAAGAATCCTAACAGAAATGCGGGATAATCCTAATATCACCATCAGCGAATTGCATCAGATACTGGGAATCAGCGAAACGGCAGTGGAAAATAATCTTACATTCCTGAAAGAAAATGGATATGTAGAAAGAGTTGGTTCTAAAAAGACTGGTTATTGGAAAGTGCTTAAATAAACTTTTATCTTGCGCCGCCTGCCGGGCAGCGGGTCGCATGGGCCTCTATACGCTGAAAGTGGTACATGAGGAAACACCGGGAGTCTCAATAGACCTCCCGGTATTCTTTTGCCCGGTATTCGGAGGGCGTCATATGCTGCCATTTGCGGAAGACCGCCGAGAAATTGCTCTGGGTCTGAAAGCCCATGTAGGTGGCGATGTCCGAGATTGA
>CALWDR010000304.1 GCA_944376745.1 uncultured Lachnospiraceae bacterium
TTCCGGAGGTCTATGAGATCCTCAGGGAAGGGAGCAAGGCCGCCAGGGAAACTGCCGCCAGGACTCTGGCAGACGTCCGCCGCGCCATGCAGATCGACTACTTTGAGAACGATAACCTATTAAGATAAAGCCGCGCGGAACACGCCGCTTGTTCAAGTAAGATAAAGCCGCGCAGAACAAGCAGCTTGTTCAAGTAAAATAAAGCCGCGCAGAAATAACATTTCTAAATCTAAGAGAAGGGAGGGCCTGTGGTATCGATCTCACACCACAGGCCCTCCCTTCTCTTTTATTCACGACGATATTTTTCCCGCTGCCTCTTAGCCTAACTTTTATACAGTTGCCTCTTTTAGCCTAACTTTTCTACAGCTGTCTCTTGGCCGAACTTTCATACAGCGGCAGACGCTCCTCTACACCATCCCCAGCAGATACCGGTAAATTCCTGCGTATTTCCCAGTGGAGACCTTCCAGGAATAGTCGTTGGCCATGCCCCGGTCCACCAGAGCGTTCCAATACCGCTTCCGCTCAAAATAGACGGTCTTGGCGTAATTGATCACGTTCAGCATCTCGTGGGCGTTGTAGTTGGCGAAGGAGAAGCCGTCCCCGGTATTCTCGAACTCGTTGTAGGGGTGTACCGTATCCTTCAGGCCTCCGGTCTCCCGCACGATGGGCACGGTGCCGTAGCGGAAGGAGATCAGCTGGGTCAGCCCGCAGGGCTCGAAGCGGGAGGGCATCAGGAATGCGTCCGCCGCCGCGTACAGCTTGTGGGCCAGATCCTCGGAGTAACAGATGTTGGCGGACACCCGGCCCGGATATTTCCAGGCATAGTGCCGGAACATGTTCTCGTACTTGTTCTCCCCGGTGCCGATGACCACAAACTGGGTGAACTCATCCAGGATCTGCTCCATGACGCACTCGATGAGATCCAGCCCCTTCTGGTCCGTGAGCCGGGAGATCAGGCCGATCATGAATTTCTTCTTATCCACCTCAAGCCCCAGCTCCTCCTGGATGGCCGTCTTATTCTTCCACTTCTTCTTGCGGAAGGAAGCCGCGTCATAGTTGACGTAGATCTTCTGATCGCTTGCCGGGTCGTACTCCTGATAGTCGATGCCGTTTACAATGCCCTGCATGTCCAGGCGCCTTGCGTACATCAGGCCATTTAAGCCCTCGCCGTAGTAGTCGGACTGAATCTCATTGGCGTAGGTATTGCTGACGGTGGTGATGTAGTCCGCATATACCAGGCCGCCCTTGAGCATATTGGCGCCCTTGTTGAACTCCAGCTTGTCGGGGGTAAAAAGCTCCGCCGGAAGGCCGCTTAAGCCCCGAATGGTCTCCACATCCCATATGCCCTGGAATTTCAGGTTATGGATGGTCATGATCGACTTGATGCCTCTGAAAAAGTCAGACCCGGCAAATTCCGTTTTCAGATAGACCGGAATAAGCCCCGTCTGCCAGTCATGGCAGTGCAGAAGGTCCGGACGGAAGTTGATCAGGGGCAGCATGGAGAGCACCGCCTTGTCGAAAAAGATAAATTTCTCAATATCGCCGCGCATGTTCCCATACGGAAGGAAGGTGTTGAAATATTCCTGATTGTCGATAAAATAGTAGGTGATGCCCTGGTACCGGTAAGTCAGCACCCCCACATATTTCTCGGGAATGTAGGGGCCCGCGCCCATATAAAAATGAGTCACATACTCAAACTGGTTCCTCCAGTGCTCCGGGATACAGCTGTAATTGGGAAGCACGACCCTTACATCCCACTCCTCCTTGTCAAATTCCCTGGGCAGCGCGCCGCAGACGTCGGCCAGGCCGCCGGTTTTAATAAACGGTACACATTCTGACGCTGCAAATAAAATATTCTTCATATGCCTTTCCCCCTTTATCCTTTTTTTCCGCGGACAGCGGGCCAAACAGCCGCGCCTGCGCGGATTCTTCCGCGGGCAGCGGGCCAAACAGCCGCGCCTGCGCGGATATTTTCCCTACTGTTCCAGAGCCTGCCTCAGATCCCCGATAATGTCGTCCACATGCTCGATGCCCACGGACAGGCGGATCAGATCCGGCTTTACGCCCGCTTCCCGAAGCTGCTCGTCGTTCAGCTGCCGGTGGGTGTGGCTGGCGGGGTGCAGAACGCAGGTTCTGGCGTCCGCCACGTGGGTCACGATGGCGATCATCTTCAGCCTGTCCATAAATGCCACCGTCTCCTCCCGGGTGCCCTTGATGCCGAAGGAGATAACGCCGCAGGTGCCCTTCGGCATGTACTTCTGTGCCAGGGCGTGGTAGGGATTGTCGGGAAGCCCCGCGTAATTTACCCAGGCCACGCGCTCGTGGCTGTTTAAGAACTCCGCCACCTTCTGGGCGTTCTCGCAGTGGCGGGGAACTCTAAGGTGCAAAGTTTCCAGCCCCACGTTCAGCAGAAAAGCGTTCTGGGGAGACTGGATGGAGCCTAAGTCCCGCATGACCTGCGCGGTGGCCTTGGTGATGTAGGCCCCCTTGCCGAAACGCTCGGTGTAGATGATGCCGTGGTAGGACTCATCGGGCTGTGTCAGGCCCGGAAATTTGTCCGGGTATCTGGTCCAGTCGAAATTGCCGCTGTCCACGATACAGCCGCCCACGCACATGGCGTGGCCGTCCATGTATTTGGTGGTGGAGTGGGTCACGATGTCCGCTCCCCACTTGAAGGGCTGGCAGTTGATGGGCGTTGGGAAGGTATTGTCCATGATCAGCGGAACGCCGTGGGAATGGGCAATGCGCGCGAATTTTTCAATGTCCACCACCACCAGGGCGGGGTTGGCGATGGTCTCCGCGAACAGCGCCTTGGTGTTGGGCCGGAAGGCTTTGCCGATCTCCTCCTCGGAGGCGTCCGGGTCCACAAAGGTGCAGTCGATCCCCATCTTCTTCATGGTCACGCCGAAGAGGTTGAAGGTGCCTCCGTACACGGTGGAGGAGCACACGAAATGATCCCCGGCCTCGCAGATATTGAAAATGGCATAGTAGTTGGCCGCCTGTCCCGAGGAGGTCAGCATGCCGGCCACGCCGCCCTCCAGCTCGGTGATCTTGGCCGCCACCGCGTCGTTGGTGGGATTTTGCAGCCGGGTATAGAAATACCCGTTCTCCTCCAGATCAAACAGCCGCCCCATCTGGTCGCTGTCGTCGTACTTGAAGGTCGTGCTCTGATAGATCGGCAAGATCCGGGGCTCCCCGTTTTTCGGCTTCCAGCCGGACTGAATGCAAATGGTCTCCTGTCTGTAATTGTCGCTCATATTCCCTTTCCTCCTGATAAATTATCCCGCTGTTCTCCGCTATAAAATATCCCGCTGGCCTCTGCTACTCCTCCCAGTTATGGTAGACAGCCTGCACGTCGTCGTCCTCGTCCAGCATATCCAGGGTGCGCTGGAGATTCTTCACGGCTTCCTCGTCCGCAAGCTCCACCCAGTTCTGGGGGATCATCGTCACCTCTGCCTGGGCCATGGGGATTCCTGCCTCCTCCAGCTTCTGACGCACCTCGCTGAAGGCGTCCGGGTCCGTGATCACCTCGAAGCTGTCCTCCTCCTCGGAGAAATCCTCCGCTCCGGCGTCCAGGGCCGTCATCATCAGATCGTCGGCGTCCATCTCGCACTCCTCCTTGTCGATGATGATCTGCCCCTTCTTGTCAAACATATAGGAAACGCAGCCCGGCGTTCCGATATTTCCCTTTCCCTTGGTGAAGGCGCTGCGCACATTGGCGGCTGTCCGGTTCTTGTTGTCCGTCAGCGCGTCGACGATGATGGCGATGCCGCCGGGACCGTACCCCTCGTAGGACACATACTCATAGTTGACGGAGGAGGCGTCCCCGGCAGCCTTCTTGATGCCCCGGTCAATGGTATCGTTGGGCATATTGTTGGCCTTGGCCTTGGCGATCACATCCCGCAGCTTGCTGTTGTTGGCGGGGTCCGGACCGCCCTCCTTCACAGCCACCGCAAGCTCGCGCCCGATGATGGTAAAGATCTTTCCCTTGGCCGCGTCGTTTCTCTCTTTTTTGTGTTTGATATTGGCAAATTTCGAATGTCCTGACATGTTCTTTCCTCTTTTCCAGATTTTATAATTCTTGTAACAGGCCCCCGCACCGGCTCCGCCAACTCCATTCTGCAAGGAGCCTAGGGCTCCTTCCCGTCGCTTTCCTCCTCGCTCTCCTCGGCCGGCTTCGGCAATGCTGTCACCCGCACGGTCTGAATGATCTTGTTCTCCACGGAGAGAACGGAGAACCGGTATCCCCGGTCCGTCACCTCAAACTGCTCATGGTCGTTGGGGATCTTGTCGATCCGTGAGATCAGATACCCGTTTAAGGTCTCGTAATCCTCAAGCTCCTCGTATTCCAGGGACAGAACCTCGCACACCTCGTCCAGGGGAGCCATGCCCCGCATCAGGTAGCTTCCGTCGCTCTGGGCTAAGATCAGCGCGTCGTCCTCGTCGTATTCATCCAGGATATTGCCGACGATCTCCTCCAGAATGTCCTCCATGGTCACGATGCCCGCCGTCTGTCCGTATTCGTCCACCACCACGGCCATGTGATTTTTCTGGGACTGCATGGTCCGAAACAGCATATTGATATTTCGGGTCTCCGGGATAAAGGTCACCTCCCGCACCAGCCCCGGCACCTTGCTTAGGGGCAGCTTCAGGAATGACTCCTGGCGGCTTAAGATCATGGCGTCCTTGATATGTACCACACCGGTGATATAGTCGATATTTCCCTTAAATACCGGGAACCTGGAGTTATTTTTCTCAAGCATATACGGAAGCGCTTCCTCCAGGGTCTTGTCCCCGTCCACCGCCTTCACATGCTTGCGGTGGGTCATGATATCGCCGGCCTCCTTATCCGCGAACTCGATGATGTTGTGGATCATCTCCGCCTCACTGGCCTCCAGCACCCCGTGCTCATGGCCCTCATTGACCATGGAGATGATCTCCTCCTCGGTCACGTCGTCGAGGTCAGCATTGGGGTCCATCCCGCAGATGCGCACCACCAGGTTGGAGAGCTTCTCCGCAAGAAATCCCAGAGGCGTAAACAGCGCAGTGAGAAAGCGGACGAGCCCCGCCAGCCGGAAGGCCCACTGCTCGCTCTTTCGAAGGGCCAGCTTCTGGGGCGCCAGGATTCCAAAGGAAACCAGAAGAAGGATACTAATCAGCGCCGCCGCCGCATAACAGAGGGGCAGCAGCCATTCCCGCTCTCCCGTGGAAAAAAAGGCCTCGTAGGCAAGCCTGCCGTACAGCCTTCCCTGATAGATCCCCACGGTCACGCCGATGAGGGTCATCCAGAGCTGCATGATATGATACACCTTGCAGGGGGGAGCCAAAACTTTCTTAAGCCACAGGGCCCGCCTGTTTCCCTCCTCCGCCTTTTTGTCCACCAGGCTGTCGCTCACATTGTCAGCCGCAATGGCAAATCCGTACAGTACCGCGTCAAGAAGAAGCAGCACTACAAATACGATAAGTCCTATGAGAGGATTACCGCCGTCGTCCATAACGTTTCCAACTCCTTTTCTTTTTGCAATTTTTATTGTATAAACACTTGAAAATATACCATAAAATCCAAAGTCCCGTCAAGCTTATGTATATAATTCCAGGCTTATCTCCAGAGCTTTGTCCACTTTCCGCAGGATTTCCATGTCCAGATGGCACACCTTATCCTTCAGGCGTATTTTATCTATGGTGCGAAGCTGCTCCAGCAGGACCACGGAATCCTTCACCAACGAGTACCTCCTGGCGTCCAGCTCCACATGGGTGGGAAGCTTCGCCTTGTTCATCTTGGACGTAATGGCCGCGCAGATGACGGTGGGACTGTGCCGGTTGCCGATGTCGTTCTGGATCACCAGCACCGGGCGGATGCCGCCCTGCTCCGAGCCCACCACCGGGCGCAAATCTGCATAGAAAATATCTCCTCTTCGGATAATCATCGTTTCACACTCCAAAAATTTGTGATTATAGGTTTACCATCCTATTCTTCCCATTTTTCTTGTGTGTATTCCCTCTTCCGCACGGAATTTGTCTACGGGCAGCAACGAATCCTCCAAAGCTCCATAAAGCCCTATTCCCCGAAATAATCCCTGGCCTCCACGGCGGCGCCGCCTCGAAAATAGACCCGGGGAATACGCTTGCCCAGATCGCAGGCGAACTCATAGTTGAACCGGCCGGACAGCTCGCCGATCTCCTCCATGGTGATGGTCTCCTCACCGTCGGAGCCCACAAGCACCACCGCATCCCCCTCGGCCACGCCGGGAATATGGGTCACATCCACCATGAACTGGTCCATGCAGATGCGCCCGCAGATGGGAGCCTTCTGTCCACGGATCAGGACATAGCCCCGGTTGGAGAGGCTTCTGGGATAGCCGTCCCCGTAGCCCACGGGGATCGTGGCCACCCGCATAGGCTCCTTCACCGTGTAGGTGGCTCCGTAGCTGATGGTTCTGCCAGGCGGTAAGTCCTTCACAAAAACCACCCGGCTCTTTAAGGACAGAGCTGGCCGTAAGTCCACCCGCTCCTTGTGCACCTCGTCGGAGGGCCACATGCCATAGAGGCTGATGCCAGCCCGCACCAGGTCCATATTGGCCTCCCGAAGGTCGATGATCCCTCCGCTGTTGCAGGAATGGCAGAGGGACCAGGTTACCTTCCGCTGCCGCAGCAGCTCCTCCATGGTATGAAAGGCTGAAAGCTGCTCCTTCGCCATGGTCTTGTCCGCCGCGTCCGACTTGGCGTAATGGGTGAAAACGCCCTCCAATATCATATGCGGAAGGCCAGAGATCTGTGCGATCTCCTCCGCGGCCTCCTCCGTCACCTGGAAGCCCAGGCGGCTTAAGCCGGTATCGATCTTGACATGGAGCTTTAAGTCCAGGCCGGTCCCCGTAAGGGCTCCGGACATGGCAAGGGCCTGTTTTAAGGAATATACCGTGGGGCGGATGTCCGCCTCCGCCAGAGCCCTGTACTGCTCCGGGAAGGTGGCGCCCAGCACAAGAATGGGTTTTTTCAGCCCGTTCCTGCGCAGGATCAGCCCCTCCTCCGCCGTGGCCACCGCATAGCCCCACACGCAGGATACGGGCTCCAGCACCCGTCCGATGGGGACGGCCCCGTGGCCGTAGCCGTCGGTCTTGATGACGGCCATGATCCGGGTGTTCTCGTTGATGTTTCCCTTCATTGCTTCTATGTTATGCAGTATGGCATCCAGATCCACCGCCGCATAAACTCTGCTGTAGCTATTCATGTTCCGCTTCCTTCCTGGTGATCTCCGCGATCCCCTCGATCAGATCCGAGGCCGTCATGCTATAGCGCCCTTTTCTCTCCGCCGCCGCGTCCCCGGCCAGGCCATGCAGGTACACGCCCAGCCAGGCGGCCTCCTTTGGCGCCGCTCCCTGAGCCAGCAGGGAGGCGATGACGCCCGTGAGCACGTCCCCCGCCCCCGCGGTGGCCATGCCGTTGTTGCCGCTGGTGTTGATGTAGAAGGTCCCCTCCGGCAGGGCCGTCACCGTCCGGGCGTCCTTGAGGACGCAGATGACGCCCTGGGCCTTCGCGAAGGCCAAGGCCGCCCCCGGAAGATCTTCCTTCAATTCCGGTATGGAGCTTCCCGTGAGCCTGGCCATCTCCCCCAGATGGGGAGTCACGATCACCGGCCCCAGGCAGGCTCTCTGCCCATCCTCTGCTCCAGCATAAGCTTCCGGGCTGTCTGCCTTTCCTTCTGGGGCTCCTTGGCTGTCCGCCTCCTCCTGCTTTCTTTTTCTGAGGTCCCAAAGCTCCGGCTCCCGGGCCATCAGATTCAGGGCGTCCGCATCCAGGATCAGCGGTTTATCGCACTCCAAAAGCAGAGTCTTTAACATCATGCCTATGGCCGTGTCGGTGCCAAGCCCCGGCCCGGCGACCACCACGTCCGCCCAGGCCACGGTCTCTAAAAATTTTTCCTTCCTCTGCTCCTCCCAGGTCTCCAAAATCGCCTCCGGAAACAGTTCCTGCAGGATGACCCGGTTGTCCTCCGTGGTCAGGATCTTGACCAGGCCGCAGCCGGTCATGGCGGCTCCCTTCCCGCTGAAATAGGCGGCGCCGGCCATATTTCTCCTGCCCGCGATCACCAGGACCCGCCCGTAGCTGCCCTTGTTGGAAAATACCTGCCGCCTGGGAAGCCGGCTGATATCCCCTTTCTGGGGTGCAAAAGCCGTGGGCCGCCGCTTCTGCCAGCTATTTTCGTCGATGCCGATGTCGGCTGCCGCCACCCTGCCGCAGTACAGCGCGCCGGGGGCAAGCAGAAGTCCCACTTTCTCGTAGGCGAAGGTCACGGTCAGATCGGCCCGGAAGGCGCAGCCCAGTACCTGCCCCGTGTCGGCGCAGACCCCCGAGGGGATATCCACCGCCACCTTATAGCCCGCTCTCTCATTGAGGGCCTCGATGAGCTTTCGGCAGGCGCCCTCAATGGGCCGGGAAAGGCCGATGCCAAACATGGCGTCCACGATCACGTCAAAGGCTTCCTCCGGCAGTGTGTCCACCACGGGAATCCCGTACCGGCAGAGGATCTCGTACTGCTTTAAGGTCTCCGGGGTGGCTTTTTCCCGCTTCATGCCCCAGAGCACCGTCACCTGACTGCCCTTCTGATACAGGAGACGGGCCACGGCCAGGCCGTCGCCGCCGTTGTTTCCAAGACCGCAGACCACCAGACAGCGGTCCCTTTTTACAGGTTCCTTTAAAAGCTCCTCCACCACCGCCAGAGCCGCCCGCTCCATCAGCACCAGGGAGGGCACGCCGAAATGCTCGATGGTGCAGCTGTCACAGGCTTTCATTTCACGGCTGTTTACCAGTATTCTCATATATGCCTCCGAATAGAAAAACAGGCAGTCCTGCCCGCCGGTCCGCTGTGGGGAACCGCGTGGCCGGACTGCGAAGGGAAACAGACAGTCCCTCTAGGACTGTCTCTTTGCGTGTTGCTCCCGCTTGACAATGTTGTAGGATAATTGCATGAGACTGTCGGACAGATGTACATTTTCCACCACAACGTGCGGGGGAAGCTCCAGATCCAGATGGGCAAAATTCCAGATGGCGTTGATCCCAAGCTCCACCACCTGATTGGCCACCTGGCTGGCGCTCTCCTTGGGCATGGTCAGAGCCGCTATATCGATCTTGTTGTTCTTCACAAATTCCGGCAGCTCCTCCAGCATCCGCACCGGTATCCCCCGGACCGAGAGGCCCTTCAAAGCCGGATTCACATCGAAAAGACCGGTGATGATGAAGCCCCGCTTCTCAAATTTTACATAATTGGCCAGGGCCTGACCCAGATTGCCCGCGCCGATCACGATGATGTGGTACTGCTTGTCAAGGCCAAGGATCTTGCCGATCTCCTCGTAGAGGAACCGGACGTTATACCCGTAGCCCTGCTGGCCGAAGCCGCCGAAATTATTCAAATCCTGCCGTATCTGGGATGCGGTCACCTTCATCTGGGCACTGAGCTCATTGGATGAAATCCGCTCCACGCCCGCATCCAGCAGCTCGCCTAAATAACGGTAATATCTGGGCATTCTGCGAATGACGGCCTGGGAGATGTCCTTTTCCATGTTTCATTCCTCCTCTGCGTAAAACGCTCTCACCCATTATATAAAATCCTTCCCGTTCTGTCAATGTGTGAAAAATTTAACAGTTCCGGGCAGCCCTCAGACCGTTATTTTTCATGGGGTGGGGAAATATTCAACGGACAGTTTTTGTCTGGAGGTTTGCCTATTTTCCCCACCCCATGAAAAGTAACCTCAGACCGCCTCCCCGGCCAGCTCCTCCCAGCGCTCGTAGAGATGCTCCAGCTCCTGCTGACAGCCGTTGTACTCCTGATGCAGCTCGTTCAGCCTGGCGGTGTTGGTGGCGATCTCCGGGTCCGCGAAGAGCTCCTCCAGCTCGGCGATCCTTTGCTCCGTGGCCTCGATGGCCTCCTCCGCCTTCTTTAAGTCATTTTGAAGCTTCCGCTTTCTGGCCTCCTGGGCCTTCTGCTGCTTCCAGTCCTGCTTGGTGTCGCTCTCCTCCCGGATATGTCCAAAACCTTCCGCCGCTTCCTGAGTTCTGCCGCCTCCGGCTAAGCTTCCCTGGATTCTGGCGGACTCCCGGCCTTCCCTGCGGCTCTCTTGAAGCTCCCTGGATTTCTCCAGATAGTAATCGTAGTTGCCCAGGTAGTTCACCAGCCTGCCGCCGGTGAGATTTAAGATCCGGGTGGCCGTCTTGTTGATAAAATAGCGGTCATGGGAGACGAACAGCACCGTGCCCGTATAGCGGTTTAAGGCCTGTTCCAGGATCTCCTTGGAGGTGATGTCCAGATGGTTGGTGGGCTCGTCCAAGATCAGCAGATTGGCCTTGGAGAGCATGAGTTTGGCCAGGGAGAGCCGCCCTCGCTCGCCTCCGCTTAGATCCCCCACCCGCTTAAAGACCTCGTCCCCGGTAAAGAGGAAGGCCGCCAGCAGGTTGCGGATCTGGGTGTTGGTAAGCTCCGGGTAGGCGTCGGAGAGCTCCTCCATCAGAGTCTTCTCCATGTGAAGGACCTGCTGCTCCTGGTCGTAATAGCCCACATGGACGTTGGCCCCCAGGGTCACGGTGCCCTCGTCCGCGGCCACCGCCTCGTTGATGATCTTTAAAATGGTGGTCTTGCCGGTGCCGTTGTCGCCGATCAAAGCCACCCGCTCTCCCCGCTTGATCTCAAAATTCAGATCGCAAAAAAGCTGCTGGCCCGGATAAGCCTTGGACAGATGCTCCACCGTCAGCACGTCGCTGCCGCTTAAGATACGGGGCTCCAGCTTCAGCTTGATGTCGGTATTTTCCTCGGTGGGCTTCTCCAGGCGTTCGATCTTCTGAAGCATTTTTTCTCTGGATTCCGCCCGCTTGATGGATTTCTCCCGGTTGAAGGAGCGAAGCTTGGCAATGACCTCCTCCTGGTGCCTGATCTCCCGCTGCTGGTTGTAATACTGCTTTAGGAGCGTTTCCCGTACCTGGGCCCGTTTTTCGGCGTAGGCGGAATAATTGCCGTTGTAGACGGCCGCCTGTCCCCGGTCCAGCTCGATGACCTTGGTGACCACCTTATCCAGGAAATACCGGTCATGGGACACGATCAGAACCGCCCCCCGGTAACCTGCCAGATACGTTTCCAGCCAGCCGATGGCCCCGATGTCCAGATGGTTGGTGGGCTCATCCAGCAAAATGATGTCGGGCCTGGTCAGAAGCAGCTTACCCAGACACACCCTTGTCCTCTGGCCGCCGGAGAGCTCCTGCATGCCCTTTTGAAATTCCTCCTCGGAAAAGCCCAGCCCCTTCAACACCCCGGCGATCTCACTTCTGTAGGTGTAGCCGTCCAGCTGCTCAAACTCCTGGTGCAGCTTGTTATAGGAATCCATAAATTCCTCCAGCCTGTCCGGGGCCACGGACTTCATCTCCGCCTCCATGGTCCGCAGGCGCTCCTCCAGGGAGATCACATAGGCCTTGGCGGAGAGCACCTCCTCATAAATGCTGCGGTTCCCCTGAATTTCCGGGTTCTGGGGCAGATACCCGATGGTCCTGCCCCGGGCCAGGATCACCTGCCCGCTGTCCGCGGACAATTCACCCATGATGATGCGAAGTAAGGTGGTCTTTCCCGCGCCGTTGATCCCCACAAGAGCCGCCTTCTCATTGGCCTCGATATGAAAGGACGCATTTTTGATGATTTCATCCGTGCCAAAGGCCTTACAGATATTTTGGCATGCTAAAACCATGGTCTCCTCCTGATATGTTTTATAGCAAGGTCTCCAGTGTTGTCCTCACTGCCCTGATAAAATCCTGGCTGTTTAACACCGTGGGCTCATCAAGGGTGGTGATCAGCGCCAGGTCCTTGGTCATCTTCCCGCTCTCGATGGTGGACAGGCAGGCCTGCTCCAGCTTGTCCGCGAAGGCGGAAAGCTCCGGGATGGCGTCCATCTCGCCCCGCTTTCTCAGGGCTCCGGTCCAGGCGAAGATGGTGGCCACCGAGTTGGTGGAGGTCTCCTCGCCCTTTAAGTGCTTATAATAATGGCGCTGGACGGTGCCGTGGGCCGCCTCGTACTCATAATAGCCCTCCGGGGATACCAGCACGGAGGTCATCATGGCCAGAGAACCGAAGGCGCTGGACACCATATCGCTCATCACGTCCCCGTCATAGTTCTTGCAGGCCCAGATAAAGCCGCCCTCGGCCTTCATCACCCTGGCCACCGCGTCGTCGATCAGGGTGTAGAAATACGTAATCCCCGCCGCCTGGAATCTCTCCGCGTACTCGGCGTCGTAGATTTCCTGGAAAATATCCTTGAAGGTGTGGTCATATTTCTTGGAAATGGTGTCCTTGGTGGCAAACCAGAGGTCCTGCTTCGTGTCCAGGGCGTAGTTAAAGCAGCTTCTGGCAAAGCTCTCGATGGACTTGTTCAGGTTGTGCTGTCCCTGGATGATGCCCGGTCCCGCGAACTCGTGGATCAGCTCTCTCGTCTCGTTGCCGTCCTTGTCCGTGTACACCAGCTCGCATTTTCCCGGACCAGGGATCTTCATCTCCGAGGCTTTGTAGACGTCCCCGTAGGCGTGTCTCGCGATGGTAATGGGCTTCTTCCAGTTGCGGACGCAGGGCTCGATGCCCTTGACCGTGATGGGGGCCCGGAACACGGTGCCGTCTAAGATGGCCCGGATGGTGCCGTTGGGGCTCTTCCACATCTCCTTTAAGTTGTACTCGTCCATGCGGGCCGCGTTGGGGGTGATGGTGGCGCATTTTACCGCCACGCCATACTTCCTGGTGGCGTAGGCGGAGTCGAAGGTCACCTGATCGTCGGTCTCGTTGCGGTGCTCCAGGCCCAGATCGTAGTATTCGGTCTTAAGGTCGATGAACGGTAAGAGAAGCTCCTCCTTGATGATTTTCCAAAGGATCCTTGTCATCTCGTCCCCGTCCATCTCCACCAGGGGGGTCGTCATTTTGATTTTTTCCATGTGCGTATCCTCCATTTTCATTTGCGTAAATACAATCTGTCAAAGTTTTGAATGGTGTTCATCATGTGCCGGTTGGCCAGGACCTCGGCCTGGTCCTCGTCCTTGTCCCTGATGGCCGCAAGGATCTGGCGGTGCTCCTCGTTGGATTCCACGGACCGCTTGGGCACCGGCAGCGTCATCTTGCGGGCCCGCTCCACATAGTGATGGTAATTGCGCAGTACATGCTCCAGCACCTTGCTGCCGGAGGCCTCGTAGAGCTGCTGGTGAAATTTGTTGTCAAGCTCCACCAGCTGGTCGAAATGCCCTCTCTGCACCTTGAAATCCGACAGCATCATGATCTCCTCCAGGGCCTCCAGCTGCTCCGGGGTGGCCCGCTTCGCCGCCCATCTGGCACAGAGTCCCTCCAGCAGGGAGCGTATCTCATAGATGTCGTGGATGTCCTGGGCCGAAAAGCCCACCACGTAGGCGCCCTTGTTGGGAATGATGGTCACAAGGCCCTCCAGCTCCAGCTGGCGCAGGGCCTCCCGCACCGGCGTGCGGCTGACCCCCAGCTCGTCGCCGATGGTCTTCTCCTTTAACTCCTCGTCCTTGCCATATTTTCCAGACAGAATATCCTCCCGGATACGGTGAAATACCCGCTGTCCCAGGGACTGGTTATCATCCATTCAAAATCCCTCCTTATAGTTATAATACAATTCCGAGATTTTTACAACAGTCAGTTATCACGACCACCAGCTCATTGTCCGTGATGACGGTGACGCGGCCCTCGTCATACTGCTTGTCCACCCACTCCTTCACCTGCTTGACCAGCGGAGAATTCTTGTCCACCTGGCGCTCGTCCTTTAAGCGGTAATAGGTGTTGATCCAGTGGGCGATGCCCGCCAGGCCGGAGGTGTTGGACACGGCCACCAGAGGCGGACGGTTCAAAAATTTCCCGGTGTCGAAAATGTTGTAGATCTCCTCATTTTTCAGAAGGCCGTCGGCGTGGATGCCGGCCCTTGTCACATTGAAATTCTTCCCCGCAAAGGGCGTCTGGCTAGGCAGGGTGTAGTGAAGCTCCTTCTCGTAATACTCCGCCAGCTCCGTGATCACGGTGGTGTCCATGCCGTCCAGGGTGCCCTTCAGCTGGGCGTACTCAAAGACCATGGCCTCCAGGGGCGTATTGCCGGTGCGCTCCCCGATGCCGAACAGGGAGCAGTTGACGCCGCAGGCCCCGTACAGCCAGGCCGTGGTGGAGTTGTTCACCGCCTTGTAGAAATCATTGTGGCCGTGCCACTCGATCCATTCGTTCGGCACCCCGGCGTGGGTGTGAAGGCCGTAAATGATGCCGGGAACGCTTCTGGGGATCACCGCTCCGGGAAAATTCACCCCGTAGCCCATGGTGTCGCAGGCCCGGATCTTGATGGGAATCTTGTACTCCTCGCTTAATTTCATCAACTCCAGGCAGAAGGGGATCACAAAGCCGTAAATGTCCGAGCGGGTGATGTCCTCCAGGTGGCATCTGGGGCTTACGCCGGTCTCCAGGCACTCGCGGATGACGCTCAGATAATGGTTCATGACCTCCCGCCGGGTCATTTTCATCTTATAGAAAATATGGTAGTCAGAGCAGCTCACCAGAATCCCCGTCTCCTTCATGCCGATGTCCTTCACCAGCTGGAAATCCTGCTTGCTGGCCCGGATCCAGCTTGTGACCTCCGGGAACTGATAGCCCCGCTCCATACATTTGTAGACGGCGTCCCGGTCCTTCTTGCTGTAGAGGAAAAATTCGCTCTGGCGGATCAGCCCTTTTGGTCCTCCCAGACGGTGCAGGTAATCGTAGATGGCCACGATCTGCTCCGTGGTGTAGGGAGCCCTGGACTGCTGCCCGTCCCGGAAGGTGGTATCCGTGATCCAGATCTGCTCGGGCATGTTGTGGGGAACGACCCTGTCGTTGAAGGCTATCTTGGGGATTTCCTCGTAGGGAAAGAGGTTGCGGAAGGTGTTTGGCTCCTCCACGTCCACCAGCTGATAGAAATGCTCCTCCAGCTGGAGCAGGTTGGTGTGTTTGTTCATGATTACTTCTCTCATGGGTTGACGCCGCCTTTCTGATTTTCTGCCTGCCCGCGCTGGCGGGCAGGTCGTGGTTGCCTTGCAATGGCAAAAAGTGTATAATTGTATACAAAAATACACGTTGCATGATTGTATACGATTATACACTTCTTGTTATGGGGTGTCAACCCACTTTTTTTACCAGGCATCTCTTTTTGAAAAATGATATACCATAACAGATCACTTCAGAGTAATCCTCCTTCAACGCTTCCGCATACATGCGGCTGTCCATCTGGGCAAGGGCTTCGGTGCAATCTTTCTCCAATGCCTCCTGACTCCTGGAATATTTGACTTCAAACACTGCGGCTCTGTCGCCGACGTAATCCTGGACTATCACATCGCTTCGCCCCTCGTCATGCTCCCGGTTGGATTCCACCGTGTAACCTGCCCCTGCAAATATTCCCGCAAAGAAAGCATGATAGAAATCCTCCCTGTAATCGTGATAACTGATGGTCCGTCGCAGCAGCTTTGTCATTTCTGAAGTGATCGTCGCCACATCTTTGGCCCATACGGCTGCAAACAACGCCCTGCGGTCCCACTGTCTCGCGCTTTCTTCAAACCATTTTACAACGGTTGATTCAAAAATTTCCCGAATCTCCGCATTTGGGATCGTAAGGGCAAGGCAGCCTTTCTCCACAGGTTCTGCCGCAGCTTTCTCTTTGACAGAATTCTCCGCTTTTGTCAGATATCCCGTCAGATAAAGAATACTCCACAGATTCTCTTCCGACCCATGCAGGTAGTCATAGGTCAAGTCCTCTTCTATTTTCTGGACAATCGTCTCCCCGGACAACAGCTTTTCAAATTTCTTTGTCACCGTATCCCCGGAATAATCAAGAAAAGAACGGATGATGGCATTGTCGCTGGAATTCTTCCAGTAACTGGCCGGTTTTGTATCCGGATTCAGCAACAGGTTTTTTACATGGTTCATCACGTCCCAAGGACAATATATATTACAATCACCAAAACGGTAACCATTATACCACTCCTGCATCTCCCTCCCATGAGACTGCAGCTTTGTATCCTGCAAAATCTGATCTACTTCCGTCTGGGTAAATCCAAAATATTCATTCAGCCTTGTATCAGAAATCGTATCTGACACAAAATTATTTGTTCCGGTAAAAATGCTCTCCTTCGCAAGTCGCAGGCAGCCGGTGATCACCGCAAATTTCAAAAACGGATTATCCTTGATCACCTGCATGATCCCCTTGACGATATCCAGCATTTCTATATAAAAATCTTTTTCACTGGCCTTCGCCAGCGGAACATCATATTCATCCAACAGCAGGATCACCGGTTTTCCATAATAAACGGTCAGCATCCGTGTCAGATTCCAAAGGCTGTTTTTCACTTCTTCCCGGGATGCCGTTTTCGCTGTCACCCGGTAAAACTCTTCTTTTTCCAGAGCCGTAAATGCCGGATGCTCCATTATATAATAATGCTCCGTATAAAGCCTGGCGACCACTGCCGTCAGCATGGAATACGCTTCTTTAAAATTCAGTCCGTCAACGCTCCGAAAGGAGAGAAACAACGTGGGATACTGATTCATCCATTTATGACACAGCTCCCTGTCCTTTGCAACCGCAAGTCCCTCAAACAGAACCGAACTGTCCTTGCGGATATCAAAGAATTCCGACAGCATGCTCATACCCAGCGTTTTTCCAAAACGCCGCGGGCGGGTGATCAGAGTAACCTGTGTAGCGTCTGTTTTCAATAATTCCGATATCAAACCACTTTTGTCCACGAAGTAATAACGATTCTGCCGAATATCGGCAAATCCGGACCTGCCAACGGGGATCTTTATTTCTCGCATATTCTCACTCTCCTTTCCATATAAGCCCTCTCATCGAGACCTTTTTGACCTGACACAATAGATAAGATGACCGATCCCCATACCAAAGAGGGACAGGATCACTCCCGCGATCAGTACGCCCCATTGGGGCGCGTTGAGCTTGTCAAAGCGGATCATGTTGGCGGTGCTGAAGGTGGCGTAGGGCGCCAGCATATACAGAACGCCAAAGACAAGGCTGGAAATCCATTTCCATTTTCCCCAGTAGTCGTTCCGGCCGATCAGCAGGGAGATCACAAAGGTCGTGACGGGCAGTAGAAAATACAAATACATCAGGCTGTAGCCCAAAGCGTCGGAGCCGCTTCCCAGTAGCCAGAAGGAGATCAGGGAAAATGCCCAGATCCCCAGGTAGACGGCGATCAAAATGATCAGGGACAGTCTGCGCCTGCTTTTTACGGTGTTGGTGCTTTCCTCCAGGTAATCCAGATAGTCTGACATAGGCTTTTCCTCCTTTAACAGATGGTCCAGGCTGACGCCATAGAGATCGCTCATCCGCACCACGCTGACAATGTCCGGATATGTCCTCTCATTCTCCCAGTTGGAAATGGTCTGACGGCTGACCCCAAGGGCCTCCGCCGCCTGCTCCTGGGTGAGCTTCGCTGCCGTCCGCGCGTTCTTGATCTTCGCCCCTATCTCCATTTCGTCTGCCTCCTTGTTGTTGTCAGTATCATCTTAAAGGAAAATCCGCCCTCCGTCCAGCAAATCTCTTTTCCACGCCGCCCTTTTCCCTGTCAAAATCCTTTTACATTGCACAGATTCCGGCTTTCCCAGACAAGAACGCCAACCATCCTGTTTCTGAATGGCGGCGCCAAAATCCTGTTTTCTCACAGCAGCCCCAGCACATACCGGCAGTACAGCCTGCGGTGCCATTTCATCCGGCTCTCCTCGTGGCTCCTGGTCCTGCGGTAGATCATCAGAAGGTACTTAAGCTCTCCCTCCGTCAATGGGCGCTGTCCGTATCTGGCCACACGGGCAAGCTCCACAAACTCCGTGAATTCCCCCTGGCCGAAATAGGGGACGGCTTCCTCCGTGTCCCGGGCAAAGGCCCCCTCGTCCTCCCTGCCGGTAAAGACGATGCCGGATAGCTTTAAAAGCCGCAGAGTTTCCTGGAAAATGGCTTTCGCCGCCTTCCGGCTGTCCGGGTCCTCAAACCGCCTCTGTCGTCTCCGGCGGATGAGCTTCACCCGCAGCAGGATCAACAGCCACAGGGCCGCCAGCGCAAGCAGGGGATACAGAACCGCCGAGAGAATGGGCCACAGCCTGGCAAAGAGGCCGCTATGGCCTGCGCCCGTACCTCCCCCGGTCCCATCTTCTCCTTCCGGTTCTTCCTCCGGGCTCTCCTCCGGTTCTTCCGGCTCCACAGGTTCTTCGGGCTCCTCCGGCTCCTCGGGTTCCTCCGGCTCTTCGGGCTCCTGCAGGGGCGGTTCCGGCTCCACCGGCTGAATGGACTCCACGATATCCGCCACCGATTCCTGGGCTCCCTGCTGTACCAGGGTATTATAATAGCTTGGGGGCGCCACCTCAAGATAGCACCATCCGTAAGGCCCCCAGAACACCTCCATCCAGGCATGGGCGCGCTCCTCCCGGACCACCGCCGTATAGGTGCCGTCCTCGTTCCGCTCAAAATCCCCCGGCAGCACCAGATACCCGCTGGCATACCGGGCCGGATAGCCCATCGCGCGGTAGACAAGGGTCGCGGCGGAGGCAAAATGCATACAGTAGCCCTTTTGCTGCTCAAAAAGAAAATACTCCACAATGTCCTGTCCCTCCGGCACCGGGTCCAGATTGAAGCTGTAGATCAAGTTTCCGCTGTACAGAATCTCTTCCGCCTCCTGCAGATGTTCCTTAAGCCTTAGGAGCTGATCTTCCGGCAATTTTATATACTGCCCGCTGACATAATTCTCATACCCCTCATACAGCATGATCGCCGTATTGCTGGTAAAACTTCTCACGTAAGAACTTAACAGGAAATATTGTCCTCCGTTCTCGTTCCACTCCATCTGATAAGTCCGCTTCCCCGGCAAACGGACCCCGCAGTCGTCCAGGATCTCCGCCCCCTCCGGCAGGCTGGCGCCGTAGGGCATGGGAACAGTGCTTCCGGTTCGCCTGAGCAGCTCGATGGTCATAGGCTGGCTTCTATCGTCATAATAGCTCAAGGTCTGCACAAAGGCCCCATACTGTTCCGCGCTGATTCCATAAGCTTCGGCCAAAGCCTCAAATTCCTCCCCGGAATCGGGATACCAGACCCCGTTGTCATAGTAGACGCCGGTAAAATTTTTAAGGTAAACAGGCTGCTCCGGCCGCTGCTCCACCGTGACTCTTAAGATTTCCCGGTCCCCAAGCCCCGGCGGCTGATTGGACAGGCGGGCATACTGGGAATAACCGCCGAAGTTCCAGAATAAATTGGTCCAAAAGCTGCTCCCGTCCATAAGGGCCAGCATTTTATCCTCCTGGGCAAGCTGCCACTCCTTCCACTGGTCATGATGCTTTAAGGCGTTCCCGGACAGAGGCCGATAGACAAGAGCCGCGATCCCCATGGCGGCGCACAGGCATACAAACACCAGCCGGCGGCTTTTGCGCTCCGCAGGGGATTCCTGCTTCCGCACATTCCAGAGGCCCATGCCCAGTCCTCCCAGGAGGCAGAAGAAAGCGCCCATCCCCGGGGCGTAGCCCAGCAAAAATCCGCTTAAGAAGCACAGGAGCACCGGAATCAGACCCAGGAAACGCTTTTTCCCGTTTAAGGCCACCCAGGCTCCCGTCCACAGGCCAAACAGGATCCCCACAAGCAACAGAAGGAGCCGCCCTTCCGCCGGGGCGGTTTCCTCATAGAGATATCCGGTGCGGTAATAGCTGTTTATGATGGGAATGACATGGTGATAATACTGCAGACATTCCTGATACAGCTGCCGGCGGAAAACAAAAGCCAGCGCTCCCTCCGCCGCCACTGCCAGCAGGATTCCGGCCAACGCTGTCTTGCGGTTCCAGCAGATGAGGGCCACAAAAAGAGACACCATAAGGCTGGTGAGGACTAGACTGCCAGTGCTCCACCAGTCTATGCACAGGCCATCCCTCAGCGCCAGAAAGCAGGCCATCAAAAGCAGTGTGAGGCTTAAAAATCGCGGGATCAGATTTCGCTTGTTCATAGTATCCACTCCATATCGCCAACGGTTCCTTATCGTATCAGTTCCATGCCGGCCAGACGTTCCTTATAAGATCAGCTCCATGCCGGCCAGCCCCCCTTATAAGATCAGCTCCATGCCGGCCAGCCGCTCCTTCCAGTCTTCCCCGGAAAAATCCTCCACGGGCACGCCGTCCTTAATAAGCCTTCCCTCCTCCAGCCAGAGCTGCCGGGAGGGGACCTCCGGTTTGGGCGCCTGGTCCCAGGGAGCCAGATTTTCACGCATCAGAAATTCCATGGCAAGATAGACGTCCTCGTCCTGAAACACAGGCATAAGGCAGGGCTCCCCGCCCTTTTGGCCCTGCCACAGAAGAAGCAGGCTGCGCTCCAGCTCCCGACAGCCCCAGAGGAGGCTGTAGACAAGTTCCAGAAGCTTGTCGGAGAGGCCCTCCCCGGACAGCCCCAGAAGCAGGCTGCAGCTTAAGGGCAGGCCAAACTCCTTCACCAGAAGGGTCTCCCTTTTGGCGGAAAGCTTCCAGTGGATGCTCTTTAAGCTGTCTCCGGGCCGGTATTCCCTTGTCTCTCTTATGTAGGAGCTGTCATTGCCGCTTTTGTGGGGATGATATTCCTGGCTCTCCCAGGCGCTTCCCTCCTGGGCGGCGCCCGGAATCAGGCAGATCTCATGGCGGGCCGGAAGCTGGGTGAGCTCCCAGCCAAAGACGGACCGTTTTGGCAGGCGCCACAGCTTCCAGAAATCATACACCCGTATCCTGACGGCGGACACCCGCCAGATTCCGGGCTGCAGCGGCTCCCAGGGGACGGACACCCTTCCCTCCCCCCGGTCCAGGGCAGTCTTCACCCGCTTGGTCCTTGTTTCTCCGGTGGTGAGATTGTGATATTTTACGCGAAGGGAAAGCCTGCGGATGGGAAATCGGGTTCGATTGCGCGCCAGAAAACACATGGGCCGCTGCTCGTTCTGGTCGAAAAAGCGTTCCATGTCCATGGGCTGGAGCTTAAGCCGCAGAGTTTGAACCAATAACATCAGAAAAAGAAGCAGGGGCAAAAAGAACTCCACCCCCGCGAAAAACAGCATGGGCGCGCTGTTGTATATAACGGCTGTGTAAACGGTCACAGCCACAAGTATCAGATAGGCGATCAGTCGTTCCATTGCGAATTCCCCTTTAAGGAAGGCCGTTTCTCACTTGCGATGATTTCTTCTATCACTTTGGGCACCGTCACCTGATTGATCCTGGCCTTACTGCCAAGCTGGATCCGGTGTTCCATCACCGGAACCGCCATGTCGATCACATCCTCGGGCACCACAAAGGTCCTCTGCCGCAGGAACGCCAGCGCCTTGGCCATGCGCATCAGGCAGATGGTTCCCCGGGGGCTGACCCCCAGCTCCATGTAAGGATGATTTCTGGTGCGGACCACCAGCCGTCCCATGTAATCATAGAGGTCCTCATGGACATAAATATCCTCCACCTGCTGTTGGAGGGCCAGAAGCTCCTGGGCGGTGACTACGGCCTCCACCTCCTGCTGCCGGTGCTCTCCCCGCAGAATGGCCAGCTCGTCCGCCATATTGGGATAGCCTAAGGACATGCTGATGATGAAGCGGTCCAGCTGGGATTCCGGCAGCATCTGGGTGCCGGCGCTGCCGAAGGGATTCTGGGTGGCGATCACCATGAAGGGCTTCGGCACCGGTCTCGTTGTGCCCTCCACGGTCACCTGCCCCTCCTCCATGACCTCCAGAAGGGCGGACTGCGTCTTGGGGGAAGTGCGGTTGATCTCATCGGCCAGAAACAGGTTGCAGAGCACGCTGCCCGGCTGGTATTCAAAGACTCCGGTCTCCTTCCGGTAAATGGAGAAGCCCAGAAGGTCCGAGGGCAGCACGTCCGGCGTGAACTGCACCCGGTTGGTGGTAAGGGACATGGCCCTGGCCAGAGCCACAGCCAGGGTGGTCTTGCCCACCCCGGGAATATCGGTTAAGAGGATATGGCCCCCGGCCAGGATGGCCGCCACGCTCTTGACGATGCATTCATCCTTGCCTAAAATGGCCTTCTTTACTTCCATTACGATTCTGAGTGCTTTTTCGTAGTCGCTCATGGGTGCTCCTTCCTGGCTGCGTTCTGTCTGTAAGATGCTTTTTCTCGCTTTTAAGATGCCTGCATACGCTTGATCACCTTCAGCCTGGTAAATTCCTCCCGCTCCTTCTCCTCCAGGGCATTTTGAATGTCCCTGGTGAGATGCTCAAACCTGGGGATGGTGATATTGGACAGTGCGTTGGCCCGCTTCTGGGTCTTCTTGATATTGTAAGCCAGCCGGTAGGCGGAATTTTCTATCTGAGCCAGCCGGATGGTCAGCTCCTTGACGCGGTCAAACTGGGCCTTGGCCTCGTCCAGGGACATTTTCGTGCCGAAAAACTCGTAGGGGGGCTTTAAGGCACCCTTCTCGTATTCCACATGAGGGATCTCCGTCCCCATAACGCTCCGCCGCTTGATCTGGATGGATTCCTCCACCGGGATGGTCTCGCTGATGGCCTCCACCTCGTGGATTCCCATCTGGATATTGGCCTTCTGCAGGGACCGGTAGGCAGCCGTGAAGGTCTTGTCGATCTCCGACTGAATATCGGTGGCCTGATCGATGAGATCCATCAGCTCGCGGATCAGGATGTTGCGCTTCTTATCCATAAGGTCATAGCCCTGCCTGGATAAGGCCAGGGAATTTTTGGCCCGTATTAAGTTGCCTTTGGTTGGAAATGTATTTGGATCCATTTTTTATGCGCTCCTTCTTTGATGCATCTGCACTTTGCGGAGATGAAATTACCGCTCGGCACACAGAATCTCGCAACGCGGGATTCTTTTCTATCAGTATACCTGAAATGATCTAATTTTTCAATATTTTACAGCCTTTTTTAAAAAAGCAAATTCCATACTTCAAAATGGGCCGGCAGCCGTCCGCGGCAAGCTCCGCCTCGTAGTTCCCCTCCTCGATCTGGGCCAGGGCCTTCCGGCAGACCTCCTCCATCTGATCGAAGCGTTCCGCCACCTTCAGCTCCAGTATCATGGCCCGCCCCATAAATTTCTTTTCCCTGAGGATCAGATCCGGCCTCCCGGTTCCGCTCTCCCGGTTGGACTGGGTCTGATACCCGGCCACGCCGGTGAGAAGTCCTGACAAAAAGCCGTGATAGTAGCTCTCTTTGTAATCAAAGTAACTGATGGTGTCCACAAGCTGGGCGGATATGAACTCTTCCGCCGCCCGGCAGTCTCCCTCCTCGAAAGCAGTTATCAGCGGACCTCTGTCCGTTGTCTTCATCTTCTTCTCAAACCAGGTGAGAATGCTTCTCCGAAATATAGAACGGATTTCCATATTCGGAATGACAAGGAGGTATTGGACCAGTAAGGCCGGGGGAATTCGTCAAGGTTTCTCTCCGCGGCTTTTACATAGTTGATGATACTCCACGGATTGTATATCTCCTGCGCTCCAAACCGATACCCGTCATACCAGAACCTTAATTCCTCATACTTGTCAGAAAGCCCGTAATACGCAAGCATTTCTTTGACCTCTTCCTCCGTAAAGCCAAAGCAGTCGCTATAGCCGGAACTCAAAACGGAATGGATCTCCAGGTTGTTCAATCCTGTAAAAATGCTCTCCCGGCTGATGCGCAGACATCCCGTAACCACACCGAAAGCCAGAACCGGGTTGGTCTTTAACACAGATTCAAACAGGGAACGGATAAATGCGGTCATTTCATCATAAAAGCCCCTAAAGTAGGCATTTCCCAGTGGTACGTCGTATTCGTCGATCAAAATGACCACATTCTGATTATGGAAACGGGCCAAAAGCTCTGTCAAAAGCTTCAAAGCTCTGGCATATACGGCCTTTTCCGCTCTCCGCTCCATCACCGCCAGGAACAATTCCTTATCTGTATCACTTAACTGCGTTCCGCACAGCACATAACTGTGCCGCCGAAATTCCTCTGCTATGTCAAAGACAAGGCTTTCATAAGCCATGTTGAAATCCGGCTGCTTGGCCGATTTTAAAGACAGACTGATGACCGGATACTTCTGTTGATGTTCCAGGTATTTTTTCCCACAGCCGGATATCGCCAGTCCGTCAAAAATATAACCATTGTCAATCTTCTCCCCCTGCTCCGTCCGTTCATCCTCAAAAAAGCGGCGGATCATACTCAGATTCAGAGTTTTCCCAAACCTGCGCGGGCGGGTAAACAGCGTCACCATTCCCGCTTCATCCAAAAGTTCCTTGATCATCAGGCTCTTATCTACAAAATACAAATTTTCATCAATAATTCTTTTTATGTCCTCATAGCCGACAGGTATCACTTTCCGGTCCATTTCCGCCTCCTTGTATAGCCTCGCCTTTTTTAAATGCTTCCATGCATCAATTTATGGTCCTCCGCCGTCCTTTCGCCGCTCCCCACATCCTTCACCCCCAACAACGCCAGGAGAAAGGAAACCACAAGAATGGCAAGCTCCGTTGCGGAAACGCTCTCCATGAAGTAATCCACAACGCAAAGTCCAAGAGCCGTGGCCGCCGTGTCCAGAATCAGATACAGGCAGACAGCCGCCGGTCTGGATACCTTTTTCAAATGCAGCAATGCCTTCGGCAGCGCCTCCACCACCAGGCTAACGGGATAGGAAAAGATGGAAGCGATCACAAAAAACAGGATGATACTGCCCACCGATTCATACCGGAACCCAAAAAGCCGCATCACCGCGCCGCCCACAAGGGCGATCACAGAGATGACACCGACAAAAAGTACGCTAAACAGTAAAAAAGTGACTATTTTTTCCCGGTATTTGTTCCAAAAATTCTTTACCTTCATTATTACTCCAAGATTTCCTCTCTGCTTTGCCGCCCTTGTTCAGATTTTCACATGGGTGCACCCACCTCGATGAGATTCCCATCCAGGTCATAGAAGCGAACTACCTTCCGCCCATGGGAATCTTCCACCAGACGGTTGACATACTGTATCGGTTCCACATAGCTTTCCAGCCTCCGCAAGAAACCCTCCATATCCCTCTCCTCAAAATACAGCGCGGCAGCATTGTTCTTAGGGACGATCTCCCGGCCAATGCAGGTTTCCCAAAGGCCGGCCTCCTGGAGCACCAATCCCTCCGTCAGCATCACATTTCCGTCGTTGTCAAGAATCACATCCAGCCCGAACAGCTCTTTGTAAAATTTTTTTGATCTTTCCAGATCACGAACGACGATCAGAATATTTTTCAGTTTCATATTGCTGGTTTTCCCCTCTCACTGGTATTTAAACAACCGCCTCCACCAGAATTTTATCGCCCAGATGAAGCTCCTTGACTCCGATCTGCTTCTTTTTATTAAAATTAAAGCTCAACATATATCCCTTTTTTAAATGGTAGTAATCAAGGTATGCCGACAGCTGGGCTTCGCCCCTGGTGTGATACTCGTTCCCCCGCCAGATTTTCAGTTCGATCACAAACTGCTGTCCCAGGTAATCCACGATCACATCCGTGCGCTCCATATTCCGGGTGCGAGCCTCAATATAATAATTTCCCACGCCGTTGATGATCGGCCTGAGATACAGAAGGAAATACCTCCGTCCGTCCTCCTCCAGAAATTCCGCTCCTCTGTCGCCGTACAGTTCATCAAAATGAGCCACAAACTTTTCCAGGACAAGGGTCATATTCAGGCGGCCATTCTGGATAAACTGATTCCTGTTTTGGGTTGCATCTCTATATATATCACTTTCCTGTGCCTCCGCGGTGGTCAAAAACAGGTTGTAAAGACGCGTCTCGAAAATCCGGTTTGCCACCACCACCGTTCCATCCTCCGCAAGCTTCACAAAACCAAACATAAACGCCATATCCATCGTCTCATCATCCGGATTGTAAATAATGCTTTTTCCCTGAAACAACAAGGAGGACAGCATGCGCTTTAACTCCGGATACTCATTTAACTTCCCCGTTAAGGATTCAAAAAGCGTATTCTTCTCGTTTAACAGCATTTGCACGGCCTTCAATACACCAGCTCTTGTCCATGCCGCTTTTTTGCTTGGAAATGCTTCGCTTCCCGCTATCCGTTCATCCATCAGTTTACAAATACGAGACACTAAAAACGGATAGCCGGAGGTATAATCATAAATCAGGCCTGCTATTCCCACAAGATCCATCCCGGTCTTATAATCGTTTTCATATTCGGACAACATTCCGGCAATGTCCTTTACGGAAAAACTCATGTCCACAAGAAAATCCGCCGCAATACTATAGGGAGCAGGCTCCCTATAGTCCCGCGGGCAGTCGTCAAATGTGCGTAAACGCCCATTTTCCTCGTTGCCTGCGCGGGTGTTCCAAGGACTGTTTACTTTATGCTCATCATCCGCTACAAACTTCCGTTTTAAATTTTTTACATCATACACACCAGCCAGAATGACGGATTGAAAGGTTGGCGTTTTCCTGCGCCGGATGTAATATCCCCGAAGCTGCGCCAGGAAATCCAGAAATACCTGATTGTTGGTGGCACTGTCTACCTCATCAATGATGAGGACGATATTTTTGCTGGAAAATCGACATATTTTGATTAAATTTTCAAAAAGCTCCGGCAACTCAAAATTCTCACGCTTTTCTTCTATTACAATACGTAGTTCTTCCAATACCTGTTCTAATTCCTTAGGAAATATCTCATCGGAATCTTCCAATTCCAATACAAAGGCATCGGCAAAGGCCAGAGCAAATGTATTTTCTGTCTGAAACTTAGCGTGGCTCATCATCTGAAAATCCAGACTTACCACCACATAATCATTCTTCAAAAACTCTCCCAAAGCCTGAAGCAGCGTGGTTTTTCCATACTGTCTGGCGCGGTTGATCGTAAAATACTGCCCGGCGTCCACCATGACCTTAATTTTCTTTAACCGCTCCGTTAAATCCACCATATAATGGATGTCCGGCTGACACCCTGCGCTTACGTTAAAAAATTTACTCATGACGCACGCTCCTTCTTTGCCGCTTTACGAATTTGTCTTTTTCTTCATCAGGATAACCCACATAAAATCCTTCCCAAAAATTTTAACATTGTCGGTTTCTTTCATTTTTCTAAAGTCCATTATATCAAA